>NZ_JBSFRG010000013.1:0-150615 GCF_053589115.1 Rhodococcus sp. NPDC003383 | reverse complement strand
GGCATGTCGCGCCTGAAAACCGGCGGCCGCACCGTGCACCGCGGCGCTCCCCCCGGCGCTCCGCGCCGGGGAACGGGCGGGTCGCTGCGCTCCCCGCTCGGGAGCCGCTGCGCGGCTCGGCGGGAGTCCAGTCACGTTGCCGTCGCCCGCGTCGCTGCGCTCCGCTCGACAGCGAAATTTCCTGCTTACCAACGTTTTTCATCGTCATCTCACATCCCACACCGGAAAGCCTCGACAGACCGGGACGCGCTGCGCACACCACCGCCGCGCTGCTGACTCCCCCTCCCGACATCATGCTCCCATCATACCCCACACCCGAAGTCTGCACCAGACGACACGAAACGCTCCCAATCACCAATTCAGTTACACAGCATGGACATAACCCGATATCGCAGACTCGCGATGCGCATTACAGCAGTGAAACCTTGCACAACAACATGATTCACAACAAGCATTGCGCCACAACACATTTCACAAACACGCCGAAAACAGCACCCCACCGCGCCCCCACCACACCACACACCCCCTACACCGACCCCACCCACACCCGCCGGCACCACCACCGGCCCCACACCGGGACATGCCATCACACCAGCCGAGGGACGCACCGAAACCACGACACCACCACCGCCAACACGGCAGAAGGCCGGACCGCCACACACGACCCGGCCCCCCACCCCATCAACAACCGAACGGGACTGATGTAGGAAGAGGTGACATCTGAACTGTGGTGCCGTGAGGCACTGCTGGAAGGATGGCCCCCCCGTGCCCAAGCCCTACCCCAAAGAGTTCCGCGACGACGTCCTGCGCGTGGCCCGCAACCGCGAACCAGGCCAGCACCTGCGGCAGATCGCCGCGGACTTCGGAATCAGCGAATCCTGCCTGACCAACTGGATGCGAAAGGCCGACATCGAGGACGGCATCACATCTGGTTCCACTGCCGGCGAGAACGCTGAGCTGCGTGAAGCGCGCAAACGCATCCGGTTGCTCGAGCAGGAGAACGAAGTGCTGCGCCGGGCCGCCGCCTACTTGTCTCAGGCGAATCTTCCGGGAAAAGGCTCTACCCGCTCGTGAAAGAGCTGGCCGCGGACGGGATCCCCGTCGCGGTGTCGTGCCGGGTCCTCAAGCTCTCCCGCCAGCCCTACTACCGGTGGCTCGAGCACCCGGTCACCGATGCCGAGCTCGAGGAGGCCTATCGGGCGAACGCCCTGTTCGACGCCCACCGCGAAGACCCGGAATTCGGCTACCGGTTCCTCGCCGACGAAGCCCGCGATGCGGGTGAATCGATGTCGGACCGCACAGCCTGGCGGATCTGCTCGACCAACAAATGGTGGAGCTCCTTCGGAAAGAAACGCGGCTCGAAAAATGGCCGTTCCGGGCCACCGGTCCACGACGATCTCGTCGGGCGTCTCTTCACCGCGGACGAGCCGAACCAATTGTGGCTCACCGACATCACCGAACACCGCACCGACGAAGGCAAGCTCTACCTGTGTGCGATCAAGGACGTCTACTCGAACCGCATCGTCGGCTACTCCATCAGCGATCGGATGAAGTCCCGCCTCGCCGTAGCCGCCCTCGAATCCGCAGTAGCACGGCGAGACTCGGTCGCCGGATGCGTGGTCCACTCCGATCGCGGCTCGCAATTCCGCAGCCGGAAATTCGTCCGCACCCTCGGTCGCCACGACCTGGTCGGGTCGATGGGCCGGGTCGGGGCGGCCGGCGACAACGCCGCCATGGAATCCTTCTTTGCGCTACTCCAGAAGAACGTACTCGACCGGCAACGTTGGGTCACTCGCGAGCAGTTACGCATCGCGATCGTCACCTGGATCGAATGCACCTACCACCGCCGGCGCCGTCAGCTCCGACTCGGCCGGTTGACGCCCGTCGAGTTCGAGGCAATCATGACCACACCAGCCGCACAGGCTGCGTGACCGTATCTGTCACCCGATCATGCATCAGTCCCAACAACTCTTCAGCCGCCGGATCAGGCGCATCCAGAAACCGCACCACAATCCCCTCCCGCACCACCCCCAGAAAACCGTCATCCTCGAGCGAACCCAGCGCATCACCCAGATCCACGACCTCCGGATCGAAATCGCCGGGCACATTCACCACTGCACGGTGCGACGACACCTCGATCCACTCGATCACCACCGAACGCATCACGCACCCACC
This sequence comes from Rhodococcus sp. NPDC003383, assembly GCF_053589115.1. Classification (NCBI taxonomy): domain Bacteria; kingdom Bacillati; phylum Actinomycetota; class Actinomycetes; order Mycobacteriales; family Nocardiaceae; genus Rhodococcus; species Rhodococcus sp. NPDC003383. The sequence goes on along the minus strand of NZ_JBSFRG010000013.1, from coordinate 148,440 downwards.
TCCGCCTCGTCGACCGTCGCATCCACCACGACCGCACCACCGAGACGCGCCGTCGTCAACAACGCCTCCACCTGCCCCTCACGCAGGCTCTGCGTCTCCCCCTCGTCGTCCACCGAGGTGAACACCACCGCACCCACATACCGCTGCCAGACGAAGCCGTGGGCCTTTGCAATCAGGGTCGCCACACGATTGACCACCGGCTCCCCCACCAACAGGCCCTCTTCGTCGATCCACATGTCCAGACCCGGACCGATCCGCACCACATCGAACATCCGGCAATCCAGCGCCGCGCGCAGGGCCGCACCGACTCCCCGTTCCTCGGTGCCCGCCAGCTCGATCACCGCCGCAGTACCATCCACATCGACCCGCACTGCCGTCACCATCTTGTCCACAGTGAACTCCTTGTCTCCGCCTGATTCGGCGGGGTTATTCGGGCTGGTCAGTCACGCTTCCAACACCCGTTACTTTACATATTTGTTTTGCATAGTTCAAGCCGGGGACCGTGGCGGACATCGGCATCGCACGGACCCCGCGCGCCGTGCGGGACGTGGCGTCGACGCAGGTCAGGGCGGGGATCGGCGCGGTCGGCCCCATCGAGGCGAAGTGCCGGCCCTCTCGCCGGGACGCGCCATCGTTGCAGGTAAAGGCGGGTTTCTCGTGTTCGCGGTCGAGCCTCAGGCGGCGGGCGGCTCACGCAGGGCCACCCACAGATCGGGCTCGGAGTCCACAGCGGCTCGGCCTTGACGAGTTCACCCCAGGTGATCATCTGGCGGCAGTGCCGCACGGTGTCGAACAGGTTTGCGCCGGGAATGTTCCCGGCCAGGCCGGGGACGTTGAAGGCGGGATAGTCGATGGGATCGAGGCCCAGCGTCGGTGTCGTGTCGCCTTTTCGCTGGTAGGGGCTGGAAATGGAAGAACCCCACCGGATATCAGCCGGTGGGGTTCTTCGCGGGGCCGCTCAGATGTAGGCGGCCTGTTCGGTGGTCACGACGGTGCCGGTGGTCGCGGCGATCAGCGCGGACTTCGCGGCGATGAACTCGGCGTCGTCGCCACCCTTGATCGCAGCGGCGTAGCGGGTGCGGGCCTGCTCGATGGTGTTCTCCATGATTCTTCCTCTCGTTGGGGACCCCCTAACTATACAAATCTAATTTGTATCGTGTCAAGCCCGGGGAGCGGCTTTTTTCGCACCACCCGATCCAGCCGCAGGACGTGCCCGGCGGGACGTGCCGTCGTCGCAGCTCACAGGATGTTCTCTGCGCTCCCGCCGGGATCGAGCAGCAGCAGCCGGTAGGTGAGCATCACCATTTCGACGTCGGTACGCAGCTCGTAGCGCCGCTCGCGGGCGAGCACATCGGCCATGTCCGTCACGAACTGATCGGTGGCAGGCAGCCGCAGGTATTCGCCGAGCACTGTTGCCGCCGCGTACAACTCCGCTCCTACCCGGTGCCCGACGATCTCGCCGGTGCGGCGGTCGAGCATCTCGATGGTGGCCACCTCCTCGGCGGTCCCTCGGGCCTGACGGGTCGCCAAGCGCACCGCTCGCGCGGCCACAGTGGTGATGCCGATCGAGTCGAAGATCCGCAGGTAGTCCGGCACTTCGGCGACTGTTGCGCGACTGGCGAGCAGGGCTCGATAGCGATCGGCGGACGAGGGGAACGCGCGACGGGTCAGGTACGCCATCGTGGTCACTGCGCCGTTCCGTCGACGGTAGCGGCAGGCGCAGGGACGGAATCGATCCACGGGGCGTCGTCGCGGTCTTCGACGTACTGCCCACCGGGCGGGTTGTCGTAGTGGCTCAGCAGCGCGGCGCGGGTAGCGGGCGAGGCTGTCGCCAGATTCGCATCGCGTGCCTCGGTCCAGTCGTTCCAGTGCCAGCCTGCCCCGGCGTCGATGACGTACTCGGTGGGCCGGACGGGCACGCCGTCGAGGAACGCCTCGATCACGGACGGGCCGTCGGGATCGCGCACGACGATGACCTCCAGCTCGGGAGCCGCCGGACGGCGGGCGGGGGCCGGCCCCTGATCGGTGCCATCGGTTTCGTCGCCGTAGTAGCCATCCGCGCGGCGCGTGATCTCGTGCCAGTCGGTGCCGAGCCGGTCCGCCAGGTGACGAAGATCAGCGGTCAGGTCGGCCAGGACCGACTCAAGGTCGTCAGGGGTCGCTCCGGTGCGCTCGGCGTACGGCACCAGCGCCCACAGCGCCGAAAGCGCCCGTGTGGCGCTCGTGTGGTCCGGGGCCATGTCGGTGGCAGGGTCCAGAGCAATCGGGGCGTGAGCGTCGCGCACAGCGGCAAGATCGGCGATCGTGCGCGTGGTGGAGAACAGGTCGGGAGAGTTCATCGGGCAGGTCCTTGTCGTCGGTCGTATGAGCACATGCCGCACAGCCGGGCCGCGCTGCGCGTCCCGGCCTGCTCCGCTCAGGCGTCGGTCTTGGTGAGCGTGTAGCCGAGCGCGGCGGCGAGCATGAACATCAGGTCCTCGCCGTCCGGGAGGCCGACCTTGTCCATCCGGTCGACGATGTCGGCGCACTCGTCGGGGGTCTCGCACCGGCATTCGGAGTTCTGCGGCTCGTCGTACTCCGAGGGAAGCGCGTCACCGAAACAGGTGGGGTCGATGACCCAGGTTTCGGTACCGGCCAGGTCGCGCATGAGGTACACGCGCACGGTCTCTTCGATGTAGTGCGCGCCGTGGGCGGCGGCGCGTTCGCCGCCCCACAGGTACGGCTCGGGCGCTGCGGCGGTGGGGTTGGTCATGGTGATGGTCCTTTCGTCGGAGATTCGGTGGTGCCGGGTCGCCGGAGAGCCTCGACGTCGGCCTCAGTGCTTCGGGATCTTGAGGCGGTCCGGGATCTGGTGGTCGCGGCCGGGCAGCAGAACGGTTTCCGCGTACACCGAGGCCGGGTTGTCGTGGTCGGTGCGGACGTAGTGCGCGACCGTGCTTGCCTGCCCGATGTATTCGCCGTCGATGAAGACCTGTGCCGTGGGGTTTGCACGTGCCCCGGCGGGCAGGTAGGTGGCGCGGCCTTCGCGGGCAGCGGCGAAAACCTGTGCCCGCAGTGCTGCGTAGTCGATGCTCATGATGCGGCTGCCTCGTTCCAGTGGGTGTCGTGGGGGTGTGCGGGTGCGGCTGCCTGGGCGTCGGCGCCGTAGTGCCGAGCGCAGGGGTCGTCGAGCAGGTCGCGGTAGGCGAACATCAGCAGCTCGAAGCCGTTGCGGTGGGTGTGGCCGATACGGGTGCGTAGCGCGGCGATGGTGGTTGTGACGCGGGCGGCGCTCGGCGAGGCGACCACCTCGGCCAGGACGCGGGCGATGGCGGCCAGCTCTGCGGCGGCGGCGGCGGTGTCGGCGGGGGCGCGGCGGGCGAGGTGGGTTCCGCGCACGGCGAGGGTGTGCAGGTCGATGTCCTCGAAGAGCGTGCCGAGAGCTTTGTGGAGGATCGGGGCGGGCAGGGCGCGGCGCAGGCGCAGGCGCATCAGGCTGCGGTAGTCGGTGGGGGTGGTCCACTGCGGAGGTGTGAGGGTCACTGTCGGGCTCCCGTCGTCAGGACGTTGCCGAAATGGTCACGTCACGATCGAGTACAAAACAAACATGTTTTGCATCGTTGGATCTGCGGAAATGCTGCTCGGATCTGGGGATTCACGCGCCGACCGAAGGTGGGCGAACTACTCGCCTGCGAACTCTCGCCGCACCGGGCGGCGCACCCCAACAATACAAATATTGTTTGTAATGTGTCAACCGTGCGAGGTTGCCGGTTCCCCGAAGGTCCGCACACGCGCCGCGGGACGTGCCATCTGCCCAGGTCGGAGGGCAAATGGCACGTCCCGCAACCGACACACTCGGTTGCGGGGACGGATTCGAGCCACAGCACGCCGCGCCGATCAACTCGGCCGGTACCGCTGCGCGCGAGCGATGCCGTCGTCGTAGTCCTCGACGTACTCCCCCGCCCCGGGCGTGTACTTGCCGTCAACACAGTTGGGGTCGTAGGCCATGAACACCACATCGGGGCGGCCGTTATTGAACGCGCGGAAGGTCTCGTAGTCCCAACCGTCGGGGGCGTAGTCGTCGTTCCACCTCAGTCGTGCCACAGGCACGAACCCGGCATCGGCGTACAGGTCCGGAAGCACGGTGTCGAAGCAGTCCAGCCGGTGCCCGCCGAGCGCGGTGGCGTGCCGGAGCATGGCGCGGGCCGCGCGCGGGTGTGCGCAGTCCTTGTGCGCGAACACCGACACGATCTCGTCGCCTTTGAGCGCGACACCGGCCTTGCCGTCGTCGGTCACCAGCAGCCGCATGGTCCGGTATTCGTCCTCGTCGTAGACGTACACCGACGCCGCGTGCGGATTCTTACGGGTCAGCTCGAGCATCTGCTCGCGGTACAGACCGCAATCGTCCGGTGCGAGCTCGTGCAGTGGCGGCGCAGACAACCCACGGGACTCGAGCTTCACGCGCACGGAGTCAGATAGGGTGTGCGTCGCGACCGGGGTGATCTGCCGGCCGTTGATCAGAAGCCGAGGGCTTCGGCCTCCTCGATCTTCGGATCGGTCCACCGATCCTCGATCTGCTTCCGCTCGGCTTCCGGAAGGTCCGGACTCCAGCCGAACGTCCTCCAGAACGCTTCGCGCCGCTCCTGCGTCATCGGTTCCTCGTTGCTCATCGTCGGTTCCTTCCTCATCGGTGTGTTCTGTCCGGGCACGGCGCAGCGCGTCGACCTGTTCGGCTCTGAGCCTTTCAGCGCCCCGCAGACGTACGGTCAGCGCGTCTCGGTCGTGCGGGTCGGTCGCGGCCTCGATCGCGGCACGCAGGTCGTCCTGGCCGCCCGGAGTGGAGTCGTACAACGCCAGGGTCTGCGCGTAATCGGCTTCGGCGGCGGCGAGGCGGCGTTGCACCCGCGTGTGCGTCGGATACTCGGCCAGCCGAGCGCGGGCCGTCGCGACGCGCGCGGTGACCTGCTCGAGACGGGCGCGCATGTGCGGGGTGCAGCGCGGGCCGGGTTTGGGTTTACACATTCGCGGCCACCTGCGCGGCGACCTGATCGATCACGGTAGCGAGGGCGCGACCGAGCCGGTCGACGCGCGCGGGGTCGGGGGTGCGCGGGTCGGTGAGGTAGACGTCGCGGCGCAGTTCGATCATCACCGAGATCACGCGCTCGTCGCGGCCGTAGTGACGCAGCGGCACGTAACTTCCTGCGTACGGTGTGTTCTCGCCGATCCGGTCGATCTCGGTCAGGGACGCGAATGCGCCACGGACGGCCTCGGTCAGCCAGGGCGGGGTGTGTACCCGGTCGGTGCCGATACACAGCGCGGGGCGCGCGGCGCTCGGGTCCTCGAAACCGGACGGGGTGGCGGGGTAGGAGTGCAGGTCGATGAGCACCGCTCGACCGCACGTGCACAGACGGTCGTCGACGGCGGCGGTGACCGCGTCGGCGTAGGGACGGAAATAGGTATCGATCAGCTCGGCGGTGCGGGGATACGGTTCGGCGCGCAGCGGTGCGCCGGTGCAGGTGCGGGTGTAGACCGCGCCCCGGCCGAACGCGGTGGCCGGCTCGTCGGCGTCGGTGAACCGTTCCGGATCGATCACCAGCCGCGAGAGTGTGTTGACCACGGCGGTCGGCCGCAGGCGGCTGTGGCGTCGCGCGGCCGCCGCGATCTCGTCGGTGGCGGTGTCGGTGGATTCGTCGAGTTCGGCGCCCAGCTCGACGTCGGTGGGGATCAGGTCGGCACGGATCTCGGGCGGAATGACGCGGGAGGCGTGCGGGACGTGGATGAGCACCGGGCACTGGCGATCTCCCGGGAGGACGAGCGGTGAGGTGGGCATGGAGGTCCTTGTCGGTTCTGTGGCGGAGGTCGAGCGGTGAGCCGGGCACGACAGCGTGCCCGGGGACGCGAATTGTCCTCGAGAAGGCCACGTTCGACCAACAGGGTGGCGCTCACGCGCTGCGCTGGGAGAGGGCGCGCACAGACGATTCCCGCACGATCCAGGTGCCGCCGACACGGACGGCGGGCAGCCGCTGGGTGGAGATCGCCTTGATCACGGCCTGGCGGCTGATTCCGAGCCGGTCGGCGGCCTCCTGCACCGACAGCAGCGGCGGCAGATCCACGCCGTCGAGCAGGCGGTCGTAGTCGGCGGTGAGCAGCACGCGCACCGAGCGCAGCGGCCACGGGTAGGTCTTGAGGATCGCCAGCGCGGTGGAGTTGGCCTGCCGTACCGACTCGGCCGGGACGGTGAAGATCACCTCGGCGTGGCCGAGTTCGGAGCGTCCGGCCGCGCCGCTGTAGTCCGCGATGGGGTCGAGTAGCTGCTCGGCGTTCTCCGGTCCGAACTCGGTGTCGAGTTCGGCGATGACGTTGTAGGACTGTGCGGTCACGGTAGGTATTCCTCTCGGGTGCGGATCGGTTCGGTCGGTGGTGGACAATGGGGTCGGGCCGGGGGTGATATCAGCACCCCCGGCCCTTGATCGTCAGCGACGCGGTGGCCACTGAAATCCCGCGCGTTTGAGCGGGGCGAGACCGTTTCGGAACGCCCGCGGATCGCTCGCGGTGGCCGAGAACGTCGTGATCAGCGCGTCGTCCTTGTAGACCATCAGGTGGCTCTTGGCTCGGCGAACCACGAAACCTGCCTCCTCGACCGCCTTGAGGATCTTGCGGGTGTCCTTGTCGATCCCCTTGTACTTGTCCATCCTCCACCTTCCGTTGCCATACGACAACTTAATACTACATCGTTGGTTGTCATATGACAACCTCAAATGCGAACGAGCCCGTGACCTGCGCCTACGCGCATCACAGCGGAAAGTTGTGGACACGCACCCGCTCCGGAACAGCACCCAACCCCCAGGACCGCGCCGCGCGGGCCACCGCAGCAGGGATCTCGACCGCCGATGCCGATGCAGCGAACCGTTCCGAAGCATCGAGCAGGTACAGCCCGCGCTCGGCGTCATGGACGGCCGGGTGCAGATACCAGGTGACCCCGCGCGGAGCGCCCAGCCAACCCGTGGTGAACACCGTGCGAGTGCGGCCGTCCCGCTCAATGGTGGCCACCTCGATTGCCCAGTCGACCGCGACCAGCGCGTACAGCGGCACGCCGATCACCCCGACCTCCGAAGCCGAACTCTGCGCACCCGCGAACGGCTGCGCCAGCGCGCCACGCTGCGGATGACGCGGGAAGCTTTGGACGCCGCCGACAATGAGCGCGGCGGCTCCGTCGACCTCGGTGGCGAAACCGGTGGGCAGTGCGGTAGCCGGTGCAGTCATGGGCGTTCTCCTGTACTGGAGTGTGGATTCGAGATCGGCAGGCACATCAGGCGGCGGCGCGCGCGGCGACGCCCACCTCGATGTCGAGAGCATCGACGTGCCGGGCGATGGTGCCGTCGGCCAGGCGCACGTCGGCGACCCGGCCGCCGAAGAAGTCGGTTCGGTACTCGAGGATTTCGGCGACCTCGGTGCGCACCGGAGTTCCGGTGATGGTGACGGTGATGAGTTCTGCAACAGGGGTATTCGACATTTCCTTCTCCTTCGTTCGGCGTTCCGGACAGGAGTTACTATACAAATATCATTTGTATTGTTGCAACCCCTTGGCCGTCACTCCCCCCGCTCGCATCCCTCCGGGACGTACCGTCACCGCAGATCAACGCATCTTTCGAGAACCAGAAAACCGACAACAAAATGCCGGGCGCAGGGAACGCTTCCCCACACCCGGCCTTGACCGCCGGCCACCCGGCGGGACGTGTCATCTATGCAGACGTCGTCCGGGTGATCGACTGTCGACGGCCACCTCTCGAACTTCCTCCCTGGCACGGATCGCCAAGGCAGCAGACCCCTCGGTATCGGGTCGCCCATCGGCGAGCATCCGAAGCACCGCGCGGGTCGCGCGCACATCGGCGAGCGCGCGATGGCCACCGCCGAGCCGCAGACGGCCGTCGAGTCCCAATCCGAGCGCTTCGCAACGGCGGGCCATCACGCACTGCCAGCGGGCCGGCTCGGCCAGATGCGCCGGATCGATACCCTCCCGTCGACAGTCGTGCAGCACCCGGCCCCGGTCAAACTTCGCGTTATAAGCGAGCACCACACGGTTCTTCGTTGCCGCCGCGAGCTCAGGGAAGACCTCCGACCAGCGCGGTGCACCGGCCAGATCCGTAGCAGTCAGTCCGTGCACTTCGACCGCTCCAGGCTCGATCTCGACCGGTGAGCAGTCCACGAGCGTGTCGAGCAGCACCTCACCGGTCGCGGCGTCGATCACGGCGATCTCGATGATCGACCCGTCCAGCCCGCTGGTTTCCACATCGACGATGCAGGCCGCACCGTCCGCGAGCACGGCATTCGCCCACGCGCGCGGCGTGCGTATCTGTAACGGCATTGCACCTCCTCGGTCTCGATCATGATCGGCGAGCAACACCGCGCCGCAGCGGGGACGCATTTCGACCTCGCCAGCGGGGCCGGTTGTCACCGTGGGACATGCCGTCTGCGCTGGTCACAGGGCTGTATCGGCCACCGCGGCCCCTGTGTGCGGGTGTTCCAGGGCGCGAACGGCCACCCCCTGCCCCGAAATGGCCAGCGCCGGCGACCTGACGGGACGTGTCGTCACAGCAGGTCACGGGCATTTTCGGGCGTTGAAGCGGTTACACGCCTGGGGCCAGCTCGGCGTCGACTTCGAGCCGGTAGCCCCGACCCGATGCGGTGGTGTGCAGGCTGTCGATGTTGATCGACACCACCCTCCCGGGTTCGGTGACCTGCCCGGTCTCGGTGTCGTGCGAGCGGATGACGGTGCACACCGCGCGCGAACCCAGGTTCCCCTCGCGAACGAGGTCGTCGATGCGCAGCGTCCGCACGGTGGTGCGGCGCGGATCGTCCGTCCACAGCTGCCCGACGGCGATCTCGTCGCCGTGCCGGTTGGTGAGGGTCTTGGTCATGTGGTCTCCCATCGTGTCCAGGTCGCAAGGTCGGGGCGCTCGGGCTGTCCGAGCGCCCCGGGAAGCAGCAGTTCAGGCAGCGTCAGGCCCGGTGTCGGTGCCGGTGTCGACCACCCGCGCGCCGTCGACGATGCGCACCCCGTTCCCATCGCCGTCACGCAGCCCGCGGATCTCGCTGTAGGGGACGCGATCTGTCCACGAACCTCCGACGATCGAGCCGATGGTCACCGTCTTCGCATTGACCTTGAGGACACGGTGGAAGTGCCCGACGTAGAAGACGCGGTCCCCGGCCGCGACGACGTCCCGGCTGTAGGCGGTCGCGGTGCCTGCGTCGATCTGGTGTGCGCGCACGCCTTCCCAGTAGGCGAGCTCGTCGGCGATGTGCTCGATCTCGGCGAGTACCCGCTCGCGGTAGTCCCCGCTCGCAGCCTCGTGGGTCTCGACGTACTTCTGGCCGGTCTGCTTGTTGGTGTGCAGGGTCCGGGTGTATCCGTCGCGGTCACGTTCGAGGCGGCGCAGCTCGGCGGTGAGCTTGTCGATCCGCCGCGCGACCGTGACCGGTGCATAGCGACGATCGGTGGTCTTGGCGGCGGCATCGACGCGCCCCCGCGCGGTTGCGGCCTCACGTTCGGCTGCCACGGCCTTGCCGAGCGCGTTCCACGACTTCTCCACCGCGCGGCGGTGCCGGGTCTCGCTGTGGTGGCCGACTTTGATCGGTTCGCCGCCCTCGGGCAGCGCATCATGTGCGGCCTGGTCTGCGGCCCACGCGGCCTCGGCAGTGCCGGCCTTGCGGTCGGCCTTGGCATCGAGCGCATCGACGCGGGCGGCCTGGCGGGCGATCTTGTCGGCTTCGACGTCGGCGGTGGGCCGGTAGGTGTCGTCGATGTCGACGTCGACGGTGAAACCGGCTGCGCGCAGCGCGGCGGCCGTCGCGTTGATCTGGGTGCGCTTGGCGCGGCGATCCCGCGACTGCGGGATGTACCAGGACCCGAGGTTCCGGGACCAACGCCAGCGCTGAGTCTTCAGGATCTCGGCGGAGCCGTCGCCACGGCTCGTGCCATCGATGAGAGTGCCCTCGGCGTGAGTGTGGGTGATGGTCAGTGCGGACATGGGCGGTCCGTCCTTTCTCAGGGGAGGGTGTGCAGGTCGGAGGGGGCGCAGTGGTGGATCAGCGCACGAACCGCCAGGCCGAGCGCACGGCGCGAGCACCGGGCACCTTGCGGACGGCGAGGTTGCCCGCGATCTTGGCTGCGCGCTTGCCGTACACGACGCCGCGCGAGGGTCCGGCCGGACGGACGGGGACGCGTTTGGCCACGGGGCGGACAGGCAGGGCCGGGACGGTGGGAGCGGTGTCGGCGGTCAGTTCCCGCTCCCACTGCGCGAAGTCGTCGACCGGGGGCTGAATCCGGTCGGGGGTCGACTCCGGCGTGCTGCCCGTGACAGGGCGGCGTGCATGGCGGTGCTCGTAGCCACGGACCGGATCGAGATAGCGCAACGGGGTGCGGGTCACGATGTTCTCGGCCAGGCGCGAGGACCACTGGCGGGTCTTGTAGGCGGACAACAAGTGTCCGGCCAGCCACAGCAGCGCACCGGTGGCGAGCATCGGCAGGCGGGTCGAGACCGGGTCACCGGCGACGATCGACATCAGGGCGAGGGCGACCATGAGGACACCGACGAAGCGGGCGCACGGTGCACCGATCTTCCAGATGAGCAGTGCGGCAAGGGATACGGCTGCAATGGTGGCGATAATCGACATTCCGGTTTCCTTCCCGTGGTGCATCTTCCGGGACTAACCTTACAATAGTGATTTGTATTGTTGCAACCCGGAACGGTCGGTCTTCGCCCGGCGCACACTTCAACGACACAAGCAAGGTATGTAAAGTTTGCGACACCACCCGACAGGCACACCACGATCGCCTACCCGAGAGACGAAAGGCACGGACCCCGCAATGGCCAACCCGAACCGACTCACCGCCCAGCAGTGCGTCGACCTACTCAAAGAAGAAACCGGCGACGAAATCAAGCCGGTGACCTTCCACGCCTACGTCCACCGCGGCCACGCCCCCAAACCGGTCGAGAAGATCGGCAACACCCCACTGTGGAAGCGCAGCGAGATCGTCGAATGGGCCCGCAACCGGCCAGGACGCGGCGCACGCACCGACCTGCGCAAGCCACGCCGGCGCACCACCAGCGCCGACACCGCCGACACCGCCGAATAGTCCGCAGGACACAGAAGGTCGAGAGCGAGCGGCTTGTCCCGACGCAACTTGTTCTACATGCGGCCCTTCGCCGAGGCGTGGCCCCAGGAAATAGTGCAACAGCCTGTTGCACAACTTCCGTGGGTCCATGTCACCGCGGAAGTTGGACAACCTGACCGACGCCCGCGAACGCACCTGATATGCCACCCAGGCCGCCGAGCACGGCTGATCCCGCAACGTCCTCGCCCACCAGATCGAAGGGCACCTGCACCGTCGGATCGACGCAGCCCCGTCTAATTTCCCGATCACCTACGGCAGGCATTGATCTCGGCGGGTGTGCGTACAGGTCAGTGCTCCGCCAACGCGTCGAGGAGCGCGTCGTAGTCCTCGCCGGTGAGGAACCCGTCCCGCAGGGCCCGTCCGACCTGCAGGGTGACACTTCCCTCCACGGCAGGGTTTCCGTCGTCGGCCCACGCGACGGGGCTGGGCTCGGCGGGGCGTTCGTACACCCAGTCGGCCAACTCCCGCATCATCGTGGCGCGCGGGATCTCGCCGGCGGCGTACCGGACGGCGATCTCGTACGCGGTGCCCCCCGTGTGTACCGGGCCGCAGATCGGGAGCATCGATGCGGGCGCGGCGCAGCATGTCGCTGATCGTCGGCTGGCTCACACCGACGATCTCGGCCAGGCGCACCCGAGTGAAACCCCGCTCATGGAGCTGCCGCAGATGCCGCAGGTAGGCGATGTGTGCGGCCGTTTCGCGGGCCTTCTCCCGGCCCAGATCCGCGAGGAGCTGCTCATCAGGGTTCGGCATCGTCGTCGTCACGGCGCACCTCCTGCCGGCGTCACATGCATGAACAGCACGCCCCCGCGCAGAAAGGTCATTCGGTCTGCTTGGGGTGCGCCGTACCTGCGTACTTCAGCCATACAGTGCGCCGCTCGATGTCCAACAAGTACCAAATCCGCCCGCCGGAAGTGACCTCGTACTGCCACTGCGGCATTTCGACTCCGTTGTGCACCCCGGTTGCGAGTCTGCCCTTCAACTGGTGATGGCGCGTCGTCGGTTCCTGCTCAACCGCGCGGTGACGCATCTCCTCGTACGCGACCAACGTGTTCGCCGCAGCCTGCCGGCACAGCTCGTCCCAGCCTTTCGCGGCTTCACTGGTGGCAAATCTCAAATCCCACAGCGACCCGGCAGCCGGCGGCGCGACCCGATCGCCGCGTTTCGGGCTCACAGCTCCGGTGCCGGGACGGCCCCGAAGTCACCCTCGGACGGCGTCGACAGGATACGAGCGAGTTCCGGATCGGCATACACCTCTGCGGTATGGCGCCACGTCTCGATCGTGCATGCCACCGGAGCCGGATTGTCCAGCGACGAACCGGCTCTCAGCGACGCGACCAGTTCGTCGACGAAGTCGGCTGCCTCCTCACTCGACAGGTAGCTCACCCACGGAAATGCCGCTTCGACGACCGTGCGGATCAACTCGCGATTGTCCGAGTGCAGCAAAGCGCCGACCATGGCCGTCGCGGCCGTGAGAACCTCACGTTCCTGATCCGCGCGCACCGCGGTCATCAGGACCAGATCCTCGGCGTCGCGGCGAGTCACCCGGAGTGGCCGTGCGCCGGAGCGCTGCCACTCGGACAACGTCGACTTTCCTTTGTTCTGGATATCCGAGAACGGGACCTCACGCACAGACATACTTTAAAGATACTTTTAAAGTGCCGTTGCGGCAAGCGGGAGGGCGATGTCCCCTGCTCAGCGGCAGTCGACGTGCACCGAGACATACACCCGGCCGCTGTGCTCGCTGCTCCACTCGTCCGGGCCGTCGACGGCCGCGGCGATGTCGAGCTGGTCGGGTTCGGACCAGTCCACCGGCACGGGCGCAGCGATCAACGCGGTGGTGGTGTCGAGCTCGGCGGCCTCGAGCTGCTGGTCGGTGTTGCCCACCGTCAGCACCGGTGAGCCGTATGCGGCGCGGATCGTCCACCCGTGCGGAGCGGTGATCTCGACGGCCAGGTCATCGCCGCGGCCGGTGCAGCGTGCGGTGACATCGTCCGGTCGAGGCGTGGTGATCTCGGTGCCGGAGTGCGTATCTCCCCAGCCGAGGACGATGCTGCCCAGATCGGTGCTGGTACCGGTGACGACCCGGCCACTGAACGAGGTGGACACTGCCGCAGCATCGCGCGGCGCGTCGCCACAGCCGGTCAACACGGCAAGCCCGCTCGCGAGGACCACCCCCGCGAGCGGCGCGCGGCGCATCTGGTCGGTCACAAACATCTCCGGGTGATCCTTTCAAGGCAGCAGTGTCGGCGGCGGGGGCCGGTCACTTGAACACGTCGACGTACCAGCGGCCGTCGATCTTCGCGGTGGTCACGGTCTGGGTGCCGCGCTCGACCGGCATATCGGGACGCATGACCGACAGGTCGACGAGGAACACCCCCTCCGACAGCTCCACGGTGCGCAGGCAGTAGTTGGTGCCCTGCGGGAGCTTGTCGATGAAGGTCTGCAACTCCGGGGCGGGCGTGACCGTCGAGGTCGGGGTGGCCAAGGCCCGCGCGGCGGCGGCGTCGCGGCGGTTGTAGTACGCGTAGTTGAACGCGGCGATCACGCCCGGTCCGCTGCGCTGGTCACCGCGATCGGCGCGGCATTCGCTGGTCGCCTCCGGATCAGCGGCGGCCGCCGGCTCGGGTTCGGCCGGCAGATTCAGCACCGGGAGGCCGTTGTCGCTGGCCGGGTCCTCGATGTCCGCCGACGGGGCCGGCTCGGCGGCGCTGTGGTCTGCGGTGAGCTGGCCGACGGTAATCGCCCCGGCCACCACCACGGCCACCGCCGCCGCGGCGACAGCGGCGGTGCGGCCGGGTCGCCACCGGCCGCGCTCGCCGCGCGGCGACGCCGCCGGCCCCGATGCCGCCGAAGCGGTCAGGGTCGACGACATCGCCGCGGGTGAGGTGGGCGCACCACCGAGAAGGTCGACCACCGCGGGATGGCGAGGGGTCCTCCGTGTGATGTTCGGCTTCCTCATGATGCTGCCCACTTTCTTCTCGACTCAGATACCGAACTGGGTGATTCCGTCGCCGATGGCGTTGGAGATGAGGTTTCCGGCCAGGCCCGGGGTGGCGTCGCCAAAGAACGTCTCGAGGGTCTGGTCGACCTGCTCGACGATCTGCTCGCCGCCCGGCTGTGCCTGCACGACATCGCGGACCTGCGTGTCGATCGCCGGGGCTGTCTCGGTGGTGAACGTCTGCACAGCGTCGACGACGACCTGACCGATCGGGTCCTGCGACCACTGTTCGAGCGTGGCATCGACCTGCTGCTCGACGGCGTCGGCCTCGACGTCGGGGACCTCCGCCTCGATCGGCGTGGCGTCCTCACCGGCGCCGTAGGCCGTGCCGGCAGCGAAACCGGCGGCACCACCGAGACCGGCGCCGATACCGCCGCCGATCGCGCACCCGACGCCCAGGCCACCGGCCGCACCGAGCGCCGTCGCGGCGACGCCGCTGGTGACCGGAGCAGCGCCGGGGATCGGCAGGGGCACCATCGTCCCAGCGAGTGCGCCGCCGATGCCGGCGACCGTGCCGACGACGAGGCTGGTCGGGACACCGACCGCTGCGCACCCGGTGGCCGCGCCGGTGCCGGCACCCAGGGCGGTGCCGGCGACCTGCGCCGAGGCGATGCGTTCGGCTTCGGTGGTCTCGAGGCCGACCGAGCGCCACGCATCGGTGACCTGAGCTTCGATCACCGCGGTGGTGTTGTTGGTGCGTTCGGCGTCGATGTCGGAGACCCAGTTGGGCTGTTCGAACACCACGCGGCCCATGCGCATCTTGTCTTTGGGTGCCTGGATCGGCACGGTCGGTTCGAGCACCGGGGTCGGGGCGTGCAGCCGGCTCCAGTCCACAGCCGGCGTCGCCTCCTCCATGTCGGTATAGGCGCTGTAGCCGCCACCCCCGGAGTAGTCGGTGGAGTAGTCGGTGGAGTAGTCCACGACGGTCACCCCGCCACCGGTCTGCGGGTCGTAGGCGCGCGTGCCCTGGTTGTACTGCGCCGGCGGCGCCACCCAGAAGCTGCTGTCGGCCTTCGGCTCCGCGGCGCTCGGCGCAGGCGTCTCGGCCGCGGTGGTGCCGCCGGTCTGCGCGCCGCTGGTCACACCTTCCTGCGTGGTGCCGCCGGTCACCCCGCCCTGGATCGGCGCGGCCGACGCCGGGCCCGCCACCATCGCGGACATCCCGAACGCAGCGGAGGCCACCGCCAGCGCCGTCGCGGTGGTCTTTGCGGACCGACGGCGATGCCGCCCCTGTGCGCGGCGCGCGGCGCGGTTTCCGATAGTGGTGTCGATGCTCATCTGTACCTCTCGGTGAAAGTAGGTGAAGAAAACAGGGCCCACCGCGCAGCGGGGGCAACGACTCAACCAGCGGCACCACTGCCGATCCGGGTGACGGTC
This sequence comes from Rhodococcus sp. NPDC003383, assembly GCF_053589115.1. Lineage (NCBI taxonomy): Bacteria > Bacillati > Actinomycetota > Actinomycetes > Mycobacteriales > Nocardiaceae > Rhodococcus > Rhodococcus sp. NPDC003383. The sequence goes on along the minus strand of NZ_JBSFRG010000013.1, from coordinate 132,907 downwards.
GCCGCGAGCACGGTCAACGCATCGCAGGTCTCGCGCCGCAGCTGGGAGAGCACGATCCGTTCCCCGGACGCGAAGGCCGGCTCGAAGGGCATCCGGCACACCGACACCCCGAGCGCGGTGAACGCCTCGACGGCCTCGGTCTCGACCATCGGCGCATCCCCCGGCCCGTCGGTGATGACGACAACGGTGCGCGCGAGCACATCCGGGCGGACCGCGGAGATCGCAGTGAGGGTGCGCTGTGCGGCCACGGCGGCGTCGCGACGCAGCGGAACGGGCACGACAACCGTGTGTGCGGCGGTGATCGCCCACCGCCAGCTGCCGGAGTGGCTGGAGTTTCCGGTGTCCGCGAGCATCAGGTCGTAGTGCCGTTCGAGGATCGCCCCGAGCGTGGCGGCATCGTCGAAGCTCAACGGCGCCTCGGCCCCGGCCGGTCCTGCCAGGGCGTAGGAGCCGTTCGGTTGGCGGGTCAGGTAGCGCGCGAGAGTGGACGGGCGCACCTGGTGCGGTGCCTGGCCGAGATCCGCGAGCAAGCTCACCGCGTCGTGTCCTGCTGCCGGGGGGACCGCGACCCGATCGGAGAAACTGCCGCCGATCTCGCCGAGGTCCAGGCACGCGGCCGTGGCGGGGCCGCGGTACTCGGCGATGGTCTCGGCCAGAGCGATCGACATCGGGGTCTTGCCGACGCCGCCCTTGAGGTTGACGAAGGTGATCACGGCGCTCTCCGGCAGCGGGCCGGCGATCGTTGCCTGTGCGTCGCGCAGCCGCATTTCGAGCGAGTCCGCCTTCGGGGCCAAGGCGAGGCCGAGCATCGCATTGAGCCGGCCCCGCATCCCGATCCGGGCGGGCAGGTTCGCTGCCGGATTCACGCCCGGTGCGGACAGTGCCGGCAACGCCCCGATCGGGCCTGTGGCCGCGTCTGTGGGCCGAACAGACCGCGCGGTGGGGGTTGCTGCCCGCGCGGGCCGTGCAGTCGCCTGAACAGGCTGTGCGGGCGCCTCGTAGGGGATCGATTCGGCGGCCACGGTCACCGGTCCGGCCGGCGCCGGGGAGCCAGGCTCCGCGGGCGCCGGTTCCGGATCGGTCACCGCGACCGGGATGGGCACGCTCGGGGCGTTCTCGGTGAGCTTGCCGTCGGGGCCGACCGTGAGGAAGCGAGTGTCCTTGCCCGTCCGATAGACGACCTCGACGGCCGCCTGCTGCTCCACTGCGATCGTGCGCACGAACTCGTGCACGACAGCCGCCAGGTTCTTGTCCTCGGTTGCAGCCAGTTCCATCGGCGGCACGGCGGCACCGGCGAGTTGTGCGCGCGCTGTCGTCGCGGAGGTCGCCTCGATTTCCACGGTCGGCGTCATCGTCAGTTCCCGCCGAAGGCACCGGCGCCGGCCAGCGCGGTGTCCATGTCCTCGACGACGGCCTCGGTCTGCTCCAACTCGGCCAACGCCTGCTCGCGGGCCTTGCCCTCGGGCAGCGCTTCGATGACCGCGCGGCGCTTGACGCCGGCCTCGCGGATCTCGGCGAGGCGTTCGCGGGTCAGTTCCTGCTTCTCGTCGAGCTTGGGCAGCCACGCAGGCACCGATGCCTTGAAGTACTCGCGCAGTGCGGCGATGACCGGATCGTTGGCGCCCTTGGCGATGAACGGTCCACGCAGCGCAGCGACATCCTCGGCGGTGGGGGTGATCGACTGGGAGATACGGCGGGTCATGGTGTTCCTTTCGGGGAGTGATTTCGGTGTGATTCGGCGGCGGGCGGACTCTCGGGACGAGAGCCGTCGTGCGGGTCGGGCATCGGCTCGATGCGGCAAGGTCACAAGGTCATGCGGGCGCTCCTACAGAGTCGGGATCGGGCAGTGCCACGACGCCGGTCGCGTCGAAGGTGATGCGGGTCTTGACGCGGCCGGTGCCCACGATCAGAACGGTCGAGGTGACCTCGCCCTTCTTGTTGCGGCGCACCTCGACGTCGTCGACGGTGACCGGCACCAGCTCGCCGTCATCGTCGTCGATGAGCACGGTCTGACCGGCCTGCACACTCGACGCCGGAATGGCATCGGCGAAGTCGTCGTCGTCTGCCTCCGGTTCCGGTGCCGACTCGGGCTCTTCTTTGACCATCGACACCGCGGCATCGTCGCCACGACCCGCCCCGATGACGATCGGTTCGGGGACGCTGCCGTGGCTGCGCGCACGCTTCGCCAGCGCCCGTTCGGATTCGATGAAGTCGGCCAGTTCCGGTGAGTAGCAGGTGAACTGCGGCGCCTCCGCCGGTATCAGGCCGTCGATGATCGCCTTTTCGCTCTGCGAGAGCTGGTTCCACTTGTTCGGATGCTTGTCGACGTTCGGGGTCCACCACATCTGCGCATCGACCGGATTACCGTCGTCCCCGAGGGCGATTCCGCGGCCCTTGACGGAGGTGTCGACCTCGCGCCCGACGGTGGAGTCGCCCCACATCATCAGCGCGCCGTCCTGCGAGAGGTTGCCGAGCGAAATGCGGGTGCCGAAGTTGTCGCGCGCATTGCCCGAGGCGCCGCCGAACAAGGACGCGTCCGGGCGCTGCACCCCGAGCAACAATCGGATGCCGGCCGAGCGGGCGAGCACCGCCAGATCCGCCCAGGCTCCGAGCGGATCGAGTTCTTTGAGCTGCGTCTTGGTTTCGTCGTCGCCGGTCTTGGCCAGGCGTTGCCACTTGCCGGAGAGGATGAAGAACTCGTCGAGCACCGCGATCATCAGCGGCAGCTGGGAGCCTTCGATCTTCATCTGGTGGATGTAGGCGTTGCGGGCCATCATCTCGGTGTGCAGGGCGCGCACGAACATCGCTGCGCGCAGCGCGTCGTAGATGATCGCCCCGCACCCCGGATAGCCCTCGAGGCCATCGAGTTCGATCATCTTCGGATCGACCCCCACGAACGGGATACCGCGCCGCGCGGCCTCGGTGAGCAGGGTGCGGATCACCGAGGTCTTGCCGCCACCGGTGGGGCCGACGATCAGGCAGTGCGGCTTGTTCGAGCTGGTGGACACATCCCAGAACATGATCCGATCGGCCGCGCCGGTCGCATAGGGCAGGTGCCGCAGGTTCTCATCGACCAGTTCGAGGGGGTGGTCCACGCGCGTGGGCATGGCAGTGACGAGGCGCATCACCAGATAGCCCTTGCTGGGGTACCAATCAGTGGTCCAGTTGCGACCGGACTCGTGCTCCCCCGCCAACGAGGCGAGCGCTTCCTCGACTTTCATTTGGAAGCCGGGTGAGCCGGTATTCATCGACTTGTCGAAAGTGATCCGATAGCCGGTCTCGACGGCGTTCTCATCGATCGTTTCGACGGTGACCTTGGGGTCGGAGAAGATCGACGCCGCATCGAGCGCGTCCTGAAGAGCCTTCTGCCGTTCGCTGCGGGTGTCCGGGGCGACCGGGGTGCGGGTGAGGACGAGTCGGTCGCGGTGCGCGTCGTGCCGCACCGTCATCGCCCACGAGTCGCTGCCACCGAATGCCGACTCGACCGCTCGGGAGAATTCCTCGAACTGCTTGGGCCGGATCACCGCACCACGCGGCAGCGTGATCGTCGCGCGGCGCATCGTGCGCCGACCAGCGGACAGCGGAACAGTGACTTTTGTGGGCAGGTGACCGGTGCTCTGCCGGACCATCGATTCGAGCATCTGAGACCACCGGCGGCCGCGGTGACGGGCAAGGTCGAGACCGATCAGCGGTGCGGTCGCTATCGCCAGCGGCCACCGGCAGTCGTGCAGCTGGGTCAGCGCATCCAGAGCCGCGGCGTTGTCGGCAACCGAAGCGATGACGTGCGGGCTGGAGAAGGCGGCTGCGGCAGATACCGCAGTAAGCGGTGAGAACGGCACGAAGCGCGAGGCTCCGGTGGGGCGGCCATCGTCGCCGATGCGGGGGCCGCGAGCGTCGCCACTGTCTCCGACCGTGTCGCGCCACACAGCGACCAACCAGTCTTTGAGTGGGTCTGGAGTTCCGCTCACTGCCTGTGCCTTTCGCTCGTGTCGACGTCGCTGACGATGTGGCTGCCCTTCGGTGGGTGCGAGCAGAGTTACAGAGGGGTGCTGTTTTCACCAACAGGGTGGACACCTTCCGCCCCTTCGAGCGGTGGCATGTCGTGTCGGGACGCCGGCCGCCGATTGACGTGATGTCCAACATGTTCGGCAACCGCTTGAGGCGCGTACACCCGCTGTTCGTTCGATCGCTGCATCGAGCGCTCTTCCACTCGGCTGCGCACCGCTGTTCGGAGCGCTCGAATCAGCGGTCGAAAACCTGTGTGCGCACCGCTGTGCCGAGCGCTCGACATAGCGGGGCGTCGATGCACGTGCGTCGCGCTCTGTCGAGCGCTCGCTGGAGCGGTCGCGCACGGCTCGGAAGAGTGCTCGATTGTGCGAGTAGCCCCGCCTTCACGACCGCTCCGATGAGCGGGCACGACAGCGTTGGACGTCACCGCCGCTGCGCGTGTGTACGACCGGTGCATCGAGCGCTTGAAATAGCGTTCGACGTGGGCGGTCGCGAATAGCGTTGGCGCTCGGCGGAATTCTGAGTTACACTCCCCCCCAAGGAACGCCGGGGGGGAGTGACCCCGGAGGGGTAGGCGCTACGAGCGCTTTTTCGAGCGGTCGAATCCACCGCTCACATCGATCCCCCAATCCACCGCTGATGTCATGCGCTCACACGAGCGCTCTTTCTCCGTGCGCGTACGTCTGATCCGCGCCGCCCTTCTCCCCGCGCTCGATCACCGCCGGGCGATCACCACTGCCGCATCGCGCGAGAGCGGCGCTGGGATAGGCGTACTGGGTACCCATATGAGAGCTACAACTGCTACCGCCCCATAGGCATCGACGAGCGCACCGCTGTGTGGACGCTGAGAGCGGGCTCGTGGACACTGCTACGGCCCACCGTCGGATGCGTCATGTCTGCACCGCATTTCGGGGGCGCTCGACGGTGCGTGTCCGTCTCGTTCGATCTGCTTGTCGACCTCTGCGGACCCACGCGATAGGTGCGGTCACCCTGTTGGGGAAAAACGTCTCGCCGTTTTACGGTCTCGCCCATCCCAACTCGGGTGTATCGACCGAACCATCACTGGAGCGCTCATGTCTTACGCGTCAAGCTTGGCCGAACTGGCGATCACAACGATCTCCACGGGCGACGCACTCGCCCAGACCACCGAGGTCAGCACCACGGGGGTGCGCGCATGGATCGAAGACAACATCGTCTTCACGATTCTCATTCTCATCGCGTGCGTGGTGCTGATGGGTGGCCTGCGCGGCAACCTGTCGAAGGTCGTCTCCGTCGGCGGCCTGTCCGTGGCGGGCATGGCGTATCTGGTCGTCGCGACGAACCCCGACGCGGCGACCGGGATCGGCAGATGGCTCCTCGGTCTGGTCGGCATCCAGGTCTGACCGCTACCTGCAACCACCGGCCGACGACTGAAGGGCACGACCGTGATCGACAACGACGACATGCTGCACCGCGTGGATCGGCACTATCTCGGCCCGACCGGATTCACGCTGCCGTTCCGAGTGCGCTACGGAGCGGTCGGGATCGGTGTGGCCATCATCTTCACCGTCTTCTTCATCGCCCGCGCGATCGTGCACATCTCGCTCGGCTTCCAGTCGATCGTGATCATCCTCGCGCTCGGTGTCGTGCTCACCTCGAAGGTCACGAAATACGTCAACGCCGACCGCCCACTGTGGTCGGTGCTCAAGGCCGCATGGAACGACCTGAACGCCCCGCGCCCGCCCAAGGTCGGCCAGACCGTTGTGCTCCGCATCCCTGCCGCCTTCCACACCCGGCGGAGCGCGCAGGACACCGCGCCGAACGAAGGGAACCTCTCCCGATGACTTTGCAGCCCGACAACGACATCGCGTCGCTGTTCGATCCGAACTTCGACGAGCCCGAACCGGCGATCGTGCCGCCCGGCGCGCTGCCCCCGTCCTGGGCCGCAGCGATGGCAGCGAGTAGAACCACTCCCCCGCCGCCTGCACCTGCTCGGGCCGCGGAGCCGGAATTGGCGTGGTCCCAGGTCCCCGACAGCAGCATCGCCTCCCCCACCGAGGTGAGCGCCGCGCCCCTCGCTGTCGAGGCGGACCGGACGGACAGCAAGCGCAGGGGTGGACGCACGAAGCGCGGCAAGGCCACCGGCGCCGACGCCGAGTTCACCCGCCAGTCCAAGGCCGCCGCCAAGCGCGCCGATCGCGCCCGCAAAGCGGTACGCCTGCAACTGGTCGGTGTGGAAGGCAACATCACCCGCACCCGCAAGCGGTCGACCGCATGGTTCATCCAAGAGCCCGGACCGTGGAACATGCGTCCGGTCGCCCGGCAGCGCCGCTACATCCAGAACGAAGCGCTGGTGCTGGCGAACCTCGCCGACGCCGGCGTGACCGGTCTGCACCGCCGGCTGGTGCGAACCCCGTGGCCGGTGCGCCAATGGGCGCAAGCGCATGACGCGTGGGCCGAACCGATCCCCGACGTTCCTGGTGCGTTGTCGTGGTCGGACTATCTGCGCGGTCAGCAGCACGCGATGCTGTGGGGCAACTCGACCCAGAAAGGCCGCTACTGGGGTGTGGAGCTACCGCCGCGGACGGCGCTGGCGGTCGGACTCGACACCGTCTCCGAATGGCTGCTTCCTGTGATCGATGTGCCACTGCTGGGCCGGGTCGCGAAGCTGGTCCGGTCCTGGGCGCGCACAGCGTTCCTGGGCGAGCAGAAGGCGCTCGCCGATCACCTCGCCACGATCGAACGCATCCTGTCCGGGCAGGGGGTGCGCGCCAAGCCCGCAACGGGTGCGTTGATGGACTATCTGTTGCTGCGCTCGGCCTCGCTCGGATTGCCTCTCGATGCCGAGGGGGTGATCTCCGGTGGCGGTCACTGGGAACAGTCCGATGTCGCTGCGCTCGAAGACCTCACCGATCTGGAATTGACCCCCGGCGACGGGTACACCGCCGTGCGCGGTCAGGTCGGTGGCCGCGACTACACCGGCTACGCCATCGTCCTCACCGTCGGGCGGATGGCGCCGCTGCCGATCCCGGAGCGGATGCTGCCCTGGCAGGTCCTCGGCGACTCGTCCGGTGAACCGCTCGAATGGTCCGAGCGCATCCGCCTGAAGACCAAGAGCCAGTCCATCCACCAGCTGCGCCGGCTCACCGCGCGCATCGAAGCGCAGTTCGATCACTACACCGTCGAACACGATCAGGTCCCACCGCAGGAACTCGCCGAACAGCACGCGCTCGCGCAGCAGGTGATCTCCGACATCGAAGACGACCACTCGGGGCTGTCGGTACGCACCGAGGGCTGGTACCGGGTGCTCGTCGTCGGCTCGACACCGGACGAAGCGAAAGAAAAGGTGTCGATGCTCCAGGAGATGTACGCCCCGCGCATCCGTCTCGAGCAGGAGCACGGCCAGTACCAGTTGCTGCGCGAGTTCATCCCGGGCGAACCGCTCGCCAACATCGCGCACTGCCGGCGCATGAGTGTCGAAGCCGTCTCCGCGGGGATGGCCGCGGTCGGCGACCGGATCGGGGACCGCAACGGTGTGGTGATCGGCGAGACCGCCTCGATCGCACCCCGTCCGGCGGTGTGGGATCTGTTCGCCGCGCACGAGAAGAAGCACAAGTCCGGCTTGACCCCGATCGTGGCGGTGCCCGGCTCGGGCAAGACATTCCTCGCCGGAATGCTCGTCTACCAAGCAGTGCGCGCCGGGGCCTACGGGGTGGTGCTCGACCCGTCCGGGCCGCTCAAGAAACTCGCGCAGCTCCCCGAGTTCCGGGGTATCGCCGATGTCCAAGCATTGACCGGGCGCACCTCCCGCCCCGGCTCCTTGAATCCGTACCGGGTGATCGTCGACCCACGCCGTGACGACCCCGAGTACGACCCCGCCAACCCGGATTACGCCGACGACGCCGATCCTGTCGCCGCCGCCCACGCCCAGTACGAGGCCGACGTACGCGCCGCGCAGGCCGAGCGGATCTCGGTGGCGGTGTCGGTACTCAAGATGATGTTGACCCCCGCCCGCCTCGAGCACGAGTGGACCGAAACCGTCCTTCAGACCGCGGCGAACACCGTCGGCGGCGAACGCCACCACAACCTGCGTGAAGTCCTCGACGCGATCGCCGCGCTCGGCAATGACGACGAGAACGCCGACCTGCGTACCTGCGCGCGCAGCGTGCACCAGGACCTGACGATGATGGCCGATCTCGCCGAGGCCCGAGTGCTCTTCCCCGAGCGCGGAACCACAGGAGACACCGGCGACATCGCAGGCGACAACATCCGGCTGACGGTGCTGACGATGCCCGGACTGCAACTGCCTCCCACCGGTACCGACCCGTCGCAGTGGACCCCGCAGCAGCGCATGGCCGGCCCGCTGATGCACATGGCCGCGTGGCTGGCGAACCGGCTCGTCTACGAGCTGCCGCGCTACGAGCGCAAGGTGCTGTTCCTCGACGAGAACAAGTACCTCGAGCAGACCGGCGCCGGCCGCACCCTGAACCTGCGCATCGCGCGTGACTCGCGCAAGTACAAAGTCCGCGCGCTCGTGTGCTCCCAGCTGCCCGATGACTATCTCGGCGTCGACGGCAGCGACGACAAGTCGGCTCTGACCTACGAGGTCATCATCGGCGATCTCGGCGGTAACGCTCACGCCATCGACGGCGCTCTGAAATTGCTGAACCTCCCCTCTGGGGAAGGCTACGAAGCGTTGCTGGCCGACCTCGGAGGCGGCGGCGAGGACACCTTCGATCCGGACACCAACACCGAGCACTTCGATCAAGCACGCCGGTTCATCGTGAAGATGGCCGACGACATCGAACTGATCCGCTCGGACTGGACCCACTTCGTCCACCTGGCGCACGTGTTCGAGGCGCTGGACTCGCGGGCGACCCGCGCGGCGATGGGCGGCGCCTCATGAGCCCGCAGCCGTTCCGAGCCGACTCGACCGGTCGTTGCCCTTCCCCGCGCCGTTTCGGGTGGCGTACGGGGCTGCTGGCGCGGTTTCTGACCGTGTTGATGCTCGCGGGCATCTCGCTGATCGCAGCGGGCACCGGTGTAGCGGCCGCGGGCGGATTCGACTGCACAGAGGTGCCGACCGCGGAGTTCCCCAACGAGGTCATCGAGACGACCTTCGACTCGTCCAGCGCCCACCGGGCACCCCGGGAAGGGGGAGGTGGCACCGGCTACGAGAGTTACGGGTGGGCCGGGCTGAAGTGGCACACCTACGATCTCGGCTGCGGCGAGGATCTGGTCAAGGCGCCCGGCGCGGTCGCCGACACCACGCTGGGCAACACCTTCCTGACCATCGGCAAATCGCTCGCGGCCGCAGCCTTCTGGCTCGACGACCAGACCCAGACGGGGCAGGACGCCCTCGAGGCGGGTGTTGAGCCCGCCCTGGCCCAGTTCGACCGCATCGTCTATTCCATCTCCGCTGGCATGCGCGGCGTCTACGTGGAGTGGCTGATGATCGCGCTGACCATCGTCGCCGCGATCGTGCTGTGGAAGTCGCTCAAGGCCGACGCCGCCGGCGTCACGAAGACCTCGGCGATCGCCGCGGCCGGACTGATGCTCGGAGCACTGTTCGTCGGTGCACCGCAGAAAGCGGTCCACGTCGCCGACGAGACGTTCGGCGCCCTGATCACCGAGACCCAGGACCAGATCTTCTCGGTCCAGTTCGGCGACGACCCCGGCGGTGGCACCCTCACGAGTGGCCCGACGGATCCGAAGAATGTGCTGATCGATCGGGTGTTTCTCGAGGATTGGCGCAAAGGCTGGTTCGGAACCAACTACGACCAGACGGACGCTGCCGGACTGGGGCCGAAGCTGCGCGATTCGCTGGCCTTCTCGTACGAAGAGCAGGAGCGGGTCAAGAACGATCCGGCCGCCCAGGCCGAGCTCGCCGAGCACAAGTCCGACAAGTTCCGCGAGATCGTCGCATCGCTGGAATCCGACCATCAGTTGTCCTACTACCAATTCCAGGGCAAAGACTCCGGACGTACCTCGACCGGGTTCCTCGGCATGCTCAAACTGGCCATGCCGTCAGTGCTCTGGATCGGCGCCTCACTGCTCAAAATCACCGCACTGCTGGCGATCCGCTTCGCCATCCTGTTCGCGCCGCTGTGGGTGCCGCTCGCACTTGCCGGCGGTGGCTGGCTGGCCCGCATCATGCGGATGCTCGCCACCGCCTACATGTGGGGCGTAGCCGGTGCGGTCATCGTCGCGCTGTACCTGATGGCCCTCGTGCAGCTGTACGGCGTCGACAACGGTCAGGTCGACGGGTCCTGGCGACTGTGGTTCATGATCCTGTTGACCGTTGTGTGCTGGGCGATCATGCGTCCGTTCAAGCGAATGACCCAGACCTTCACCCAGAACAACACGAGCATGGTCAATCGCAAGGCCCGCGAGGCGAAACGCTCCCTCAAGACCAAGGCATTCGCCGCAGCAGGCGCAGCAATCGGCGGGCCCGGCGGGGCAATCGCAGCCAAGGCCGGTGAACGCTTCGCTCGACGGGCTCACGAAGGCGACATCGCCGGTGACGGCGAGGCCAAGGCAGCCTTCGTAGCCAGACCCGAAGGCCGCGGCCTGGGCAACCGCAGGCAGCAGGCACTGACACAGGCACGGTCAGACGCTCGCAAGAGCCGCATCGAACGTCTGGGTCAGGGCACCGACCGGATTGCCGAGCGCGACGCACGTATCGCCAGCATCGCCGCTGTCGCCAGCCGGGACATGGCCCGAGGAGACAATCCCGTGGAGCGCAAGGACACCGAGCGGGCCGCAGCATCCGGCGCCGCAGCGTGGAAGCGCCTGGACAAGGACGAGGTCGAGAACCGCCGTCAAGATCGGCAAGCTCGCAAGGAGATGCTGACAGCGAGCGTCGGGCAGCGCTGGGACGGCGGGGACCGCTCGGCCATCGCACCGATGAAGGTCTACACCCCTACCGGCAATCGCGAGCCGAGTCGAACCCCCCGCCACCTGGCACTCAACTCCGCCAGATCGACGGTGACCACCGCTTCCCGGGCACGGGTCCGGAATGCACCTGCACCGTCCGGCCCCAAGTCGACGGATAGGTACGCCTGATGACGAGGTCCGGACCCAACCCCGTGCTCGCACCGATCCGGCGGTGGGTGCTCTACTCACGTACCAACCTGGCGATTTCGGTAGGTTCTGGCCTCGCTGTGTTGTCGCTGGTCGGAATGATCTTCGGAGAAGATCCGCAGCCTCGATCCGTAGGCAGCACCGCGATAGAAGCTGTTGAGAGCGCGCCGCCCACGACGGCAATCGAGTACAACCTCGACGAGGTCACCGAGTCCGTGGTGGTCGCCAAGTCGGCGTCCTGGGTCGCTTCCAGCGCACCCGCGACCGCGATGGCCTACGCGCACGTCTTCGTCGACACGGCACTTTCCGACGCCGAGTGGACCCGCGCGCTGAGCCGCTACACCGTGGATACGCCCGGTCCAGCCACAGTGGCCGCACGGCCGCGGACTCCGATCGTCATCACCGGCCCCACGACAAGCACCTCGGTGACCGGCGATGCAGAGGCTCCGGCCGCGCAGGTGAGCGTCCCGACGCAGGCGGGAGATCTGTTGGTCTCGGTCGTCGTCGAGGAACTGTCGGATGGCACCCAGCAGTGGGCGGTCACCACTCCGCTGCCGACGCTGGAACTGTCCGAGGTCGAAGACGCCACAAGACCGGCCACGACAACCCCCACGCCCCGGACGTCGACGGATGACGACGCATCTGCACAGTCCACCCCTACGACCAAGTCTTCTCCGCCCTCACCGACGACGACCTCGGAGCCGACGCTCGATCGCGACGACTCCGAGGTGACACCGAGTCGCACCGCCGATCCCACTCCCGTACCGGTTCCGGGCCCGATTCCGATTCCGGAACTCGACACCCCTATCCCGGGGCAGCTGTGAGCGTCCGCCGCGCAGGAAAGGCGCTGTTGCTCGGTGGGGCGGCTGCCGTCGTCATTGGCACGTCCGCGTGCTCGGTGGGCGCGCCGGTGATCCCGCGCGATCCGTGCCGGGTCCTGCCGACCGATACCAGCGGTTCCGCGGAGACTGCACCAGGGGCGTCCGTGCCGGTCTCCGGCCCGATCCAGTTGCCGGTTCGTCCCGGAACAACCACTCACACCTCCGGATTCGGTCCGCGCTGGGGTGGGCAGCATCAAGGCGATGACCTGGCAGGTCCGGTCGGCACGCCGATCCTCGCGGCACTCGACGGGGTGGTCGTCGCCGCCGGGTCCTCGGGGGAAGGGCCAGGGGTCGGATTCGAGAACTGGGTGATCATCGACTCCAACGTCGACGGCTCCCCCGTGAGCACTGTCTACGGGCACATGTTCGCCGACGGCATCCATGTGATCGCCGGCCAGCGAGTGACCGCGGGCGAGCACATCGCCGACATCGGAAACGCCGGCAGTAGCACCGGAGCGCACCTGCACTTCGAGTACTGGCAGGGCGGCCGGTTGCAGGGCGGCACACCGATCGACCCGGTGACCGTGCTGCCCGAGATTGCGCAGCAAAACGGCGGAGCTGCACTGCTCGCCGATGACCCTCACACCAGTGACAGCGAGCGAAGCAGCGACGTGCAGCTCGTCGCCGCGTCCCGTTCGACCGCCGACTGTTCGGGATTCGGTATGGCCGGCGGCGGCAATCTCGCCTTCGGAGCCGTACCGGCCGAGTTCGAGCCGTGGCTGCGGCGCGCAGGCGCGGTGTGCCCGGAGATCGACTCGGCTCTCCTGGCCGCGCAACTCCAGCAGGAGAACAACTTCCGTCACGGTCCGAACGCTCCCGTCTCACCGGCCGGCGCGGTGGGACCGGCGCAGTTCATGCCTGGCACCTGGGCTACCTGGGGCAAGGACCACGATGGTGACGGAACAGCGGACCCGAACTCGATCGGTGATGCGGTGATCTCGCAAGCACACTTCATGTGCGCGCTCTACCAGGACACTTCCGAAGTACCGGGAGATCCGATCGAGCTGACCCTGGCGGCCTACAACGCAGGGCCGGGAGCGGTGCTGCTGCATCGAGGCATCCCGCCTTATGCGGAAACACAGAACTACGTCGCCAAGATCACCGCAGCGCGCGCGGCCTTCACCAACCCGAACTCGCGGGGCCGGTTCATGCCGAATTCCTCGGACGGCAATGGGCAGGTCGTTGCGGCGGCGCGCGAGTACCTGGGCACGCCGTACGTCTGGGGAGGCGGTGGCATTGGCGGGCCCTCCGGCGGTGGGTTCGACTGCTCGGGCCTGACCTCGTTCGCGGTCCATGCGGCCAGTGCCGGCAAGATCTCACTCCCTCGGACCTCCGAGCAGCAGTGGACCGTCGGGGTCGAGGTGCCGATCGAGAAGGCACAGCCGGGCGACCTCGTCTTCGGCAGCTGGGGCCCGGCCGGGCCTGGCCATGTAGGGATCTACTCGGGCAACGGCCAGATGGTCCATGCACCCACTACCGGCGATGTCGTCACCGAAGCACCGCTCCAACCAGGAATGAAAGCCCGCCGAGTGATGTAGGGGACGTGCCATCTTTGCTGCTCAGAGACCTATTTTTGATAGTGGAGAAGTTCTTCGCGCCCCCGGCCGGAACTGCAATCCCTTCCGCCCGTGGGCGCCCGACACCTACGAACGTCACCGCGACATGCGATTGATGGGTTCGGGTTTCACCCATTGGGACTGCTGCACGGATAGGTGACATCTGAACTGTGGTGCCGTGAGGCACTGCTGGAAGGATGGACCCCGTGCCCAAGCCCTATCCGAAAGAGTTCCGCGACGACGTCGTCCGTGTGGCCCGCAACCGCGAACCGGGCCAGCACCTGCGGCAGATCGCCGCGGACTTCGGCATCAGCGAATCGTGCCTGACCAACTGGATGCGCGCCGCCGACGTCGAGGACGGCATCACACCCGGCACCACTGCCGGTGAAAGCGCCGAGCTGCGGGAAGCACGTAAACGCATCCGGCTGCTCGAGCAGGAGAACGAGGTGCTCCGCCGGGCTGCCGCGTATCTGTCGCAGGCGAATCTTCCGGGAAAAGGCTCTACCCGCTCGTGAAACAGCTCGCCGCGGACGGGATCCCCGTCGCGGTGTCGTGCCGGGTCCTCGAGCTCGCCCGCCAGCCCTACTACCGATGGCTCGCCGACCCGGTCACCGACGCCGAACTCGAGGAAGCGTATCGGGCGAATGCCCTGTTCGACGCCCATCGCGAGGACCCGGAGTTCGGCTACCGATTCCTCGCCGACGAGGCCCGCGATGCCGGTGAGCGGATGTCGGACCGCACGGCCTGGCGGATCTGCTCCGAGAACCGGTGGTGGAGTTCCTTCGGCAAGAAACGTGGCTCGAAGAGCGGCCGTTCCGGGCCACCGGTGCACGACGATCTCGTCGGCCGCATTTTCACCGCGGAGGCTCCGAACCGGTTGTGGCTCACCGATATCACGGAGCATCGCACCGAGGAGGGCAAGCTCTACTTGTGTGCGGTCAAGGACGTCTACTCGAACCGGATCGTCGGCTACTCGATCAGTGATCGGATGAAGTCCCGGCTTGCCGTCGCCGCCCTCGAATCCGCAGTAGCACGGCGGGACTCGGTCGCCGGGTGTGTGGTCCACTCCGATCGTGGGTCGCAATTTCGTAGCCGGAAATTCGTCCGAGCCCTCGCCCGCCACGATCTGGTCGGATCGATGGGCCGGGTCGGTGCGGCCGGCGACAACGCCGCGATGGAGTCCTTCTTCGCGCTCCTACAGAAAAATGTCCTCGACCGGCAGCGTTGGGCCACACGCGAGCAGCTACGCATTGCGATCGTGACCTGGATCGAGCGGACCTATCACCGCCGGCGACGTCAGCTCAGGCTCGGCAGATTGACGCCTGTCGAGTTCGAGACGATCATGACCACACCAGCCGCACAGGCTGCGTGACCGAAACTGTCACCCGATCGTGCAGCAGTCCCATTCGGCGCAAGGGGACGTGTCGTTTATGCTGCTCATCTGCATTTTCTGTCCGGATCGGAGGGCCTTTTGAAGGCACGGAAACTTGTCGTGGCGTTGCTGGTCCTCGCAGTGATCGGTTGGGCCGCGTATTCGTGCACGGCTCGCCCCAACAAGGTCGAGGGATCTGCGAGCGCCGGCTCAACGACCAGTTCGTCGTCGCCCACCATGCCCAGCACGACGCCCCGGCCTTCTACAACTGCGGAGATCACGACTCCAGCGCCCCCGGCTCGGGCAGCCGAGGATGCGGCCAAGCAGGGACTGACCGTGGCATTCACGTGGTATCCGGCCACCGACGGCACCCAGAACGATGCCTACGGCCGGGCCAGGGACTGGCTGACCGATTCCCTTGCCGAGCGCATGATCGTCGACGCCAGCACCGAGCGTGGGCCCAGCGTGCAGTGGGCTCAGTGGGCCGAGGAACAAGCGAAGGTCATCGCCGACGTCAGTATCGAGTGCTCCGGGTGCCCCGAGGACACCGACACCGTCGTTCATCGCGTGGCCACCATCAAGCAGACCGCGGTGTCCGGCAGCGGCACCGATACCGTCGATTCCGACACCACGGTGTGGGTCACGATCGTGCGAGAAGGCGACCGCTGGCTCATCGACGAGATCCGCTACTGACCTGGAGGACCTGTGAAGCTGAAGAACCTTGGTGCTGCCCTGATCACCGCCGCTCTCGCGACCGCTCTGGTGTCATGCGGCAGCGACGAGCCGCAGGCTCCTGCCGGCGCTGAGGTTCCGAGCACGACCGCAGCACCGGCGGTATCGGTCTTCGGCGAAGACAGCACCGACATTCTCTTCCAGATCCATCAGCGGAACGCCGTCGCGATCATCGAAGCGGTGGAGGAACGCGGAGGCACGCCGGAACAGGCCATAGGTGCTCTTCTTGCCGGTCAGGCCGAAACGGGCTGGAGGTCCGGGTTGTCCCTGCCGCCGCCTGCGACCGCAATCGCGGACATCTATGGATGGCGATTCACGTACAACATCGGTGCCGATTCCACGGACGCGGTGCGCGTCGCGACGTACACGTTCATGGATAACGCCGCAGCCGTGAAGGCCGATCCGAGCGACCCGGCAGCGTACGCGCTGGCGGTACAGCAGTCCGATGAGCGCGGATACATCGAAGACGAGCGTTTCTTCGTGAACGACGAAACTGCCATTTCGGAGTACGCCAAGGCCCAGCCCGTCGCGGAGGCCGCGTATGCAGAGTTGCGCGGCGGGCAGTAAACGTTGGGGACGTGCCGTCACCGCAGTTGGGAGGCATTTTCGTCGCCGCCCTGCGGCTGGCAGCTACTCCCTCCCCGTCTCATAAACGAGGCCGGCCCGGCATCTCGTTCTCCGTTCTCTGGAGCGGTCGAGGTGCCGGGCCGGCCTCGTTCGGAATCGCGGGGAAGATGTCGTTACCTAGTTGGCTACCGATGATGTCGAGGGCAATCCATGTCCCCGAAAGTGCCATGCAGGTCAGGTTATGGGACGCGCCATATGGGCTATCAGCCGCCATATATCTGATACGGGTGACTGTTACAGTGACGAATGTAACAGTCTTGCATCGTTCGATTCCTCTGGGTATGTTCCCTTCTGCTCGGGGGAGTGTCTCCTTCGTGCTCGCGCCAGTCGGTGAGTGATTCCCGTCTGGAAGCAGAAGGCCCACGAAAGTCGTGAGGTCTGCTTCCAGCTACCAGGAATCGGAGGACGGCATGCACAGAGCGAGCACCAGGATCGAGAGACGCGCGACGGCTTCACGAGCGGGACACTTACGCAGGCGCTCCCGGCGGCCTATTCCGAGCACGCTCATGGGCCGCACGCAGCTCGTCTTCCGAGATCCCGAGGGCTGTGGACAGTTTTTGCGCCGCAGCATCCGAGAGCGAAACCACGCCACGCTCCACCGAACTCACCGTCTGAGTGGGGAGGCCGGCCTTGGCGCCGAGCTGAGGCTGCGTCAGACCCAGCAGCACGCGGAAGTCTCCCGGGTAGCGATCGTCCTCCGGGACCAACACGACGTCGGCGATCGTCACGCCCAGCACCTCGACAACGCGTGCGAGCAGGTCCACCTGGGGAGAAGCGGCACCGCTCTCCCAGCGACGAAGAGTCTCAGTGCCGATCTTGGCCAGTCGCGCAGTTTCTGTCTGCACAAAACCCGCCTCAAGCCGCGCTTGGCGCAATGCGTCCGGGCTGAACCCCCGTATGACTCGACGGCTCACCGTGCGCGTCCTCCTCGTGAAGTGGTCATCGCTAGACACTGTGCAACCCTCTCGATACGATGTGCGCATACGGGCAGAGAATTATGGCTGAATAGAATAAGGATAGGGGGGTGGTGGAATTGAACACAGAGAAAGAACGGTCCCCCAGCTGTTGACGCAGCTGAGGGACCGTCAGAGTGCAAGCCGACTGTTGACGCAGCCGGACAAGCCAGAGGAACGCGGGTTAGCCCCCCGCGACCTCGATTGCAGATATGGAGCCTGCGATGCACACGTTAGTTGGCACTGGGCCCTTACGCCTAGTGACGGCCCGCCCGGCCCCCCTTCGCCAAGGGACCCGGAGCGCACCTTCTAGCAGCAAAGATCCGCGCCACATCCTTGCTCGGCACCTGCCGAACATGACCGAGACCGCGTGCTCGACCTGCCACTTCGTCTATTCCAAGGAACAGCCGCTGTGCCCGCCCGTCGCCGAGGCACTGCGCAAGATGGCGACGATTGCGCCCACCAAGTCCCTCAGCAACTACTCGACGACCCGGCTCCGCGCGATGCAGCGAGAGCACTGCGGCACCGGTCGCTGCCGCCGGTGTGGCTTCGTCTACACCCCGAGCGTGCGGCTGTGCCCCACCTCGCGCCGTATCGCCCTGGAGCTCGAAACCCGGTTTAAAGCCCCCATCAGTGAGATCAAGGCGGGCAAGGGCCTGTGCTCCGGAAAAGGGACTGCGTGGACTGTCACGGGCAACGAGTCCGCCCCGTGGCGACAGGCCGTCGCCGCGTGTGCACAGTGCCCGTTGCTGGCCCAGTGCGCCACGGAGTTGGAACGCAGGCTCTCCAGCGGTGAGAAGATCAGTGACCAGATTCTGGCCGGCCGACTGTTCTCCACTCAGGGCGCCGAGATCGATATCGAGGGGTTCGACAAGTACGCAGACCGGCGCGGGGTGAAGACCAAGGGCCGGAACAGCCGTGCTCGGCGCCGCGCTGCTGGTTGCACGGCGACTGGTCCGATGCCCGCTGCGAGTGATCAGTTGACGCTCTTCGGGTCGGCTGCCGCATGAAGCCCGGGGCAAACGATCAGGCTGCTGTCGATCGAGACGGCCGTGAATGGACGCTCTTCGCTCTTGATGGCCGGATGAAAGGCCGTCTCGTCCGAGAAGGCGCAGCTGCCATCCTCTGCGACCTCGACGAGCTGGTGGAGATGCACGGACCGTTGGTCCTGTCCCCTCCTCGGCTCACTGTCACCGGCGGGTTCGCTGCGATTGCCGACACTGTCGGCCTCGTGGCGTCCGATCCGGAAACGGCCTCGATCGAACAGATTCGGCAGGTCGCCGTATTCGCTCAGTCGATCCTCCTGCCACAAGGTCGACAGAGCGCATGACCGATTCCTTGCAGATCATCTTCCGGGAAGGCACGCCCGCCCGGGATCCACAGGTTCTGATCATCGCTCCCGTGCTCCGCCCTGGTTCATCCACGCCGCCCCCTGTGCGATTCCAGGACGTCGAGAGCGGTCCGATCGCGTGATTCGACCGTCTCACTGCCAGCCAGTAACTTGCGCCGCCCGTGGCTCCTACGACTACGCGGTGCCCGCCCTCGATGCACACCGCGCCGGATGTCGCTGCAAGATGCCTCACGGCACGCCGGGGACGGTAGACACCGACCTTCACTCCCTCCTCCCCTGATTTCACCGGTCTCCACGAATCGGGGGCGCGAGGACACGATTTGTAATTACGATCCGTCAATGCCTCTGCCCGACTCTCGCACACCAACGACCCGTGAAAATAAAATTCGAGCCGGTGCGCGACATGAGAGGGATCATGTGATGAAATTACTGCCAGGAATATAAACCGACCGGAGGAGATCGAACCGCACCCATCGCACACAACTACATGACGCTTGGACAGCACATGACAAAGCCCCCTTGCGGGGGCTCGTCATTCGGTCGAACTTTGCCGAGATCGACCGGAACTCCGAACACCTAACGACGTTAGTTTTCACCCTCACCGTCAGGTGTCCTTCTGGGGCCGAAGTTGCCGATTCGACTCCATTTTGTGCTTTCACCAGGTATTTCCTTGCCGAGATACCCGATTCCACGAAGGGACTTACCGTGCCTGGTACGTCTCAGGGTAGCCCATGCCCTGAACAGCAAACAACCTTTTCGACGACCTCCGATGAGGAGATTACACGCCCAGAGGACGAATTCGCCGTCTCTCCCGTCGCCAATTTCGGCGATATTCAATATTTCGACGCCGTATCTCGCGCTAAAGCAAATATCGAACGCGTCGAAAAAATGAATGAGGAAAGCGAGCAGCGCGGCCGCACATGGTCGATTCCCGTCTCACCGCAATTGCAGGCCAAAACCCCCATTTGGTCAGGTCGTACACAATGGCAACGCCAAGTCCGCGAGATTCTCAACCGCGAAGAGGGCAGAAACCTCTGCCGGCGCCATCACGCCGATCCCGAACGTGTCTTTGCCGTCGCGGTGAGCATGGCGTCATTCGCGGATCAGCGGACAGGTCGACGCGTCACTGCGTCCCGCGAAGTACTCGCAGAACGCGCAGGGGTGTCCGTCACTGTTTTCAAGCGCGCTCGACGAGTGCTGGTCGAGTTCGGACTGGCCCGCGAGATGGTTCGAGGACGTTTCCTACGTACCCTCGAACAGTGGGCAGCTGAAGCGCATCACGGACGTAAACAGGTCAAGGCAACCAGCGTCTGGGCTCTAGTCTCCCCCAAGGTAGTTGTCCTTCGGAGCACACACGATCGCACGGCCTCGGCCCCGGCTCCCACGCGGTGTCACACCAAGGCGGCCTCAACTTTCGGAGAAGCTCTTCGGCCGCGTCATCCACAGGACGCCAGCCGTGGCCCCCAATCTGTTGCTCTATCTTTTAGTACTTGTACTTCTGTTAAGAAGTACAAGACAACGCGCGCGAGCGCGCGCAGGCTCGATAACTCACACAGAAGACCCAGGGAACCGCGTCCAATCAGCCTCCAGAAGGCCGCTGCGGACTTAATTGTGCATGCTCCATGTTTCGACATCGGAGAACATATTGGAGCTGTCTGCGAGGCTCTCAGAGACCATTACGTCGATCCTGAACGGTGGACTGGCCGCGATATCGCATTTGCGCTTACCGAAGACACCCGCCGACGTGGATGGATTTGGCCTACACGGGACTCGCTGAGGCATCCCGTCCGCTACCTTCGATGGAGACTTGCCGCCATCGACTGGTCACTCCCCTCCCCTACCGAACGCGCCGAGTCTGCGAAACGACGGCGCGACGCCGAACGCCGCGCTGCTGCCTCCGCCCTGGCGGAACGAGCCGAGAAGGCCGCATCGGAAGAGGTTCGAGTTACAGCCATGGCACGGATCCGCGGTCTGCTGCAGGACAAACGTTCCAAGTAGACGATCTGAGACTGCGCGAGCTGGCGACAGTATGAGAACGAACATCGGCAGATACGTCGAGCCGACCGAATGTACGCTTTGGACGTGTGCCGTCTCAGTGGTTGTTCCATGCTTTTGGTTTACCGCGGTAAACCAGCAGAGTTTGCATGTACTGCAGAGCGAGTAGCGCTCGAACCGTAAACCCGCGTCGAAGGCCGGCCTGCGGTTTACCGCGGTGAACCGCCTCTACACCCCCACCTGTTTATCCCACTCGATTCTTTGCGGCCACGCCCGGTGATCCCGGGCACCTTCGCGCCACCACGTTTTTATAGGTCGCAGAGAAGACCGAGAGTGATAGGCGATCCGAGTGAGCGGTTCGGGTAGGCGTAGCACTTAAGGCCGCCCTTTGGTTTACCACGGTAAACACGATCTCTCTGTTCTATAGCAGGGCAATACAGGCTCCCATCAGCGGTTTACCGCGGTAAACTCAGCTCTGAGCGGGCCGTCGCGCATCAGATCGACAAGCTGCGACAATCACACGTTCTTCGCTGCACTCGGTCGGCGGGCTCGGTTTCTCGGATCTTCCCTTGCGGCGCGGTCTCGTACTTGCCGCGGTGAACAAGAGACCGCGCCGGATTGGGGTCCGCTATGCACTACGACCGGTTTACCGCGGTAAACAAAGAAATCTGCGCCGGCTAGGCCTGTGGCGACGGGCGCCCTTCGTTAGCGATAGCTTACCGCGGTAAACCGATGAGCCTCGGAGGTGGTGCTGTCTAGTCGTACTCACTGTGTAGGGCGAATGCGGTGATCGCTCCACCGCATCCTGCATTCGACAAGAAATTGAGAACCTTCCGCTGATCGAACATGCCTTCCGCGAGGAGGCGCCTTTCTTGGCCATCAGCGGACGTCAGTACCTGAGACTCCATTCGGCGGTTTACCGCGGTAAACCGCCGAATGGTTAAGGCTGAGGGTGCATCCACCGAGGCAATGAAGCGGCTGTTAGATAGGCATAGCGCCTATGCGGTTTACCGCGGTAAACCGCGGTCAGTTCTACGCGGTCGGCTACGAGACGTTCTGGGTATGAACAATGAGATTCGTTCTGTCAGGTTACGGACGAAACGAGAGCCAGAAGCGGCGTAGGAAGGGAGTCAGTGAGCATGGTTTACCGCGGTAAACCATGCCAGTGAACACGAGGGGATACCAAGAGGAACGCGCGAAGCAGACCAAGAGAGCATTGGTTCTACTAGCGCTTCCAGATGGAACTCTCCCGCCACAGGTCATGCCGCGACTCGTTCCATCAGATGGTCGAAGGCGAGAGAGTGGTTTACCGCGGTAAACCGGCGTCGATCAACTGTCGCCCTCGATGAACCTCACCGAGCTACATCGGCGGAGGAACAACAAGACGAAGCGAGCAGGGGAGCGCCCACGCATGAGAAGGCGAGGCGCGGTTTACCGCGGTAAACCCGCTCGGCATCCGTCTCGACTGGTTGAACTAGTGCAGACAGATAGCTACCAGTTGACGGAGCGACTTACAAAACCGAGCGATGGCGTACTTACCGCGGTAAAATACGTCTCCCGCAATCCCTACCTAGCGACGGAACCGTGCTGCCTCAGTGATGCGCACCAACTCCCGAGGATGGGATGCCTAGGAGTCCCGAGGGGGGAGAGGGGAACCAGCGCACACGCCGAACACTGCACCCACCGGGTGGAGGCCACGGCCCTACCTCGTTGCAATGATTGCAGAGACCAATCTCCGCGCGTGCGAGGTCAGTCAAACATTAACTCAGTCTTCTCATGTACGACAGCGCGAGACGTGCAGCGTCCGGTCTGGCGCTCAGGAGGGACTAGTGATTGAGAAGCGTGGCACTTCCACGCTGCCTCCGCCGAAGGAGGAGGCGGGTTCTATCGGCCGAATCTGCAGAATTTGCAAAAGTTGACCGCGGTAAACCGCCGATCTAGAACATCACGTGGCGGCGAAGTCGAAGACGAGAGCGACGAATGCCTTCAGTGTGGGGAGGTCCGTAATCACGGTCAACTTCCGTCAGTTTCGTGCAGGGCCTCGATACGCCGCCTCAGAAAGGCATCGAGAACTGTTTGCAAGCAAGGCGGAGGGAGAACCGAAAACCGTCACTGTGACGAAATGTCCGCAGGGCAGAGACACCCTGAAAACTGTGTTACCCGAACCGCGTTCATCTCGCATAGAACCTCTTCATGGCGATGCCGACGACACGCCGAAGCAATCAGAGTTTTTTCGTTCAAGAACCCAGGCGGATTCGGGTTGGGGGAGTGCCCTTGTGTACCCGTCGACCTCGACCCGGCCGCGTTTCCATCCACGCGTCGACAGTCTCAGGGAGCCAACCGAACCGAGGCCCGATCGACGCGTCAGCTTGCGGCAGAACACCTTTCCGTAGATAGCCTTTGGCGGTGTTGTAGGTGATGCCGACACGGTCGGCGACCTCGTGCAAAGTCAGGTAGCGAAGCACATCTGAAATCATACGGCGAAAGCTTGTTCCGTAGACCCGTAAGGGTCTATTGTACGAGTTGCGCGCCTGATCAAACTGCATCGAAACCGTTACAGTGATGCAGGCGCAATCGTCATCTCCGCCAAACGATGGCGACGCGAGTCCGAAGTAGCCCCACCCTGGGGTGAAGCATACGGAGGTAACCTATGGCTGTTCATGTCATGCTCAACCAAAAAGGTGGCGTCGGAAAATCGACGCTCACCATGAACCTCGCCGCTGTCAAAGCGGATGTCCTCACCGCCGGTGACGACGACGATGTTCAGTCCCCGGTCGCCGCGATCTCCGTCGACCCGCAGGGTTCGGCGGTGTGGTGGGCTTCGCGGGTCGAGGAGTTGCCGTTTCTGATTGACCAGGTCCACGACAACCTCGACGTGCTGCGTAATCTCGACAAGCTGCCCGGCATCAAGCATGTCTATGTCGACACCCCGGGCTGGATCGACCTGTCCGGGTCCGATGACGGTACCGATGTGCTCGGCACCGGTAGTTCTGCCGACGCGTTGCGTGCGGTGCTCGAGGTCGCTGATTTGGTCATCGTTCCGATCGAACCCGAACCGCTGTGTTTCGATCCCACCGCGCGCACCATCAAGCAGGTCATCGAACCTCTCGGCAAGAAATTCATTGTCGTGGTGAACAATTGGGATCCCCGCGACGGCAAGGTCGACCTCGAACAGACCCGCGAGTTCGTCCAGGCCAACGGCTGGCCCCTCGCCCGAACAGTGGTGCGGCACTACAAGGTCCACACCCGCGCCGCCGCCGAAGGCCGTGTGGTCACCGAGTACGAAGCCAACCGCGTCTCGTTGCAGGCACGGGAGGATTTCTACAAGCTCAGCCTCGAGCTCGCGGACGGTGGTCGCTGATGCCGCCCAAGGGTGGGCGCGCGGACTTCGCCTCCCTCGTCGGAGCAGTCGGCGACAACTCCCCGGTCGACCGCAAGCGCACCCCCGCACCCACGAAGACGAAGGCGACGATCGAGCCTCTCGAAGGCCAACTGCTCGCCGATGTTCCGGTCGATCAGCTCATCGCCAACCCCCGCAACCCGCGCGACGAACTCGGGGATCTGTCGGATCTGGCCACGATCGCCGACCGGCAGCTGCAACCCGGCACCGTCGTCAGCCGCACAGCCTGGCTGAAACTGTGGCCCGAAGACGAAGACGATCTCGGTGCAGCGCAGTACATCGTCGTCAACGGTAACCGCCGGCTCGCCGCCGCCCAGAAGTACGGCCGCCCTGGCCTCGATGTGGTGCTGCGCGACAGCATCGCCGTCGACAAGGGCGAAATCCTCTGGGCCGCAACGAGTGAGAACATCGACCGCCGCGACTTCGACGTCCTCGAAGAAGCCAAGGCCGTCGAGTTGATGGTCTCCGAGTTCGGGAGCGCAGATGCGGCGGCGAAGAAGCTCGGCCGCTCCAAAGGCTGGGTGTCCCAGCGCCGTGCTCTGCTCAAACTCGCCCCCGAGCTGCAAGCCGCCCTGCGCGCAGGTGATCTCGCTGTGCGCCAGGCCCGCTCGCTGGCCCGAGTTCCGCTCGAGGAGCAAGTCGCGGCATGGGAAGCAGCCCAGAACCCCGATCCGGAACCCGCAAAGGAAGAGACTGCCGAGCCCGAGGCGCCGCAGCCGAAAGAACCTGCGAGCAAGCTCGAGCCGGTGGACAAGGTGGCTCAGGCACTCAAACGACTCGGGGCGGATCCGGATGTGCTGGCCGCGGCGGTGCGGAAGCACTTCACCGACGACGAGCGCCGCAAGCTCATCAATGCACTCGAGCTCCGGTAGCCGCGACTCGGAGACGGGTCCAGTGGAGGATCGCAGAAGGACTGCAGTGGTGAGCCGATGAGCGGAATCGACGATCAGATCGCCCTTTTCGACCTCGACCCCGAACCTGAAAAGCCGCTAAACGGTTCGGCCGCACCCGAAGACACAGCGACCGAGGCACCACCGCCACCAGCAAAGGACGACCTGCAGTCGGCCGATGCAGACACCGCCCCACCCGACCACGTTGACGTTGCCGACATCGACGAGGCGGAGAAGCCGGCGACCGAGGTCCGCCCGTGGGAATCCCTGCCTGTCACCCAGGACGCAGACAGTCACGCGATCATTGTCACCGCCGCAGCGACGTACACCCCCTCCTATGTGCGACTGACCGGTCCGGTCGACTCGATCGAGAAGCTGGACAAGCTGCTGCACTGGGCCGCGCTGACCCCGCACGGACTTACCGCCCAGGTGTGGTTCGTGGGGATCGATTCGTGCGCCCAGCTCGGGTGGACCATCGATCCTGGCAGCGAAGACGATGTTGACGACCTCGAACAGCTCCGTCAACGTGCCGCATCCGAACTCACCGAAGCTATCGCGGCGACACTGCCGCCGCTGATCGCTGCCGGCTGGGAGCTGCGGGGCGAGCCCGGATTCGTCGTGCACCTGATCCGCAAGGTCGGAACCGCTACCCAGATGGTCGACCTGATCCTTGAGCCGTACGTGTGGACGTACTGGAACAAGGACTTCGGCTGGGGCAATCGAGTCGGAGACATGGGCATCCTCGGCAACCCAACCGTGGGCACCTACCTCCCTGATGACGACCTTCCCGCCGCCCGCGAGCTCGGCCGCCGCCTGGCTTGGTCCGTCAAACACCTCGATACCCTGCCCGGGCCCACTCCCGCTCGCACCGGCGCTGCGGTCCTGGACAAGATCCGCCGCGAACGCCTCCGCACAGGCAAGGGCATCGTCGTCACCGCCGGTGGTCCGATCCCGCCGATCGACGGTGCACCGCGTGGGGACTTCGAGCCGGCCGCGGGCTGGTCCCGCATTCCCGACACCGACGATCTCGACGGTGCCACGGCGCTGGTGACCATCGACCAGCGCGCCGCGTACCTGGCCTCCGCCGGCATGCTGTCCTTCGGCTACGGCCGGGTCCGCAACCTCACCGGCGCTGACGCCGCGGCCGCGGCCGCAGCCGACAAGCCCCCCTTCGGGATCTGGCGCGTGACCCTGCCCGCCGCGGGGCAGTACGCGTTGCCGGAGAAGCTGCCGCTGCCCCATCCGGCGATGCTCGTCGACCAGCCGGTGCAGACATGGATCACCACGGTCAGCCTCGACGGGCTGTGCGCACCGATCGCAGACGGAGGGATGGGCCTGGACCTCGACGATCTCGATATCACCGAAGCCTGGGTCTACGAGGAGCAAGGTCGTGCCCTCGACAAGTGGGCCAAGGTGCTGCGCGAGGCCCGCGCGGTGGCCGTCGACACCAATGATGCGGCAATGAAGCGCTTCCTCGGTGCCTGCTACAAGGGCTATGTCGGCCGGATGGTCAACCCGGACATGTGGACCGCCACCCGTATGCAGCACCACCATCAACCGCTGTGGCGGGCGGCGATCATGGCGCACTGCCGCTGGCGTGGCCGCCGCGTCGCGATGCGCATCGCTCGTGAGACCGGACGCTGGCCGATCCGCACCATGACCGACTCCTGGGTCTACCTGGTGGGGGAGGGGCAGGACATCGCCGACGACAGTGACGCCTTGGGCAAGATGACTTTGGAGAAGCATGTAGAGCTGACCGACGAGATGATCCTGTCGTTCGCCGTGGCCGAGACCACCCACGATGTTCGCCTCACGATCGCTGCGGCCTACGGTTCCCAGGACGAGGAGGACTAGATGGCACTGCATCTTCCCAAGCCCCGATCGAAGTCCGTGGTGCAGAAGGCCGTCGGTCTCGACGGCATGAAGGTCAAGGTCGCCGCGGCCGCAGCGGCGGGGGTGGCCAAGGCACAGGAATCCAGTAGTGGACTGGCCGGCCTGACCGCAAAGGTCCCGATCAAACAGATGCGTAGCGAGATCGGCAACGACGGTCTTCGCCAGGCCGCGATCGATGCTGGGGCCAAGCCTCCGTCGGACCGCACTCTGCGCCGGTGGGCGCAGCAGGACCGCATTCCTCACGCGTCGATCGCCGAACTCGCGCAGCGCCGCGCCGCAATCGCGCGGCTCGGCGGGGTCAACGAGGTGGCGAAGAAGATCGGTCGCAGCCCGTCGTCGGTGCGCAAGTACATGTCGGGAAAGACCAACGAGTTGCGCAACGACGCAAAGTCCAAGCTCAAGGCCGCAAAGGCTCAGGTCACCATGCACCAGGCCGGCGTTCTCAAGCCGGATGGAACCCCGAAGATCGCCACCATCCGTGTCACCGGCCGCGTGCATGTTCGCAATGGTGATGAAGCTGGATACGACTTCCGCACCCGCACGCTGGACTTCGGTAACTCCGACGTCCCCTTCAGTGCCGAAGAGTCTCAAGCTCTCGCTGCGGCACTGGCAAACGACGATCAGGCGCGTGTCGTGGCAATCCTCGAACGCCATGCCACCCTTGACTATCCGGAGAACAAGGGTTTCGACGCCTACGGTGATCAGTTCGGTTTCCACTTCGATGCCATCGACAAACTCGACGTCACCTGGCACTGAGACACTGTCACCGAGGGCCGCTTCCGCTATGCGGGGCGGCCCTCGGCGGTTTTGTGCATGTCATTGAGGCTGGATATTTGCGCAGTTCAAGAGGCACGAATGTGGTCCGATGAAGGGTTCACCCCGTTGGGGAAAATCCCGGTTGTGGGTGAATGTATGCAGGCACATTCCCATTCGGCCATCAGAGGTGCCCATGCCTGTCAGACGTTGGAGGTCCCGCCGCACTGTTGCGCTGGTTGCCACTGCGACCGTCGCAAGCGGGGGCGTGCTACTCACTGCGCCCGCGATTGCGCATGCGGCTCCGACCGATTGCGTGTCGACGTTCAACCTCTTCATTCCCGGCACCTGGGAGACCGACGAGAACGCTGACCCCAGTCAGCCGGTGGGTATGCTCAAGCCGGTTGCAGACGCGCTCGAGAACACCCACGGCAGTGCTGTCGAGGTCTACACGTTGCCGTACATGGCCAGAGCCTTCGACAACGGTCATACCTACGCCGACAGCAAGGCCGACGCGGTGTCGAAGGCCAAGCAGGTGCTCGCAGACGTCGCGAAATCGTGTCCCCGAACGAAGTTCACGATGATCGGCTACTCGCAGGGCGCGGACGCTGCCGGCGACATCGCCTCCGACATCGGCAACGGCAGAGGACCCATCGACGCCAGCCGTGTACTCGCAGTCGGTCTGTTGGCAGATCCTGGAGCAGGAACGAAAGGGTCAGCGACTGTAGGCCCGCGCACTTCCGGACAAGGCATCGCTGATCCTCGACCCCAGGGAATGGGGGCCCTGTCCGGCCGCGTCGCTTCGATCTGCGACCCGGGGGATCTGTACTGCTCGATCGAGAAGGGGTCGAGCCCGTTGCTCGGCTCACTGGGGTCGATCCTGAGCAAGAGCTCGAGCGTCGATGATGTCCCCACTGCGGAGCCTGGGGGCAACACGCAGCTCGCCGCGGCTCTGACCTCGGACTTTTCTGATGCGGATCTGCCGGCCCTGGGTACCAAGGTCTCCGCTCTCGGGCAGCAGTTGACGGCACCGACTGTTGATATCGACCAGGTGGCCGATACCGCCCGATCCATCGCGAATACCCTCGCTCCGCTGATCGATCTTCTCAGTTCCGGTGCGGCGAACCCCGCGGCGAACGGTCAGCTCGCCGACGCACCGGTCGGGACTGCCGAGCACAATGCTGGTGAAGTCCTCACCCGCGCGGGGCAATCCGACCTCGAGAGCGCCTTCAGTGCAGCCCTCAAGATCGCCGACACTGCGAGCACCCTGGCCGGGGATGCCTCCGCCGGTCTCCCGTCCTCTGCGCCCGAGATTCAAACGCTTGCCGACAATGCGAACCTGCTGACCGGCCAGGTCGCACCGCTGGTTTCCACCCCTGTGGATGCGCTCAGTTCGGCCACCAGTGTGCTGTCGGTGCTCAAACCGACTGTGGTAGTCAACCAGGTCCTCAACGTCGCTACCGGCGTGACGTCCCTGGACCTGCCCGGCATTCTCGACAACCTGGCCCTGCTGCCGCAGAAGGTCGCTGCGCTCGACGCGCACGGCGCCCACCAGATCGCAGGTGAGCTGAACAACCAGTTCTCGCCGTTGGTGAAGATGGCGGCGGAGGTCGACATGCGGTGGGTCTCGCAAATCCTTGCGGTCATCCCGGACCCATCCGGCGCGACACAGATCGCTGCCCTCGTGTCGTCGATCTTGTCGAACGTCGATGTGATCAGACTGGCCAACATCGTTGGTCAGATTCAGGAAATCGCGTGGGCAGCTCTCGAGAAACTCTTCCCGCCGCCGGGAATCGCGCCTGATCCAATCGGTGCGGGAGCCGCAATGAGCGGCCTGCTGCCGGTGGGGCTGGACCTGGCATCCGTTGCGGTTGACATGCTCTCGGGCAAAGCCACCAAGACCCCGCCGGAGCTGCTGGGCAAGCAGGCGAACGCTGTATCGACGAGTATCACCACTCAGGCCGCGAACCTGGATCTTCCGCAGCTGTCGGACTCTCTGGTCACGCTCTCGCAATCCCAGGGTGCTCAGGATCTCGCCGCGCTGGTCAGTGAAGGGCTCAGTGCTGCGAGTTTCTTCACCTCTGGCGCTCACACCAACTACAACACTCTCGTGGTCGACAACGCCGGGCGAAATGCCATCCAGTGGCTCTCCGACTGGCTCAATCTTCAGATCGGACGTGCCGTATGAGTTCCCGTGCCCACAATCCGTCTGCCCGCTGGACCTGGTGCGCTACCTGCGCTCACCGGGGATATCTCACCCGCGGTGACGCGCGGGCGGTCCGGAGGCGTCACCGGGGGGAGAAGGGTATGGCGGTGTTCGCGTGCCCTCACGTTGATGGTCTCTTCCACGTCGGGCACCGTCCTGATGCGTTGAGCAGCGGGGAGATAGACCGTGACTTGCTGCGTACCCAAGCGGTGCGGGCCGCTGCGGCGGGGCGTGTGACGTTGTGACCAAGGCTGTGGGCGTTGGTGTGCTCGTGGGGTTGAGCGCATTCGCCTTCGCGGGACTCGGCGACATGGTCGGCACCGCCGCTCGTGCGGAAGCAACGCATGCAGCAGCGGTGGGGGCGGGAGCAAATGAGGTCGCGCTGGCCGTCGGCGATCTCATCGCGGGTCTGACTGAGGTCGACGAGCTCCCTCCTGCCGCTAGCCGGCATGCGGACACAAACAAGAGCCCGGTGTGGGTTGTTACCGTTCCGCTCGCGACCGATGGCGCGGACCTCGGCGGCCTTCCCGATAGAGCGGATGATTGATGGGTAGCCGTGCCGATGCAGGGGTTTTCGATCCCGCGAAGACTGCGCGCCGAGTTGTAACAATGCAAATAATTATTGTAATGTTGTGGTCGAGTTGGACCGGTGGATCGGTCGACGTCATGTAAGCGTACGGGGATGAGAGGCCGGCGCGAACGGGAGGAAGGTGAGCGATATGGCCGGCTGCGCACGTGCCGCGGTGAACCTTCGTCTCCTCCCTGGACTTCCGTCCGTCCTCTGTGGCCGAATGCGCATGCAGGCCGGTAGGGGGGACGTGCCGTCTTCCCAGTACGATCCGGCTATGTGCCGCTCTAAATCTCATGGATCAGGCCGTCGATGCCCGGGGTGCGTGAGCTATAAGGCTGCTGCGAAAGCCAACGGAAATCGCCGACTTGCACGCGAGGCGCGTAGGAAGGTCGTCGAGCATCTGAAGGAACAAGGGTTGGTGGAGTCCGCAGCTGCCGTTCTGGCTGCGCCGCCGAGTGTTCTGAAAGAGTTCATGGAAGGGCTCGGAATCGACCCGGAGATCCTGGGCAAGACGCCCATGCCGAGCACGCACGCTAACCCTCCCAGCGCGAAACTGCTGATCGCACAGGCAAAGGCCGAGCGGGACAAGCTCGCGGCGCCGAAGATCACCCCGGCTCAGGCTGCTCTCGACGCAGCCGAAGAGAACGTCGCCGCGGCCGATCACGATGAGAACGAAGCGCGAAAGGCGGTCAACCGCTACCGGTCCCGGCTCCGCAAAGCGAAGAAAGAGCTGGAGGCAGGAACAGGTACCGCCGAAGCTGTCGCCGAGCAGCAGAAACTGCTCGATAAGGCCAAGGACGCATATGTCGATGCTCAACGGCGGCAGGCCGAATCACGCGACGACCTGGCGGCCGCGAAGTTCGGCATGCGGGAGGACATGAGCAGCGACGAAGAGCGCGACGCGTACTACGCAAGCCTCACCGACGACGAGGTCGCCGCGATCACTCGGTCGTACAACCGTAAGTACGCCGCTGAAGCAACGGCCGCCATCGCCGAGGGACCGGTTCTGGCACCTACCGGCGTCGCGCGTGACACCGACATCTACAAGGCCGGCACCATTCCGATGGAAACCGGATCGGGTGTTGAACAGGTCGAAGGCCGCTATCTCGACGGCGGAACCGCTATCGTTCGCCGCGGATACAGCGACTTCGTCGTCCTTCAGCGCAAGGGCGACGCGTATTACCCGGTGGCCACCGCGAACGGAAAACAAGATGCCCTGGCCAAGGCCAATCGCATCCCGATCCTCGTCGACCCCGGCGCGTTGCCCGAGGGCGCAACCGACATGCAGCGGCAGGCACACGCCATTCGCGGTGACGTACTGCTCGACGTCGCGCGCCAGTCGGCCGCCGGCAAAGCGCCCACCACCGAGATCCAGCAGAAGATCATCAACGACGGCTACAGCGGCGCTGTCGAGAAGTTGACCGACTCGGTCGGAGCCGGCCCGGTCCGTGCCGACATCTACGCCGGCGTCAAACGGCACAACAAGCGGCTGCGGGAGCAGGCTGCGATCGCAGCGGGGGAGAAGGCCCGCGCCCAGGCGCTGGCTGCTGGCAAGTCCACGGCGCAGGCCGAGCAGGCATACGTCCGTGCACATCGCCGCGCGCTGGGCACCGAAACTCGTGGTGGCGGCGTGATTCCCCACTTCGACCACAAGATTCCGCCCGAGAGTCTGGGGGAGGAGAAGCACAAGAGCCTGTACCGCAGTGGAATCAGGGCCTTCGGCAAAGAGACCGCCGACGACTACGCGGTGATCCATCAGCGTGCCGGCGATCTGAAGGCGTGGGGGTTCTCGGTCAGCGGCGACAAGGTGAAGACCTCCGACCTGTCCAAACTGACGGCGCACAACGCCACGTTCGTGAACAAGGTGCTCGACAAATCCGAACGCAGCGCGCTGACGACCTACACCGGCGGCAGTTACCACGCGATCAACGCTGCAATCACAGAACGTGATCCGAACCCTTCCGGGTCGACGAAGACTACGGTGGCGGGGATCGAGTCGGCGTTCGACAAGTTCAACGAGCACAACCCGAACATCGAGCCGATGACCGTCATGCGGGGCACACGTGTGCCGAGCGGATGGAAGGGGACAGCCGCCGAGTACATCGACGCCACGTTCACGGTCGGATCGAAGATGCAGATCGGCAAGGTCACCAGTACGACGACCAAACAGGCAACCGCAAAGGGATTCGCCGGACATCCGCCGTACATGATGGTCATCCGTACCCGCTCTGGGCTCCCGGTCAAGTCGATCTCGCTGCACAGCGGCGAAGACGAGGTCATCGTGCCCACGGGCACCGATCTGCGCTGTGTACGCGTCGATCACCACGGTGTCCACGGCATGCCCACGGTGTGGCTCGTAGCTGAGGACCTGGTTGCCGAAGCCGACGGCGGTACGCATCCGCCGCTCAAGGCAGTAGCGTAAAACCATCATTGAACTGGGATGATGGCATGTCCCCCATCCTGAGAGAGAAGGCACCATGAACTCGAAATTGACCGACGAACAGCTCGACGACATCCGTGAATACCTCGCCCAGGGGATGAGCCCGGACGACATCGCAAACTACATCGGCCGTGTCGCCGACCTCGATCTCATTGAGATCGAGTACGTGCGCACCGCGGCCAACGAACTCGAACACGAGAACCAACAACACGGGGAGAAGCCTTGACCGCACCTACTGCCGATCGTCCCGTTCAGCTCGCGCGGTACAGCAACGCACTGACCGGTCTCGCGGCCGGCGACGCCTGGGGTTACCAGGTCGAGTTCTCCTCCTACGCTTCGATGCCGGCCTACCCGGTGCCGGCGCCTGCGGGGGAGTGGATCATCAGCGACGACACCCAGATGACCCTCGCCCTGCACGATGCGCTCACCGAGGTCGCCGACTTCGACGACATCGAGGCGGTCACCGCCGCGATCGTCCGGCACTTCACTCTGTGGAAGCTCGACCCCGACAACAATCGCGCCCCAGGCCGCACCTGCATGGGATCACTGTCGAACTTGAGTGCTGGCGCGCGCTGGTACGACCAGGACGGTGCACATGAATCTGCCGGCTGCGGGGCCGTGATGCGCTTGGTGCCGGCCGCGTTCGCTCCCGAGCCGTACTGGCGGGGACTGACTGCTCTCCAGGCGGTGATCACCCACAAGCACCCTCGCGCGATCGTGCCGGCACTGCTGCTCGCTGACGCGGTCCAGCACGCTCCCGAACGCCGCGGCCGATTCCTCGAGCACGCTCTGACCGAGGCCGAGCGGATCTTCGACGGTGTGAGCGAGTGGTTGACCGATCCCTACCTCGCCGATGTCCTTGCCCCCTACCGAGGGGACGTGTCATCAGTGCTGGTCGAGGGTCTGAACGATGATGTTGTGGACATCCTCGTCGCGGCCGCAGAGACGTTGGACCGCCTCGCGTTGGTGGACACGACCGAGTACGGCGACCCGTGCACGGGCATCGGCGAAGGGTGGGAGTCGGCCAGCGCGATCGCACTGGGACTCCTCGTTGCAGACCTGGCCACGCTGCCGGAAAACCGACAGATCAGCTCCGGGAATAACTGGGGTGGCCCGCAGGCGCTTGCCTGGGCGGCGACCAGCAACGGGGACTCGGACTCGATTGCCTGCATTGCGGGCGCACTTATCGGTGCCGCGCAGACGACGCCGGATTACTGGCGCCTCGCTGGGCTGGCCCCAAGATTCGAGCCGCGCTACGCCGCTGCGATCGAGTCGGCATCCTGCTGCCTTCCCGGGGATTCGGTGGTGCGCTGACCTGAGCGCACCCAGTAGGTGAAATGCGCTGCGTCCTGCCAAGGTGGCATATCCCCTCTTGGGGTTCGAGTGGGCCCGAGGCATCACAGCGAAAGGGAGCGAATTGCAGGTCGAAGCAGTAGCAACGGGCGCGATGATGATCGTCGGCGGAGCGTGCGGGTTCGTCTGGGCGCCCCGCGTCGCTCCTCGATACGGCAGCGCAGCCGTTTTCTACGGGCGAGCCTGGTTGCTGATCCTGGCCGCGTTCGGGGCGCTGCCCGTCGTCTCGATTCTGGGGTTGCCTGCGCGGGTCCAGGACGCAGTCAGTTCGGTCGTGATCAGCATCGGTCTCGCCGCTGGCGTGTGGTTCCTCGTTGAAGGCGTGCGCACTCGTCGTGCGGAGTTCCGGGAGCAGCAACGTCACTGCCGAAACCGAGGCGCAATCCCTCCGCGGTACTTCTGGTCGCCGTGGGCGATCTTCGGGTGGACTGCCGCGCTCGGAGGTCTGGTCGTCGTAGTGGGCGGAATGGCGGTGACGTCGGCAATCGCGGCCATGCTCGGCTTCCAGACGCAGGAAGAAGTCGACAGGGCGTCACAGACGGCCGCGAGCGCCATTACCGCCGGAATCTTCGCTCTCGTGCCGGTAGCTGCGGCATTGGGTCTGCGGCGCTGGTGGCGCCTGCGCGGCGAACCCTCCGAGCTGCTGGTTTCTGTTTCCTCACACACTCAAAAATGGCCCGCTGAACTGCGGTTATGGCACGTCCCCTTTCGCTGTCGACGATCGTCTGATGTCCCCTGGATGAGACTTACCGTCTGCGGTTGAACCGGGCGGCAGGAGAAAACCATGAATCTCTCTCGCGCAGAGTACGGCCGCTGGGTTGTGCAGTCCGGCCGGATCTTGGCCGTGATTCCCTATGCCCATGTCAGTGCGCAATCGGTGATCGAGCAGATGTACTTCGGTCCAGGCGCACGGCGCCGTGCTGAGCGCTGGGTCACTTCGGATTTGGCATCGCGCTGATGGGAAAAGGTGTTTGAACTGCTGTGACGTCACGTCCCGCAGACGTATGGGGTATTAGCTCCCATATGGATATGCCTCAATCTATCGAACATGTGTTCTACGCTAAGGGGCGGAGCTAAGGGGTGATCAGCTGTGGAGTCGAAGGTCGGCACGATCGCGCACCTGCGAAACCGGATTGCCGCGATTCCCGGCCGGCCGAATGACCCACGTCTGCGTCCGCCGTCGACCGCGCGCGGGCCGCACACCGAAACAGCCCGGCCGTCGGCCCTCGGGACGGCAAGGGGGGGTCCTCCCTGTCCCCGAACCGCTCGCGCCCCTGCTTCCGCACGGCGGACTGCTCCGAGGATCAACTGTGCACGTCACCGGCGCGACGGCTCTTCGGCTCGGGCTCCTGGCCTCGGTGACGGGCTCGGGAGGCTGGGCAGGGGTGATCGGAAGCCCCAACCTCGGATTGCTCGCCGGCGTGGAAATGGGAGCGGATCTCGCTCGATGTGCCCTCGTTCCCGATCCTGGTACAGACTCCCTCGCTGTGGCCGCCGTGCTCCTGGACGGACTCGACCTGGTTGTTCTCTCGCTCGGTGGTGCCAGCATCGCTCCGAGTCGTGCACGTGCCATCGCCGCACGCACCCGCAACAACGGCGCGGTACTCGTTGTTGCCGACGGAAGTTGGCCGACTGTGGATCTGAACCTCGACGCTCAGGTGGTCGGCTATCGGGGTCTCGGCGGCGGAGGCGGTGGCCGCATCACAGGGCTGGACCTGACCCTCAAGGCGCGTGCCAGGGGACGGCTGCCGCAACGAGGGAACATCACGCTCACCGGCCACTCTGACGGTCTCAGATGGATTGCGCGACCGGCAGCCCCAGAAATGCTGAAGGTTGCGCAGTGACCGGTCCCGGACTCGACGCCTGGGATGAGCAGTTTCCAGGCATGCCGATCCTGCGGCGGCCACCCGAACCCATCGAGGCGATGGTCGATGTCTCTCGAGCTCTACCTGCCGGCAGAGGATTCACTCGTGTCGATGGCCTGCCACTGCGTGTGAGGGCCGGGGGTATTCGGCTCGAATCGGTAATGCGAGCGACCCTGCACGCCTGGATCAGGGTGTGCGACGGACGCTGGCTTGCCCAGGTGCGCCTTCCGGTGCGCTCCTCCAGCGGCCGCAGTGGCGCCGAGCTGTGGCTGTGGGTGGATTCCGTCTTCGTGTTCCCCGCGGGTGAAGGGGCGCAACTGTAGGCGAGTTGCCCGGAAGGCATCCCATCATCAGGCCGAGGCGCGATCATCGCACCCGCCCGCAACAGCCATGAGCTGCCCAGATGGCATGTCCCTTCGAGGCGGATCTCGGATGATATGGCGACGATTCGTCGAACCATCTGCCCGGCCTTGGTTGATGCCGGATGTCACTTATAAGCTAGCGCAATCAAATCCGAGCTAGACAATGCAAAGAAGTAATGTAATGTTTGGTCTGGTTGGTGAGCGGTCGCCCCAACTCCAACGAGGAAAGCAGCGCACAACGTAATGTCGCCGATCTACACCCCGACTTTCCGCTACGACGACCCGACTCTGGCTCCGCCGGCCCCTGGGCGGGCCCTGATCAAAGACATCGGACTCGTCGAGTCTTTGCCGGGGATCGGTCCGAAGAGCGGCGGCGGATACATCGGAGTCCCGATCTCGATCGGACCCCTGCACACCCGCTTCCTCCGGCCTCCCGACGGCGTCAAAACCACGTTGCCCAACACTGATCTTCGGCCGTGGCGCACCCCGTTCCTCGTCGCAGCCCACTCGCAGAACTGCTTCGACCTGCCCGACCGTCCCGGCTGGAACTGGCTGCGATGGACTGTCGCCGACCATCTGGCACACGATGCTGCCGCCGCCCGCGCGGACGAACCCCTGGTCATCGTGCCTTGCGGAGCAACGAAAGACCCGACCCCCTCCAAGATGCCGGCAGGGCAGCGCTACACGGGCACCTACCACCGACTCGGCCTGCGTGCGGCCGCCGCGCTCGCGGGCCCGAATACCACACGCGTCCTCTCCGCGCGCTTCGGTCTGGTACCGCTGCATCACCTCATCGAGTCGTACAACCTGCGCCTCGGCCAGCCCGGATCGATCACAGCAGAACGACTCCGGGAGCAGGCCGCCGACCAGGGGCTGCTCGACCATCGCAACGTCGTGCTGTTCGGTGGTCGCGACTACACCACGCTCGCACAGCAGGTCTGGCCTCATGCACACACACCGTTGGCAGGCACGAAGGGCATCGGCGAACAGCAGAAGCGACTCGCAGAGATCGCCGCATGCGGCCAGCTGCACTGATCACTACACCGACACACTTGGAGGATCTATGACCGAACTGCTGCCAGAAAGCCACGGAGTGGAATCAACCCAGGGCACTAGAACCGGCGCTCTCGCCTGTGGTGCCTTGCGTGACGTCACCTCCGAAGCCCGTCGCTTCGGGATCTTGCTGCCCACCGCCATCACGATCGCGCCTGGAAGCACACCATCGCGTGGCCGGAAGCCGACGATGCGCTTCGCTGCGAAACAGGCCGCGCCTGGACCGTCCTGGCCCACGCCGCTCGAGCGGTCCTGCGCGCGCAGAGCTTCGGCGCCGCCGGGCTCCAGCTGTTCAACTTCACCCCAGCGCCTGCCCTGGACGGAGAAGACCTGCTCACCCTCGGCATCGAGATCGGCTCCGGCGACACGGAGGAGCCCATCGTGACCATCACCACCGCCGTCGACCGCTGATCTTCCACCCCGGCCTTCCGAGCGATCCCGAGAACGGAGACCCGATGTCCGACCGCACCCCCGATCCGCTGACCAATTACTTCCCGCCCAACTGGGATGACCGTCCCCGAGTGAAGCGGTGGAACGGTCATATTCGTCGCGAGGATTGGCTCCTCCGAGACAAAGAAGACCTCGTCAGCATCATCGAACTGCTCAGCCAGCAGGTCACCAATGCGAATCAGGATGCACTCGACGCGAGCTTTCTCGCCGAATGGCGCATCCATCGCATGCTTACGCAGGCAGGAATAGGTGCGCGAATCTACCTACAGTTGATCCGCGCACGTCACCGTGGACGCAAGACAGCACGAATCGAAGATCTTCTCAGTCTCGGCGCTAACCGGGAATGCCACAAAAGGCATCGTGAATAGGCTAGATGACACGTCCCCTCGATTCGGTTACACCCGGATTCGGCGACGACGAGCGGCAACCCGCGCGCGATTTGTGCCTGCGAACGTGATACGAGTTTGAGGTAGCTTCGATCCTGATCAACATTCCGATCCTTGATCCTGAAGGGGATGCTTAATGCTTGCTGGTTCGTCGGGGACCGCGGTCAGTCATTATTCGGACTGGTCAACCATTAATTGGATAGTCGGATATTCATGGCTCTTGACGGCGGTAGCGGTCGCGGCATTCGCGGTGACGATGTGGCTGGCCGCAGACGACGAGTCGTCCATAGGGATTCGGGTGGGGTCTGTCGCGCTCGGCGCCGCCGCGGGCCTCATTCAGCTCCTCGCGCTGCGGTCCGTCGTCCGCCATATCGAACAGCTCAGATTGGCTGCCGGTCTGGCTCTGCTCGTCATCGTTGCTGTTGCCGGGCTGACCTATCTGGCCGCTCGCGCTCACATGAAAGGCCGGCACCACTACTACACCCCGGCGGTTCCGCTTCGCGCCTGGGTCGTCCCGGCGAGTGCCTCCACAACGCTGGCGATTGTTGTGCTCGTGATCGAATCGATTCGTCGAGTATCTGAGCAACTGTCAATGGGAGCGGGTTCATTAACGCTCGTGACAGTTGCTGCCGTGGTTTGGCTCGTCCTCCATCTGCGCACACCCCAAACACGGTGATATCCCCGGAGTGTTCACCCAGTTGGACGATTCCCAGTACGTGTGGTGCTATATCGACCGCACGTAGCGCCCCCGGCTACGTGAGTAAGTCGCCCCTGTTGTCTGGCCTTGTCGCGGGACAAGGAACGCAATGATTGCTCGATCAAACCGTTTTTGTGGGATCGATAGGACACGCGAGATCAGTTCGGCATATTCGGGGTGCTCGGGGTCCGTCAAGTTAACGGTGTAACTGGTTGAACTGTAGCTACTTTCGTCCAGCGAACAGGCGTCCGTCGAAGGTGATCTCGAAGGCGTTCAGTGCTGCCTTCCAGCGGTTGGACCAGCGTTGGCGGGCGGTGCCTTTGGGATCGAGGCTCATGATGGCCAGGTACACGCATTTCAGGGCCGCGGCCTCGGTCGGGAAATGACCGCGGGCCTTAACGGCCCTGCGGATTCGGGCGTTGACACTCTCGATGGCGTTGGTCGTGTAGATGACCTGTCTGATGGCGTTGTCGAACTGCAGGAACGGCACGAACTCGGCCCAGGTGTTGGTCCAGAGCCGGATGATCGCGGGATAGCGTTTCTCCCATTTGTCGCTGAACTCGGCGAACCGGTCCAGCGCGGCCTGCTCCGACGGCGCGGTGTACACCGGTTTGAGGTCCTTGGCGATCTCGGCCCAGTCCTTGCGGGAGGCGTAGGCGTAGGTATTGCGGAGGAGGTGGACCACGCAGGTTTGCACGATGGTCTGCGGCCACACCTGCCCGATCGAGTCGGGCAGATGCTTCAGACCGTCGCACACGACGATCAGCACATCCTGCACACCACGATTCTTCAGCTCCGACAACACCCGAAGCCAATACTTCGCCCCCTCCCCGTCGCCGTGCTCGCCGGCCCATAATCCGAGGATGTCGCGGGTGCCGTCCACAGTCACCCCCCTCACGACGTAGATCGGCCGGTTGGCCACGTTGCCGTCGCGGATCTTGACGTGGATGCAGTCGATGAACAGCACCGGATACACCGGGTCCAGCGGCCGGTTCTGCCACTCGGCCATGCCGTCCATCACCCGTTCGGTGATCGTCGAGATCGTCTGCTTGGACACCTCGGCGCCGTAGACCTCGGCCAGGTGCGCAGAGATCTCACCGGTGGTCAGTCCCTTGGCCGACAGCGAGATCACCATGTCCTGCACCCCGGTCAGCCGCCGCTGCCGCTTGGCCACGATCTTCGGCTCGAACGAGGACTCCCGGTCCCGGGGTACGTCGCGCTCGACCGGGCCGGCCTCGGTCAGCACGGTCTTGGCGCGTCTGCCGTTGCGGGAGTTGCCGCTGCCCCTGCCGGCCGGGTCATTCTTGCCGTAGCCGAGGTGGTCGTCCATCTCGCCCTCGAGGGCGGACTCCACCACCAGCTTGGTCAACTTCGCCAACAACCCGCCCTCGCCGGTGAGCTGGAGGCCTTCGCCCCGCGCCTGATCCACCAGTTCCTGCAGCCGGGCATCGCTGACACCCACAGGTGCCGAGTTCGATTCGTCCTCACGATCAATCACATCGGTCATGGTGGTGCATCTCCTTTCAGAGTTACACCGTTGTTCTTACAGTCCCGTCTCATGTGGACGAAGCGGGTTGTGGTGCATGATGTGATCCGTGGTC
The DNA here is from genome assembly GCF_053589115.1 of Rhodococcus sp. NPDC003383. Taxonomy (NCBI): domain Bacteria; kingdom Bacillati; phylum Actinomycetota; class Actinomycetes; order Mycobacteriales; family Nocardiaceae; genus Rhodococcus; species Rhodococcus sp. NPDC003383. The sequence goes on along the minus strand of NZ_JBSFRG010000013.1, from coordinate 92,450 downwards.
GACGAGCTGTCTCTACGTTTGGTGCCGGATGCGTTGTGGGGGATCGCCGAACCGCTCATTCCACGCTTCGCGTCCCGACCACAGGGCGGTGGCAGTGCACCGATCGACGACCGGGCAGTGTTCACGGCGATTGTGTTCGTGTTGACGAGCGGCTGCGCTTGGCGGCACCTACCACCGTCGTTCGGGGTGACCGTCCCGACCGCCCATCGCCGCTTCACGGCCTGGGTGCGCGCCGGGGTGTTCGAGAACCTGCACCGTGAGGTGCTCGATCGACTCGGAGGCTCAGGCGAGCTGGACTGGTCGGCAGCGATCCTGGATGCGGCGAGCGTCCGGGCAAAAAGGGGGGATCTCTGACCGGTCCCAGCCCGGTCGACCGCGGCAAGAAGGGGTCGAAGATCCACGTCCTGTCCGAAGCCGAGGGAATTCCGCTGGTCGTCGGCGTCTCGGCAGCGAACACCCACGACAGCACCATGCTGCGCCCGATGCACGACGCCATTCCCGCGGTCAAGTCCCGCCGTGGACCGCGACGACGCAAACCGGGTCGCCTACGCGCCGACAAGGGGTACGACTCCGCAGCTCACCGCTGCTGGCTGCGCGAGCGCCGGATCGTGCCGCGGATCGCTCGCCGCGGCATCGACCGCAACGATCGTCTCGGCCGGCACCGATGGAAGATCGAACGCACCCTCGCCTGGCTCACCGGTTACCGAAGGCTCACGATCCGCTACGAACGACATGCCGAACACTTCGCTGGCTTCCTCCAGCTTGCCGCGGCCATCACCTGTTTCAAGAAACTCTCCACATGAGACACGCTCTTACAGTCCCATGGCATACCACGATGCCCGAGTGAACGGTGTTGTGGCACCGCTGGACTCGGCATACCGTTCTGCCCAACAACCGATGCTGGGCCGGCAGCGACAACATCCGCGTCTGCGGATTCCACCCCGCCTCGACCAGGAAGCGAGGATCCAGCATCCCGGCCAGCCGCGCAGCATCCGCCTCCAGCGCTACCCCGGTCAGCACGTGCGTGAACTCCAACGAAGGATCGCCAGTGCCATCCGCGGTGACCAGTTCTGCGGCGGTCACCGGATGACCGCACCGAAGTCGCGGGGGCTGGGCACCGCGTCGACCGCGGCCCGCAGCCGGGAGGAGTCCGGATGCACGTAAACCTGCGAGGAAGCAATAGCGGCGTGCCCCATCAGATCGGCGACGACATTGATGCCCGATCCGGCGTCCACAGCGTTGCTGCCAAACGCATGTCGCAGTTGGTGGGGGCGGACCGGGACGTCGAGTCCGGCCCGACTCGATACCGCGGCCATCAGCTCCCCGATCGCGTCCGGCCGCATCGGCGCCCCGATCCGGCCGCGGAACAGGTTGACGATCACGAAATCACTGTCCGCTGCGCCCGGCACTCTCATGCGCTCGAACTCGTAGGTGTCAAACGCCTGCACGACAAGGAAATCCAGCGGCACGACCCGCTGCCGGCGGGACTTGGCCCACGCCCCGTTCGGGTTGTCCTCCCGACGCACCACGTGCAGATGCGCCCGCACGATCTCGCACCCCAACCGGCGCGAATCCACCAGCAGGTGCACATCGCTGCGGCGCAGCCCGCACACCTCGCCGCGCCGCAACCCGGCCCGTGCCATCAGCAACACGATCAGCCGATCCCGCGCCGAACGGCACGCCCGCAGCAGCGCGACGATCTGCTCATCGCTGGCGCGGTCCACCGTCGTCTCCGGCTCCCTCAACCGATGCCGCGCCCGCATCCGCCACGCCATCCGGCCCTCCTCGCCGCGGGCATCGGCCGGCAGGTCGCGGTCATCGGCGACCTCGTAGAGCATCGACACCAACCCCGCCGGGCCGTTCCCGGTCGCGGCCGCGTGCACCACCATCCCCCGCACCGCGGTCAGCACACCGTTGATCCGCGACGGGCAGCGCACCGCAGCCGCACCCGGGCCCGCCGCCACCACCACTCCCGACCCGGCGGCGTCGGGGCCGCTGGCCAGCGGTCCGGCGTGGGCCAGCCACGTCATGAACAACGCGAACTGCTCAACCCCGGCCTGCCAGGGCCGGCCCGTCCCGGCGCACCAGCGCAGGAACAACGCGATCGCGTGCGCATACGCCTTCGTCGTGGACTCGGCGCCGTCGCGGCCGAACCGTTGGTGCCGCAGAAACCCATCGGCGACACCGACTACCTGCAGGTCCTCATCCAACACCGTCCAATACCGCTGCCCGGACGGCAACCTCACCGGAAATGCTCGCCTGGCCTCTCGCTTTCAGGTCGACAGTCAGAACGACTACCAGCCACGAGCACCACACCCCCGGAGAAACGCCGCACCACCCGCAAGATCACCCAGTACGAGTGACGTCATGCAACAGGTCCGTGACCCCCGGAGAAGGTCTACGACTCGGCGAAGCTCTCGCTCTCAACCGCGACGACCTAGACAAGAAGCGATTACTGCTCATTGTCCGGCACACCAAGCGAGGCGGCCGAAAGGTGCCGCTGCACGAGACGACCCTGCGGGCGCTCCAGCACTACTTCGATGGTGTCGACCGTTGTTTCCCGGAACCCGTGTCGCCGTCGCTGTTCGTTTCGATCCGGGGCACTCGGATGAACAAGGACTCGATACACGCGACGTTTCCCGCACTGATCGACAGGGCCGGGCTGACCGGGCGCGGGCAACGACCCAGGCCCCGGATTCACGACCTCCGTCATATTCTCTCTGCTTTCTTATCGTGTCGCGGTTGGAGGGGCGCTGCGCGCCCGGAGGGGCAGGCGCCCGTCTGCCGCAACGCTGTCCGACAGGGGGCCCAGAGGCCTCCAGGGTCAAGGGTGGCCGGCAGGCCGTCGCGTAGTGATTGCGCAGCAACCCTTGAGGCTGGAGGGTTGTGGTTTGCATCACTTCACTCCATTTACAGAGACGTATCGCACATAGGTGTGATGTGGATCATCCTACGTCTTGACATGCTGGCAGCACGTTCATTCAGAACGCCCCTTACCAGCGCAAATAGGCGCCAGCACGTCATACAAGGAGATGTAGTGATCGCCGCGGAAGACGTTCAATTCCACACCCCCACCGACGTCCAACACGATTGGGCCGAGACCAACTGGTTCTCGGTGTACCATCAGGAACCGAACATTACCGCGTGGGTGTATACCATCGCCCGACCGGGCGTGGGCGCGATGGTGTGCGACATCGAGGCCTTCGACCGGATCGGCGACAGCCCACTCGACGCCCTCTACTACGACTTTCAACAGCATCTGCCGCTTCCCGACAAGTTACAGAGTTACTCGCTGCCCAACGGGCTCTCCCTGGAAACCTCCAACGAGCCTCGCGACTACCACATCCGCTACGTCGGTCACGACGACACCGAATTCGACTGGCACGTACACGGCATCATGGAGCCCTACGACATCCAAGATCCGAGCATGGATCCCCTCGCCACCGGTGACCGGGCCCAGAGCGGTTTCGGAATGGCCTACGCCAACCACTTCGACATGACCGTGCACGTCACCGGCACCACCAAGATCCGCGGGCGGACCTTTCCCGTCGACTGCGTGACGGTAATGGACCACAGCTGGGGGCCACGCAACGAGCAGCTGCTGGGCAGCATGGGATGGCTCAACGCCGCCTTCGGCCAGGACTACTCCATCAACACCATCTGGTCTCGAGATCTGAACAAGAACGGATGGGACGGGTTCACCTTCGCCCACGGGTACGCCCTCATCGACGGGCAAGTCCGCGGACTCAAGTCCGGCCGGCTCCGCGCAACTCGCGGGCGATTCCAGATGCCGGTGAGCTATGAGCTGCAGGTTGTCGATGTCGACGACCGCGAGCATGTGCTGGTCGGCACGCCCGTCGGACAGCATCCGTGGACCCCGTACAGCAACAGCTACGTGCCCCACAGCACCGTTCGCTGGCATGCCGGCGACCGAGTGGGCTTCGGGCTTGCCCAAGAAAATTGCCCGCTCGACCGCATCACGAGCGGCCCGTATGTGCCGAGGAGCGGGTCATGACCGCTGCAGAGAAGGTGGGGGCCAGCGAAATCCGGCGGCAAATCGATCTACTCGAGCCCCGAGTGGCCGAACTGCTCAATGCCAAGATCGCACGGCGTGAACAGGGACCGTACCAACCCCTGACCGCCCTCGACGTGGTCCAACGGGTGACAGCCCTGGTGCAAGCATCGGGGATGACCGAATTCCGTCTGGACGGTGTTCAGCGGATGCCCGGCGGCGCATCGAAGGAGCAGTTCTCCTTCACCATGACGGTGCCGGGTCGTGCACCAGAGAAGTTGGTACTGCGCCTGGATCCACCGGAGAGCATCGTTGAGACCTGCCGATACCGTGAGGACGAGGCATTTCGAGCGCTCGCCGGGCTCGTGCCCACCCCCACCACTCGCTTCCTCGACGGTGATGGAACCTACCTGGGCCAGCCCGGAATCATCACCAGCTTCGTCGACGGCGTGACCAAGCCCCCATCGGATGCAATGGTGGTATCCGGTGTCGGCACGTCCTTCACGCCGCAGTGGCGGGACCGGTTGGTACCTCAGTTCATCGACAATCTCACCAGGATCCACGCAGTCAACTGGCAGGAAGCACAACTGCCCCACTTCCAGGCCCCCACCGGACACCCCGGCGAGGCTGCGCTCTGGCAGATCAACTGGTGGAGCCGGGTCTGGCGGGACGACTGCGTCGATCCATATCCGCTGATCACCCTCGCCGAGCAATGGATGCGGGACCGGTTGCCCGATACCGATGAACTGGTATTGCTGCATGGCGATTTCCGCACCGGGAACTTCATGTTCGACATCGAGTCCGGGCATTTCACCGCCGTACTCGACTGGGAACTCGCGCACATCGGCGACTACCACGAGGACCTCGGTTGGATCGTGCAACGACTCTTTGCAGGCGCGTCGCAGGACGGTGAAGTGCTTGTCTGCAACTTGCTGACCCGGGACGAGCTCATCCGCCGGTACGAAGCGGCGACAGGGCGGCATGTCGATCCGCAGAAATTGACTTTCTACGAGATGCTCGCCGCCTACAAGTGCGCGGTGATGAATCTCGGGACCGGCTGTTCGGCCGCGATCCGCGGGCACAACCACCAAGACGTTCTGCTCTCCTGGATGGCTCCGGTCGCGCATACGTTCCTCGGCGAAATCGCCCGCATCCTCGAACAGGAGGGCTGATCCATGACAACCCCAAGTATGGGAATCCGATTGGCCACCCTCGTCCGCGCGCTGGAGCACGTGATCATCCCAGCGCTCCCCGCCGAGGAGGTGCTCGCACGTGAGCAGGCCGCACTCGCCATCGTCCACCTCACTACGATGGCGGAGCAGTACCCGTACATGGCCGAATACGAGTTGGGCTGCCTTGCCGACATGTCGGCACTGGCCAACGGGCTGCTAGCGGCGACCGAGGGTGGGCCCGCAACCTCTGTCGCAGCAAGGGCGCTTCGCCAGATCCTCCAGGACGAGGTCGATACGACGACATCCCCATCGGCCGCACACGAGAGGCGCAATGCAATTGCCAGCGGCATCGACTCGCTGCTGCGGGCCAGCGCCGAGGACGGCGATTCCAGCTCCCGGACCGTGCAGCACCGATTGATCGTGGCCCACGGCAGCCGGCAAGCGACTCGAGACAGGGCCTGGTTCCGCGGTCATGGCACCGATCCGGACGCCGACACATTGCCAACCATTCCGGAATTGATCTCCAGCGCCACACACTGATCTGGCATCGGCGCTGCCGCACCAGGGGGGCGGGCGATCAGCCGTCCGCCCGCCCCCTGCGTGTCAGGCTGAGTTGAGGCCAGCGGTTCACAGCAACTCCGCCTGCAGGGCGAGATACGGATCAACCCAACGATGACGATGCCCACCCCTACGGCGGTCGAGGACAATGACCGCATGGCCTCCACTCACCCCCGAGCCGACGGACCCCGCCGACGCGTGTTCAGCCCCGCCGACAAGCTCGCCCACCTGGTCGCGTACGAGCAGGCCTGCGCGACGAATGAAGGCGGCGCGTACCTACGCCGTGAAGGCCTCTACTCGTCGCTGATCAGCGAGTGGCGCAAACAACGTGACGCCGGTGTGCTCGACGGCAAACAACCCGGCACAAAAATCGGCAAACTCACCGCCGAGCAGGCCGAGATCGCCCGCCTCAAGCAAGAGCTCGCCCGCGCGAACAAGAGACTGACCACCACCGAGGCCGCCCTGGACATCATGGGAAAAGCTCACGCTCTCTTGGAATCTCTCTCCGAGAGAGCGGATGTCGACGGCAAGCCGAACAAGCGCTGACCGCCGTGTGGTGCGACTTGACCGCGGCCGGGGTGTCGACGAGAACCACGAGTGCGTTGACCGGTGTGGTGCGTTCGACCGCAGTCCGGCGGCGCACCGCAGCGACCGCACCGACACCGCCGGTGGTGTCGGCGCCGCCGACCCCGCCGGCGAACAAGCTCACCGCCCTCGAACGCCGTCGCATCCTCGAGGTGCTCAACAGCGATCGGTTTGTCGATCGGGCACCGCTCGAGATCTATGCGCAACTGCTCGACGAGGGTATCTACCTGTGTTCGGTGTCCACGATGTATCGCGTGCTGCGTGAGAACGCGCAGGTCAGCGAGCGTCGCCGACTTGCGCGGCATCCGGCGAGGACCTGCCCGGAGCTGGTCGCCACCGCGCCGCGGCAGGTGTACTCGTGGGACATCACCAAACTCGCCGGGCCGGAGAAGGGCCGCTACTTCGATGCGTACGTGATGATCGACATCTACTCGCGGTACATCGTCGGAGTCCATGTTCACGCGCACGAATCGGGTCTGCTGGCGCGGGAGTTGATGGAGCAGATCTTCGACGTACACGGCATTCCGCAGGTCGTGCACGCCGACCGTGGCACGTCGATGACCAGCAAGTCCGTCGCCACGTTGCTGGCTGATCTCGAGGTCACCCGTTCGCATTCGCGGCCGCGGGTGTCGAACGACAATCCGTACTCCGAATCGGTGTTCAAGACCCTCAAGTACGGGCCCGGGTTTCCTGAACGTTTCGGATCCCTCAGTCAGGCAAGGGGGTTCATGATCGAGTTCACCGAATGGTACAACCACGAACATCGCCACACCGGAATCGGGTTGCACACACCCGCCGATGTCCACTTCGGTCTGGCCGCCGGCAAGGCGGCCGAACGCCGAGAGGTACTCGATACTGCTCGTGCCCGGCATCCGCATCGCTTCGGCACCACGGCAGCGCCGAAGATCCTCGACCTGCCCGACACCGTCTACATCAACCGGCCAGGCGATGATCCCGAGGCCACCGTGGAGGACGCCACGATAGCCGCCTGACACCCACTGGACTCAAACCCCTTGACACATTCCGGCCCCCCGGAAGACTCGCCGTTCGCGCTTCCAGCACACTTCCAGAACTGAGGAACTCTTGTGACACCCTTCGCACCAGTGGTCTCCGTCGATGCCATCAGCCCCGAGTGGCTCACCCATATGCTGTCGGCCGCCGGCGCACTGCAATGCGGTCGAGTCGTCGCCGTCGACCGCCAGCCCTGCGGGACTGGCCAGTTGGCCGACAGCTACCGCTTCACACTCACCTACGACCCCGTCGCCTCCGGACCCGCAACGGTGGTAGGAAAATTCGCATCCGCCGATGCCACCAGCCGTGAATACGGCCGACAATCAGGGTTCTACCGAAGCGAAATCCGGTTCTACGAGGAACTCGCACCCGACTTGCCGATCGCCCGCCCCCACCCCTTCCACGCCGCCCTCGCCGACAACGAAACCGACTTCGTCCTCATGATGGAGGATCTAGCCCCAGCTCGCACCGTGGATCAACTGGTCGGATGCACCGCCGACGAGGCTAGTCTCGTTCTGGAACAGGCCGCGAGGCTGCACGCCGCGTCCTGGAAGAATCCCGGCCTAACCGGTAAACCCTGGCTTCAGGCAACCGTCGATCAATTCGTCAAAGCGACAGACGGGTTTCCCTCTATCGTCTCAGCCTTCCCTGAGGAAGTCGGCGACCTGGCATCGGAGGCTGATCTGCAAGAGGCCGCCAAGCTCAACGACCACATCGCGACATGGAAATCGGTCTTCTCCGAACCGCGCTGTCTCTGGCACAACGACTTCCGCGCCGACAACATGCTCTTTGCCGTCAATGACGACAGGCACCCGGTCACCGTCCTGGACTGGCAGGGCGTCGGCATTGGCTGCGGCACCATCGATATTGCGTACTTCCTCGGGGGCAGTCTCACGACCGACGAGCGCCGCATCCACGAGCATGATCTCGTTCGCCACTACCACGAAAACCTCGTCGCGCTCGGAGTCACCGACTACACCCTCGAGCAATGCTGGGATGACTACCGGGTACTGGCCATTCACGGTCTCCAAGTCGGGGTTTACGGCGCGGGCGCAGTTAAACGCACACCCCGAGGTGACGAGATGTGGCGCACGTGGATCAGACGTCACGCAACTCAAACACGAGATCTCGACAGCTTCACGGCCCTCGCCAGACGCTGACTCACGCCGCAAGCCTTCTTGGGCTGGAGCTTCCACCTGCAGGCGACCACGGTTCACCGTCATCGCCCTCCAGGGTCAAGGGCGGCCGTAGGCCGTCGCGTAGTGATTGCGCAGCAACCCTTGAGGCTTGGGGGCGGCCCCGCATCCTGCGCAGCGCCCGTCCAATCGCGACACGAACCCCACCGCACACGGCGTGTGCGGAGAGAAGGCACTCCTTCGCGGTTCGCAAACTGGTCGACTGGCACCAACAGCACGCCGACGTCGATGCCCGAATACCACTGCTGTCGGCTGTTCTCGGAGCCGGACGCTGGGCCACCGGCTCATCGAAAGCGAGATCGTGCGGCGCCGTTCGCCGGTGCTGGTTCCCCGGGCGCAGGCAGACGACCGCGTGGACCCGGGCTTCAAGCAGGTCACGAGCACTTCCTCCTACGTCGCCGCTCCCATCATGGTCGGCTCCGGAGTGTTCGGCTTCGTCCACGCCGACAGCCCGAGCGACGGCCGGGAGGTCGGCGAGTTCGATCGGACGCTTGTCCGCACGTTCTCGGAATGTCTCGGCTATGCCCTGGAACGTCTCTACTATCAGGAACGCCTCCGGACGATCCGGCAGCAGGTCACCGCCGTCATGGATGCCTCGCCGGACATGCTGGACGAAATGATCGCTTCCAACGAAGAGTCGGCGAACGATTCGGTCGTTGCGCTTCCGGGATATCGCCACCCGATGCAGTCCGGCCACCCTGTGGGGAATGTGGACCTGCTGACCCGGCGGGAGCTCGAGGTCCTTGCGCACATGGCCGAGGGTGACTCGAATGCCCGCATCGCGAACCGGCTGTTCATCTCGGAGGCCACAGTCAAGGCCCACGTGAGGCACATTCTGCGCAAACTCGGTGCCGCCAACCGAGCCGAAGCGGTCTCCCGCTATCTTCGGGCGGGGTAACTCCTTCCGGCATCGAGGAATCCGACGCGAGTGCCAGGGCGGGGATGCCGCGCGGTCCCGGCTCCCGCTCCAGGAACAAGGGATTACCGATTTCGGTCTTCCGCTGCTCGGGGCCCTCGGTGACCGGACTCGTGCCGGGCGGCATGTATTCACCGATGGTTCTGCGGCACAACGAAATCGAGGTGCCCGTGCTGGAATCCGACAACCGCGCGATCGCCGCGCTCAGCGTCACAGGTCCCGTCAACCGATTCCGGCCCGAACTCCACCCCGCCTCGGTCCGGGCGGCAGTAGCCGGTGTGGCTGTTACCCTCGCGCGCCGGACGCACATGCTGGAAACACGTGAAATGTGGCGCCGTGAGTGCGGGACCGGCCTGCTCCGAAGCCCGCACTCATGGCGGTCTCGACTCCCGCCTGAGTCTGTGCCGGTAAGGCTAGAATGAGGAACCAAACCCAGGTAGAGCCATGTGCAACCATGATCCGACCGGAGACAGTCAGTGGCGTAACAGTCGGTGAGGACCAACCGTGTCGGACGAAGCCGTCGAGCATCCCTCGAACCAGTTCGAGAGAGAGATAGCCAACGAGCTGGCTGCTGTCGGTTTCGACGAGCCTCGGGTGCTGGGCCGGGGCGGTTTCGGCATCATCTACCGTTGCCGTCAACCCGTCCTGGACCGGGTAGTGGCGATCAAGGTCTTGAGCTCGAACCCCGATGAGGCCGATCGCATTCGCTTCCTGCGTGAGCAGCAGGCGATGGGCCGGCTGTCGGGGCATCCGAACATCGTGCACGTGCTCGAGGCCGGCGTCACTCATACCGGACGTCCCTACATCGTGATGCCGTTCCACCGCCGCGACTCGCTCGACGCGTGGATCACCCGGCGCGGGGCGCGCACGGTTCCCGAGGTGCTCGACATCGGGATCAAGATGGCCGGAGCTTTGGAGACGGCGCATCGGGCCGGGGTGCTGCACCGGGACATCAAACCGGCGAACATCTTGCTCTCCGAGTACGGCGAACCGCAACTCGCCGATTTCGGGATCGCCCGACTGGCGGACCGGCAGGACACCACCCGAGGCTTGGTGGTGGGTTCCCCCGCCTACACCGCGCCGGAGGTGTTGCACGGACGCTCACCCTCGGTCGCCTCGGACGTCTACGGACTCGGCGCCACCTTGTTCACCGCGCTGGCCGGCCGCCCCGCCTTCGCTCGGCGCCGCGGGGAGGAACTGGTGGAGCAGCTGTTGCGGATCAGCACCGAACCGATCCCCGATCTGCGCGCACACGAGGTCCCGGAGGGCGTCCGGGTGGTGATCGAGCAGGCGATGGCCCGCGACCCCGCCGACCGCTTCGGCACGGCGGCGGCGCTGGGGGAGGCGCTGCGCCGGGCCGGGACGGATCTGGGATACCACGTTGCCGACCTGCCGCTGCCGCTGGCGGGGGACGAGGAGAGCCCACCACAGCGGGAAAACCGTGACCCTGCGGGGACCGCGGCGTACCTGCGCCTCGAGCCGTCGGCCGGGGCGTCCGGGCCCGTCCCTCCGCCCGCCGTGACCACCAAGTACCGCCCCCCGGTCACGGCTCACGCGATGGTGCCGCGCACCCGGCTGCTCGGCAGGCTCGGGACCGCGACCCGACCCCGGTTGATCTTGATTCATGGTCCGGCCGGATACGGAAAGACCACCCTGGCCACCCAGTACGTGCAGATGCTCGAGCGCACCGGCGGCACGACCGCCTGGCTGACCATCGACGAGGACGACAACACCCCGGCGTGGTTTCTCGCGCATCTCGTCGATGCGATCACGGTGACCCTGCCCGGGTTGGGCACCGAGTTGACCCGGGCGCTGGAAGGACACGGGGGCGGCGCCGAGCGGTTCGTGCTGACCACCCTGATCAACCGGACGCATGCGGGTGGGCAGCACATCGCGGTGGTCCTCGACGACTGGCACCGGGTGACCAACCCGGCCAGCCGGTCCATCGCCCGGTTCCTGCTCGAACAGGGCTGCCACCACCTGCAGCTGGTCGTCACCAGCAGGACCCGGCAGGGTCTGCCGTTGAGCGGCCTGCGCGTGCGCAACGAACTGATCGAAATCGACTCGGCCGCATTACGCTTCGACCTCGACGAGTCCCGGGAACTGCTCACCGGCGCCACGGATGTGCAGCTCGACGAGGAGGAGGTCGTCGATCTGGAGGAATCGACCGACGGGTGGGTGGCGGCGCTGCAATTGGCCTCCCTGGCCCTGCGCGAACACCACGATCCGCGCACGGCGATCCGTCATCTGTCCGGCCGGCACCGGGCTCTCGGCGAGTACCTCGCCGAGAACGTCCTCGATACCCTGGAGCCGGATCTGCTCGACTTCCTGCTCGCCACGTCGATCACCGAGCGCACGTGCGCTGCTCTCGCCACCGCCCTGACCGGCCGTGGGCATACCCAGGCGGTGCTCGAAGACATCGAGGCGCGGAACCTGTTCCTCACGCGTCTCGACGAGGAGGGACAGTGGTTCCGCTACCACCACCTGTTCGCCGAGTTCCTGCGCCGCCGGCTCGAGCGTGACGATCCGGAACGCCTGATCGAGTTGCATCACACCGCCGCCGAGTGGTTTCTCGAACAGCACCTACTCAGCCCGGCTGTGGATCACTTCCTCGTCGCCGGCAGCGACGACGACGCGATCGATGCCGTCGAACACGAGGCGATACCACTGCTCGAGCACTCACAGATGAGCACCCTGCTCGGCCTGGCCGCGAAGCTCCCCGGCACGTCCAGCGCGCGCCGGCTGCGCCTACAGACCGCGCTGGCCTGGGCGCATGCCATCCTGCATCATCGCGTTGCCGCCGCCGAGGCGCTCGGCAACATCGCGGCAGCTCTGCCGTCGGCAACCGCAGACGAAGCTGACATCCGAGCCGAAGCAGCGCTCATCCGGGCCACGGTCAACGCCTTCGACGACCGGCTCGACGGGATGGATGCGGCGGTCGAGGCCTGCACCGCCCGTGCCGACCGGCTCCGCCCCTGGGTCCTGTGCGGCACCGCTGACGTCGCGTCGTTTCGATCGATCCATCGGTTCGACTTTGCCGAGGCCCGGCGCTGGCAGCAATGGGTACGTCCATACCATCGGCGATCTTCCGGGCCCTTCAGCGTCATCTACGGGTACTGCCTCGACGGGCTGGCCGCACGAGAACAACTCGATCTCGGCGATGCCGAGGCCAGTTTCCGTCATGCCATGCAGCTGGCAACCGAGCGGGGAGTGGAACTGTCCTACGGCTCCCGGCTCACCGGGGCCCTGCTCGGAGACCTGCTGTACGAGCAGGGGAACCTTGCCGAGGCCGAGCGATTCCTCGACCAGAGCCACAGTCTCGGGGCCGAAGGCGGAACGGTCGATTTCATGCTGTCCACCTACGTCGTCGGTGCGCGCCTGAAGCACCGGCTCGGCCGGTACGACGCTGCTGCCGAGCGATTGAACGAAGGCGAACAGCTGGCACGTACATTGCAACTTCCGCGCCTGTCGGCGCACCTCGTGAACGAGCGCATTCGCCTGGGAATCGGATCCGGGCATTTCAGCCCGGACAGCTTTCCTCGGCAGCTCCCGCAAGAACCGCTGGACGGTATCAGTCGGGTTACCACCGAGATCACAGAGGAATCGGTCATCCGGCTCCTTGTTGCCGGCTCGGCCAGCGCCCGGACGCAGGCCTGTGACAGAGCTCGAGTGCTTGCAGAGTCGATCGACGCCACCTGGCGGCCGAGAGCATCCCTCTATGCGCGCGTGTTGCTGACCGAGTGCCTAGCCACTGCCGGGTCGGACCGTGAGGCGGAGCGCGTGGTTCTTCCGGTGCTCGAGCAATGCGCCGGGGTCAGTATCGTCCAGCCCTTACTGGATGCGGGGTCCGCTGTAAGCGTCCTTCTGCACCGCATCGCGCAGGAGCGCAGCGCCCACGGTCTCAGTCCCGCAACGGCTCTCTACCTGGACCGATTGCTGGAGAGCCCGAACCCGTCCACGACTCCGGACGATGCGTGAACCCGGGAACGCGGCATCTGCCACGACCGCGTATTTCACCGTCCTCGGTTGGGCGACGTCGACTTCTGCTGGACGACCGTGGGATAGCCGAGTTTGCGTGTGCAAAGGCTCTTCAGACGGCGCCGCGTCCCGGCGTCGATCTTCGGTTGCGCGTCGAGGAGACACCGCAATCGGTGGTAGAAGTCGGTGGGGACGAGTCCGAACTCGGGAAGGATGTGCTCGTCGCCGCCGTCGTAGGGTGCCCACTGCACCGCGAAGTCGAGCAGCGCGACTTCATCTTTCGTCATTGTGTCTCCTTTCCTGGCACCTACCGCCGCGGGCGCGGCTGCATGCTTGTGCATGCGGCCGCGCCCACGCCGGGGTCATCGCACGTCGAGGTAGATGCTCTTGAGTTGTTGGTAGCTTGCCAGTCCTTCGGGTCCGAGTTCCCGTCCGAGTCCGCTGTTCTTGATGCCGCCGAAGGGGGCGGTCGGATCGTTGGCGTAGCCGTTGATACCGACCGTGCCGCTGGCGATGTTGCGGGCGAAGCGTGCACCGCGTTCGGGGTCTGCGGTCCAGACCGAACCCCCGAGGCCGTAGTCCGAGTGGTTGGCGATGGCCACGGCCTCGGCCTCGTCGGTGTAGGGGATGACCGACAGCACCGGGCCGAAGATCTCCTCCTGCGCGATGGTGTGCCCGGTCTGGACGTCGGCGAAGATGGTGGGCTCGACGAACCAGCCGTGATCTGTCCCGGCGGGACGCTTGCCGCCGGTGGTGATTCGCCCGCCGTCCGACTTGCCCTTCTCGATGTAGCCCTCGACGCGGTCGCGTTGACGGGCCGAGACCAGCGGTCCCATCTGGGTGGTGTCGGAGAGCGGGTCTCCGACCGATAGGCCCTTGGCGAGATCGGTTATGGTGTCGACGATCTCGTCGTAGCGGGAGCGCGGCGCCAGGACGCGGGTGCCGAGCCAGCAGATCTGCCCGTTGTTGAGCAGTGTCGCCGCATAGAAGGATTCGACGTTCGCGGCGAGGTCGGCGTCGTCGAGGACCACGGCGGCGGACTTGCCGCCGAGCTCGAGGGTGACCGGGCGCAGCAGCTCACCGCATGTCCGGCCGATGGCCCGGCCGGCTGCGGTGGAGCCGGTGAACGAGACCTTGTCGATGCCCGGGTGCGCCACCAGGTAGGCGCCGAGTTCGCGGCCGCCCGGGACGATGTTGAGTACACCTGCGGGCAGGCCCGCCGCGATCGCCGCTTCGGCCATCAGGAAGGCGTCGAGCACGGTCTCCGGAGACGGCTTGAGGACCACGGTGCAGCCGGCGGCGAGCGCCGGAGCGAGCTTGAGGAACGTGATGGCCTGGGGGACGTTCCACGGCACGATCGCGCCCACCACGCCGATGGGGGAGCGAGTGACGAGGGTCGATCCGCCGAGCATGCCGGGACGAATCTCGTCCTCCTGTTTCGCCGCCATCTCGGAGTAGTAGCGGAGCAGGATAGGCGGGAAGCCGCCCTCGAACTGCCGGGCCAGGCTGATGGGCATGCCGTTCTGGCTGCTCACCCGGGTCGCAGTGTCCTCGGCGCGGGATTCGAGTTCGTCGGCGAAGCGGCCCAGCACCTCGGCGCGCCGGGCGGCGCTCCACGACGCCCAGCCGTCCGGGCCGGTGAACGCCGCGCGGGCGGCCTCGACCGCATCGTCGATGTCGGACTCGGTGCCGTCCGGCACCGAGCCGATCCGCTGTTCGGTGCTCGGCGAGATGACCGAGATCGTCGCATCGCCGGACGGCCGTACCCATCCGCCGCGGATGTAGAGATCGGTGTAGTCGATCGTCATCGGGGTGTCCTTCTCGAAAGTGTGTCGGTGGGGTGGTCAGTCCTGCACGAGCACGGGCTTGAGCACCTCGCCCCGGTGCTGGGCCTCGATCGCGTCGTTGATCTTCGCGAAGGGGAAGGTGGTGACGAGCTTGTCGAGCGGGAACCTGCCCGCCTTGTAGAGCTCGACCAGTTCGGGGATGAACTCGTCGGGGACACTGTCGCCCTCGATGATCCCCGTGATCGTGAGTCCCATGGCGAGGGAGTTGATGATGTTCAGCGGCACGGAGGCCGCCGGGTCGGCGGGCACGCCGATGAGGCCGATCTTGCCGTGGAAGGTCATGGCTCCGACGAGCGACTCGATCACGGCCGGGACGCCGGAGGTGTCGATCGCGTAGTCGACACCGGCCGGGACGATGGCCCGGACCCGCTCGGCGAGGGGGCCGGCAGCCGGATCGACGACGTGGGTGGCGCCCAGTTCGAGGGCGAGTTCACGCCGGGACCGATGGGGTTCGACGGCAATGATGGTGGTGCAGCCCTGCACGACGGCACCCATGACGGCGGCCAGGCCGACGGAGCCGGCGCCGGCGACCAGTAGCGCCGAGCCGGGTCGGCAGTCGAGGGAGCGCATCACGGCGCCCGCCCCGGTCTGGATGCCGCAGCCGAGGGGGGCGAGGAGTTCGGCCGGGACGTCGTCGGGAACCTTCACGACGTTGCGTTCGAAGGCGAGGCTGTAAGTGGCGAAGGAGGACTGTCCGAAGAACAGGCCGGTGAGGCGCTCACCGTCGGGGGTGGACAGCGGGCCGGTGCCGTCGTCGCGCACCCCGTCGTAGGCGAGGTGCATGAACTGGTGGCAGTAGGAGGGTGCCCCCGTGCTGCACGACGGGCAGGTTCCACAGCTGTTGAAGGTGATGCCCACGCGGTCGCCGGGTGCGACCTTGGTGACGCCGGAGCCGACTTCCCTTACGATGCCGCATCCTTCGTGGCCGAGGACGGCGGGCAGCCCGGTCGGGAGGGCGCCGTCGCGTGCAGCGAGGTCGGTGTGGCAGATGCCGACGGCCTCGATCTCGACGAGGACCTCACCGGCTCTCGGTCCCTCGATGGTGATCGGCTCGAGGGTGAATTCGGCGTGCGGCTCTCTCGCGACTGCTGCGAGTGCTTCCATCGTCACATACTCCATGTCTTGAGGGCCGGCCCGGCAGGGCCGGCGGAAATCGAAATGCTCTACAGCACGGCGTCCCGCAACGAGGTCGCGGGATCGGCGAGTGCGGCAGGGTCGAGCTTGGTGCGGTTACCGATGAAGCGTTTGCCGGCCATGAATTCGGCAGCGGCGTTGACGGTCTCGACGGCGACGGGAACGCCGTCGCTGTCGAGGTGGAACAGGGCGAAGGAAGACTCGGACGGATCTCCGCGCAGGACTGCCCGGGTGCCAAAATCAACCATTCCGGCCATCTTTATCTTCAGGTCGAACTGATCGGACCAGAACCACGGCACCTCGTGGGGCGGCAGTGGTGCGCCGGTGATGACGGCTGCTGCTTGTTTCGCTTGCTCTACCGCGCTGGGGATACTTTCCAATCGCACCATCTTGCCCAGGGTGTCGTGCTGACGGTAGGTCACGTCCCCGATCGCGAGAACATGTGGGTCGCTCGTGCGGGTCGAACCGTCCACCACGATCCCGGTGAGGCAGTCGATGCCCGCGTCCCGAGCCAGTGTGTCGTTGGGGATCGCTCCGACGCCCACCAGCACCAGGTCGCAGGCGATGTGGGTGCCGTCGGCGAGGGTGACTCCACCGACGCGGCCGGCTGTCCCGGTGATCTCCCGGACCTCGGCTCCTGTGACGATGCGCGTGCCGCGGTCGCGGTGGAACCGGGTGAGGGCGGACGAAAGCTCGGGACTGGCGACCCGGGCCAGTACCCGATCCTCACGCTCGACGACCGTGACGTCGCACCCGCGGGCGCGGGCCGACGCTGCGACCTCGAGACCGACGTACCCACCGCCGACGATGGCCAGGGAGGACCCGGTGTGGACCGCCTCGCGCAGGTGTGTGGCGTCGGCGAGGGTGCGCAGGCTCAGGACACCGGCGAGGTCGCTGCCGGGAAGCGTCAGGGTCCGCGGGGCGGCGCCGGTCGCGAGGACGAGCGTCGTGTACTCGAGGGTCGCACCGGATGCCGTCGTTGCGGTTCGCGCGTGCCGGTCGATGTGTACGACCGGATCGTCCAGCCGAGTCTCGATGGCGTTGTCGGCGTAGAAGGATTCCGGCTTGAGCCACTGCACGAACTCGTCGTCGGCGTACTTCTTCGACAACGGCGGGCGGTGATACGGCGGATACGCTTCCTCCCCGCACAGGACGATGCGGCCGTCGAACTTCTGCTGCCGCAGCATGCCGGCGAGTGTGCCGCCGGCATGCCCGGCACCGACGATCACCACGGTGGGCGACGGGTGTGGCGTGAGCATCGTGTTATCCGGTGAACTCGATTTTGACGGGCATGTTCTTGAGTCCACCGACGAAGTTGGTCTGGATCATCTTGGTGTCGTCCACCAGCTCGAGGGACTCGATGTGGGGGAGCAGTTCCTCGAACATGATGCGCAGTTCCAGCTTGGCCAGGTGCTGGCCGATGCACATGTGCGGGCCGTAGCCGAAGGCGATGTGCTTGTTGGGTCGGCGGGTGATGTCGAAGCGGTCGGGCTCGGGGATGACCTCGGCGTCGCGGTTGCCCGACTGGTACAGCAGCATGAAGCGGTCGCCCTTCTTGATGTCGCGGCCGCGCAGCGTGTAGTCCTGCGTCGCCTGACGCATGAAGTGCTTGACCGGCGAGGCCCAGCGCAGCGACTCGTTCACGAGGTGCGGCGCGAGCGCCAGGTCGGCCTTCACCTTCGCGAGCTGGTCCGGGTTGCGGCCGAGTTCGAGCATGCCGCCTGCGAGGGTGCTCGAGGTGGTGTCGTGGCCCGCGGTCGCGATGGCGATGAAGTACCCGTAGGCAATCTCGTTCGGGTAGTACTCACCATCCTTGTCGCGGGCCAGGGAGATGATCGTGGCGAGATCGTCTCGGGGATTGGCGCGGCGATCCTGGAGGAGCCGTTCGAAGTAGGCGTAGAAGTCCTGGATCGTGGCTACCCACTGCTTGGCGGCGGCATCCGGGGTGAGCGGTTCGACATCGTCACGGGCGGCGTCGGGGTCGGCTGTCCCGAAGAACTCCTGGGTCAGGGCCATCATCCGGGGTTCGTCCTCTTCGGGTACCCCGAACAGACTCATGATGACGTGCAGCGGGTAGTGCAGAGCGAAGTCCTTGACGAAGTCGATCCGGCCGTTCGTCTCGAGCAGCCGGGCAACGGACGCCTTGGCGAGTTCGCGAATGATGGTTTCCCACTTCGCGAGGTTGGTCGGCCGGAACCAGTCGAGGGCGATGTCCTTGACCTCGGTGTGCTCCGGCGGATCGAGGTAGGTGAGAGTTTCCAGGATGCGGAGGCTGCCGTTGTTGATGCTCTTGGTGAATTCGTCGCCGGCCTGGTTCGCCAGGATCGGGTTGACAGACCCCTTGTTTTCGCCGCCCGCACTCGTGAAGATGTCGGGCTGCCGCTCGATCTCCATGATGTCGGCATGCTTGCTCACCAGCCACAGGGGGTCGTATCCCTCGACCACGGCGCGGCCGAGCGGGTTGTTCTCGCGCAGCCAGCGGTAGGCCTCGAACAACGCGTCGTTGTCCCGGTGCCCTTCGGGAAGGACGATCTGACGGGCGACGGAATCCGGAATCAGTTCCGTGACCTGCTCTGTAGTGCTCATCGATTCCCCTTCGTGGTGCGGTGAGATGTCGCGGCGTACGTTGTGGCGCGCACGCCGACTGGAGTGATCTCAGCCTGTCAGCCATGAGAGTGAGGGGCATCACACCAGAGAACGAAAGTTGTCCACCCAACGGGGGATGTGTGCTCGGTCACCCTGCTGTCGCGTGCGGGCCCCCGCCGCAACTTTCACCCTCTGGGAGGGGGGTAATCGGTCGATGTGGTGATGCGTGCGTCGAGTGACCGGCGACACAATCTTGGGTATGGAGAACGCGGCCGCGCCTTCCGGGTACGGCATTTCACCCCGCGAGGCGGCCGCGCAGATGTTCACCGGTCGAATCTGAAGGAGATCGCCATGCCCACTGTCGTGTATCAGCTTCCGGACGGCTCGACGTCGTCCGTCGAGGTCCCGGCCGGTCAGAGCGTGATGGACGGATCGGTACGCAACAACCTTCCCGGCATCGTCGCCGAGTGTGGTGGCAGCTGTTCGTGCGCCACCTGCCACGTGTACGTGGACGAGGACTCCGCCGCGGTGTTCGGCGAGCCCACGGCGGAGGAGCAAGATCTTCTCGAGTTTCTCGACGGCGTCCAGCCGTGCTCTCGACTCGCCTGCCAGCTCGTGCTGACCCCCGACGTGGACACCATCACGGTGACCGTGCCGTCTTCCGACGCCTGACGACGTCGTCTGGTGAGCCTGCATTTGCCAGGCTCACCAGGTTGGGGCGAGCCTCTGTTCCGGCGCCACCGCGTCACCGGGGGGTGGAGCGGTACTTCGCGATCAGTTCGGCGCGGTTGGTAGCGCCCAGTTTTCGGAGAATGCGTTTCACATGCGACTTGACGGTGTCGATGGTGATGACCAGCTCGGCGGCGATCGCGGCGTTCGATGCACCGGTGAGAATCAAGCGAACGACATCCGTTTCGCGCTCGGTGAGCGGCTCGAGCAGTCGGTGGTCCACGTCGTTGTAGTCCGTGGAGAACGGTGCGCTGTCGGCCGCGCCGTGTGGAGGCAGTGCGTCGAAGTCGGTGTCGCTACTCCACCGCCGGGCGCTCTGGCGGAGGAGAAGGTCCTGGCGTTCACGACGCGATTCGAGACCGACCCGCTCGAAGCAGCCGCCGAGCATTTCCGCGAACACGATCAGGGCGTGGCGCCGTGGACCGTCCAGCACTGTGTCGACGTGCACGAGCGCGGTTGCGATCCCGTCGACAACGACCGGAACGGTAGCGAAACCTTTGTTTCCCAGAACTTCTCGTATCGAATCGGGAACCGCTTCGCTCATGGCGACCGTGTTCGTCGCGAGCGCCCGTGCTTCGGGAGAGCCCGGCACGAGGTCGAATCCGAGGGGCAGCGACGGTGTCGTGTCCGGGTCGGTGCCGAAGGAGATCGCAGGAATGATCCGATCCCCCTCGAGCCGAGACAAAAGCACCCTTTGCGCAGCGCAGAGGTCGGCGACACGCTCGCATGCGCGTCGCATGAGTTCTGCACTCGAGGCGGCGTCGTCCAAGTCGTGGACGGCACGATCGATGCCTGACGCAAGTGCACCGATCTCGGCGGTCCGTTGCTCGGCGACGGCTTTCCTGCGATCGAGGAGATCGACGAGGCGCCGGCCGAGTTCGGTGGCGCGCTCGGGGGTGGCGGTGCGCATGTCGGTGAGAATGTCCGAGATGGCGCGATCGAAATCGGCGTCCCCGGTCGTCATCTCTGGTTGCGCATGCGCGTCGGGGACGTTACGCGCCACCGGTCACCGTCTTGGCGTTGGCGTACAGCGCTGCCACTTCGGCGCGCGTCGATACCCCGAGCTTCTTGAAGATCCGTTGGACATGGCTCTTGACAGTGCCGTCGGAAATGCAGAGCTGCCTGGAGATTGCCGCATTGGTCGCCCCGGTCGCCATGAGTGTGAGCACTTCGCGCTCGCGGGCGGTCAGCGATTGCGTGTACGGAATGGCTGGGTCCTGCGACCCACCGTCCAGGGTCGCATCGTCGGGAGGAGGCAGTTCACTTGTACCGAGTTCGGGCATTGTTATCGGCGCGTGTTCGAGGTGCCGCAGGGCGCGGGTGAGGCGTTGGATCTCGGCGTCGACGTGCTCGTTACGCGCATAGATCTGTCGCCGCAGGTCGGCGCGTTCCTTCGACGAGGCGCAGGCCGCGGCGAGCGTACCGACGATGTGGACATCGGTGTCGGACAGCCCGTCGCTCTGCCGGTCGACGTGGATCATCGCCACTGCCCGGGATCCGATGACGACAGGAACGGCGATGTATCCCGCCGGGCGCGACAGGTCGATCAAGGGGCGGTACGTGTGCCGGTAGGTGTCGGAGGCGTCCACTGCGTACGGTCGGCGGCGTCGGACCAGTTCGGCTTCACGCGGGGCTTCCCGCAGGGGGATTTCCCGACCGTCGATGGCCCGGATGAGCTCGCGAAAGTCCCCGGTCAAGTCCGGGTTGACGGCAAGCGCGACGGGTGACCAGATGGAACCGCGGACCACCGAGAACATGGCCTTGCCGTACCCGAGGTTCGTGCACAGTTCCTGTGTCACGGTCCGTGCGATCTGGTCGGCTCCGGCGTCGATGGCACGCACGACGTGTTGGAGCGTCTCGAACTGCTCGGTGTGCATGCCCAGTCGCCGGGAAATGTCGTCGCGCTGGGCGGCATCGAGGCGCATCACGAGTTCGGCGAGCCGGACCGTCTGCTCAGGGGAGGTGGTGCCCTCCCGGAGTTTGCGGGCTGCAAAGGCGCGGATCACCGTCGGGTCGGGTTCGCCGGCCGCCAGGCGAACCAGGTTCGGTTCGCTTCCGAGAAGTTCCTGCAACTCTGCAATTGCCTGCTCGGCCAGCTCGAACGAACTCGTCGGAATGACCACTCACTACTCCTCGCGCCACGGCCGCCACAGGGATCGCGACGATACCCTTGCGTCTCCCTGTGACCTGACCCACAGTATAGAGGGCATCACCTGGGCGTTCGGCCGCCGCCCTCGTTCGACCCCAATGTATATGGTCAGTCCAATTTCGTCACCCCTTTGGTGGAAATCGCTCCGATCCGCTCTTGTCTCCGTCCCCTTGCGGCACTAGGGTCGAATGGTAAGACCAAAATGGAAGGATTGGCTGTATGGTTCCCTCGGTGCGCTACGACGTCGACGAGCACGTTGCCGTCCTCACTCTCGACCGCCCCGAAACGCGCAACGCCCTGTCCGACGACCTCTTGGACGAGCTTCTGGCCGCGCTCGAACGGGCGCGGGACGACGGCGACGTGCGGGTAGTCGTACTGGCGTCTTCGCACGAGAAGATCTTCTCGGCGGGCGGGGACCTGAAGGCGTTCGCGAGCGACACCCCGACGATCGTCAAGTATGCGGGTCTGGACCGCTTTCCGCGGCTGTACCGACTCATCGGCGGGCTCGGGAAGCCGGTGATCTGTGCGGCCGGTGGCGACGTGCTCGCGGGGGCATTCGGTCTCGCGCTCGCCTGCGACTTCGTACTGGCCAAGGAGTCGGCTCACTTCGGATGTCCGGAGATCAACGTCGGTGTCTTCCCGTTCATGATCTCCGCGCTCATCTACCGGAATGTCGGCCGGCTCAAGGCCAATGAGCTGATGATGTATGGAGAGAAGCTCACCGCTGCCGAAGCTCGGGAACTGGGGCTGGTGAATCGCGTGTTTCCGGACGGCGACTTCGATGCGGAAGTGCGTGCGTGGGCGTGCCGACTGGCGAGAAAGTCACCGCTGCTGATGCGCCTGGGCAAGGATGCCATCGACAACACTCGTGACATGTCGCTCCCGGATGCGCTTGCGACGCTGCAGTCGCAACTGGCCCTTGCATTCACCACGGAGGATCTTGTCGAAGGTGTCACGGCTTTCCGTGAGAAACGTTCGCCCGTGTGGAAAATGCGATGAAGCTTCCAAGGCCGGCTCCTGAGATCCCGTCGTCGACAGGAACCGGGCTGCCTGTCGGCCCGGCGACGGGATCGAGGGGTAGGTCCGGGGAGGACCGGAGGGGGATGGGCTCGCTGGCGGTGGCAGGACCGGGGTTGGCGAGTTGTAGCGGCATCGCAACGACTCGGTCGGCGCCAGGTTCGCGCAAAATCTGCTGATGTGGGCGGCATGTGACATCGGTCGAACAGGGCACCGTCGACGGTGAACGGCTCTGGGCCCCTTTGCTTGCCGATTGGCGGTGGGTGCAAGGAGCGCTGGGGAATGTCGTCGAAAGTGGTTGCCACTTCGGTCTAACCATTCTAATCTTTACGTAACCGTGTGGCAGAGCAAGAAGGACGGAATCCTCCCATGACGCGCGAACGAAACCTCGGCCGATACACCCCCCAGCAAGTAGAGGAGTTCTATGCCAGTGGCCAATGGGCCGACGAGAACTTCACTGAGCTTCTCCGGGCACGCGCCGAGAGGACTCCCGACAAGATCTTCGTCACCGACGGCGCGCAGGAGCTGACCTTCTCGCAGCTCTACGACAAATCGCAGCGGCTGGCGCTCGGCCTCCACCGAACAGGGCTTCGGGCCGGCGACCGTGTCGCCGTTCAACTGCCCAACTGGGGGGAGTTCGTCGTCGTCGCGGCGGCGCTCGCTCGGCTCGGGGTGGTGACGGTGCCGATCATGCCGATCTACCGGACCGATGAGGTGTCACACGTTGTCGCCGACGCCTCGATCCGGACGGCGATCGCACCGGCACAGTTCAAGGGCTTCGACTATGTGTCGATGTTCGACGGTATCCGGCGGTCGTCGCAGACGCTGGAGACGATCGTTGCGGTGCGCGCCTCGGACGAGAGCCGTCGGACACTTGCCGAGCGAGGCATCGAGGTTCTCGAGAACCTGGTCGTGGACGCGGAGCCCGACGTCGTCGACACGGAACTCGACTTCCGTGCCCACCCCGACGATCCGTTCGTCATCGTGTACACCTCCGGTACCACGTCGCGTCCCAAGGGCTGCCTGCACACCTTCAACACCTACGCTTCGGGCGCACGTGCACTGAAGACGGCGTTCGGGCACACCGAGGCAGATGTCCAGTTCGGGCCGTCCCCGATCACGCACACCACAGGACTCGTCACCAGTGTGCTCATCCCTCTGCTCAGCGGCGCGGCGACCCACATCATGGCGGAGTGGGACCCTGAGCGCGGGTTGGCCGAGATCAAGAAGTTCGGATGCACGGCCGCGGTCACGGCGACCACGTTCCTGCAGACGTTGTTGGCTGCGGCCGAAGAGGATCCGGACGCCGACCTCTCCTCCCTCCGGGTCTGGGTATGCGCCGGCTCCCCGATCCCAGCGGCCGTGGTGGAGAAGGCAAAGTCCGACCTTCCGACCACCGCCATCCTGTCGCTGTACGGGAGAAGTGAGAATCTCACCACGACGACCTGCACCGTCGAGGACGATCCGAGTCGGGCGGTCACGTCCGACGGCGCCGCGCTGCCGGGTGCAGAGGTCAAGGTTGTGGGCGAGGACGGCCTCGAGGTGACCCGGGGGAGTGAGGGTGACATCGCCTATCGGGGGCCCTCGCACATGATCGAGTACCTGAACCGGCCCGAGGACACCGCGGAGCTCTTCACTCCCGAGGGATTCTCGAGGTCCGGAGATCTCGGAGTCATGGATCCCGACGGCTTCGTCCGGGTCACCGGCAGAACCAAAGACATCGTGATCCGCGGTGGTATGAACATCAGTGTGCGTGAGGTCGAGGACAAGCTGGCCGATCACCCCGATATTCTCGCTCTCGCCGTGGTGGGAATGCCCGACGAGCGGCTCGGGGAGAAGGTGTGCTGCTACGTGGTGCCCAAGGAGGAGCAGAATGCTCCCACCCTGGACCATCTCCGCAACTATCTGCTCGAGCGGGGAGTTGCGATTCAGAAGACACCGGAACGCGTCGAGGTGGTCGCCGAGTTGCCCATGACCGCCACCGGGAAGATTCAGAAACACCTCCTCCGCCAGCGCATCGCGGCAGAGTTGGCTGCCGGCACCCAGGGACGGGCCCCGCGCTGACCTCGATCCGGTCCGCGTCGAGGACCGAGGTGCCGCTCGGGTGAGCCGATGCGGAGATATCGTCGGAATCTGCAATCGGTGGCGAGAGTGCATCTGAAAACCTCGGCAGCCGGGGCCCGGCGCGCGTGCAGTATGAGAAGCAGGTCGACTCCTGGTAGGTCAGGGAGTGTGACGTCGCGACCCGACCGGGAGTTCACCTGCGCTCATCGCGCCGGGCCCGTCCTGCCCGGCCCCGACACGGCGCCCGGCACCGAGGGTTCGGTGTACCCGTTGTCACCGACCGACACCCGGTGGAGTGGCGCGAGCCGCCCATGCCGCCCGTCGGGTAACACAAGGGGGGCATGGGTGAACGGCCCGAAAAGAACTGTCGCCGTGCTGTGCTCGATACGATCCTCCACGATTGTGCGGGCGGAATCGCGGGGCGGCAACTGCCGATGGGAGTGCCCGCCGGCGACGACGGTGTACGCGATTTTCGCCCGCTGTGGGGTGCGGCTGCGCAGCCGCGACGTCGTGCACGAGGCGGATCCGGGTCACCGACCGTGCGCTGCAGCTGACGGCGACGCTCCTCGACTCTCGGTCGCCGCCGGGCGCGGACACCGTGCCCGGTGACAGCCGCGGCTACGACACCGGGACGAGACCGAAAGCCGCACACGACACCTGACCCCGGCGCGAACAGGCTGTGCTGGCGGTGACGGGCACTCCTGCCCGTATTCGGGACCGGCACGGCGCGCACCGAGTGTGGTCACGCTGCGGGACCGGTGCTCCGGCGATCGAGCCTCAGGTGCGCCGACTACGCGGCGCGGCGCGTGCGATGGGTGACGAGCGTGCACACACCGCCGCTGCGCGCCCGACCACGAGACACCCGCCCGGCCGTCACGACGCGAGGAGCGCCTCGCCTCAATCATCGCGCTCGGACGTCGGCTCGTCCGTACGGCCCGCCTCCTCCGCGGGTGGTCGGCATCCCGAGAGGACAGGTGACTGATTCGAGCTCTCCGGGCGAGCGTCGAATACGGCGCCTTGGAACCCGATCAATGGGCTTGTCAGATCTCGGCGACGACAACCGTCGCCGAACCGGTGACGACCGGCCCCTTGGCTCCGGAGACGACGAGATCGAGCTCGGCCTGCGCCTCCCCGTCGGTCTCGGTGATCGCCGTGATCGTCCCGCTCACGGTCAGGGTGTCGCCCAGGAAGACTGGGGCGACGAAGCGCACTGCGAACGAGCGCACATGCTCGACACCGAAGGTGTCGGAGAGCCAGCCGGCCAGGATCCCGGCCTGCATCTGACCCATCGCGATGACGCCCGGGAACCCGGACGTCGCAACGAACTCGGGATCGTGATGCAGAGGATTGAAGTCGCCACCGGCACCGGCGAATCGCACGATGTCCGTCTGGGTGATCGGGCCGACCACGCGTACGTCGGTGACTGCACCGATGGGGGCCTTCGTGGGTGCTCTCATCATTGTTCTCCTCGCTCGATCAGCACTTCCTCCAGTCGCACCACCGGATCACCGTCGGAGTCGACGTACTCGGTCTCCAGCGTCAGTACGCGCATCGATCCGCCGCGCTTGCCCTCGCGTCGCGCGTCGTCGACGATGCGCCGGGTGCCGACGACGTGGTCGCCTGCACTCAGTGGTCGGAGATATGTCCACCTCACGGAGCCGACAACCACCCGCTCGAGTGCCAGGCCGAGCGTCTCGACAAACTCGCGCTGGTCGCGCTGATGCCCGGCGACGACCGTGTGGGTGAGGGTCGCGGGCACATCGGCGAACCCGGCTGCCTGGGCGACTTCCCGGTCCGTGTGGACGGGATCGGTGGTGAACGTCGCGCGGGCGAACTCACGGATCTTGCCGCGTTCGATGTCGTACTCGACTCGGTCCACCTCCCCGGAGTGGAGCGGTTCTGTCATCACGGTCCTCCTTTTTTGGACTGACCTATAGTATCATTTGGCCTAAATACGTGAGGAGGGGTTCCATGGAGCTCGCTGATTCCCCGGACGAAGCCCGGTTCCGCGCAGAAGTCCGAACATGGGCCGAGAAGACAGTTGCAACCCTGCCTTGGCCGGAACCGGTGGATCTGGTCGACAAGGTCCCGTTCTGGCGACAATGGCAGCGGTTGCTCTTCGACGCCGGCTACGGAGGAATGGCGTGGCCGAAGGAGTACGGCGGGCAGGCCGCCGACCCCATCCGCAAAGCCATCTTCACCGAGGAGATGGATCGCGTGGGCGCGCCGGAGCGACTCAACACGATCGGCGAGGACTTCGCCGGTCCCACCATCATCGACTTCGGCACACCAGCACAGAAGGAACGGTTCCTCCGCCCGATCCTCACCGGAGAAGAAATCTGGTGCCAGTTGTTCTCCGAACCGGAGGCCGGGTCCGACCTCGCGTCCCTGCGCACCAAGGCCACGAAGGTCGACGGCGGATGGAAGATCAACGGGCAGAAGATCTGGACCAGCCGAGCGCACATCGCGGCTCATGCCATCCTGCTCGCGCGCACGGGCGGGGGACCACGCCACAAGGGCATCACCTTTTTCCTGGTTCCCATGGACAGCGAGGGAATCACGGTTCGCCCGCTTGCCCATATGCTCGGTGAGGCCGAATTCAACGAGGTCTTCCTCGACGACGTGTTCATCCCCGACGATCTCGTCGTCGGCGACGTCGACGGCGGGTGGAAGGTGGCCATGGGCACGCTCGCGTACGAGCGGGTGGCGATCGCCACCGGCCGGGTCAACACCAAACGGGCCGTCGACGACATCGTCGACGACATCGCGGAGATGACCGACGAGTCGGGCCGCCCGCTCGGTGCGGATCCGCTGATCCGGCAGAAGGTCGCAGACCTCTACGGCCGCGCGCTCGTGCACTATCTCATCGGCCAGCGCGTGATCACCCTGGCGGCGAACGACGGCCCACCCGGTCCGGTGACATCGATCGGCAAGCTGTTCTTCTGCCCGCTCGTCGAAGAACTGGCGGATTTCCGGCTGTCCCTCGAGCCCGCCGGCGGCCAGTTCGCACTCGACGACGAGCAGCAGCGAACGTCACGCTGGCTCCGGCTCGCGTACCAGGCGCGCGGCACCGCCATCGCCGGTGGTTCCACCTTCATCCAGCGCAACATCGTCGCCGAGCGCATGCTCGAGATGCCGAGGAGCTGACAATGTCCGACTACACCTGGATCCCCACCACCGACTACGTCGATAACGCCAACGTCACCCGGCTCGCCCGCGCGCACGGCCTCGGCGGCCTGGACGAGTTGCGTGCCCGCTCCGTCGCCGACGTGCGGTGGTACTGGGATGCGGTGGTCCGTGATCTCGAGCTGCCGTTCCAGGTGCCGTATCGCGAAGTTCTCGACACCTCGCGCGGCATCGAGCATCCCGACTGGTTCGTCGGCGGTAGGACGAACATCGTCGACGCCTGCCTGCGGCGCTGGGTCGCCGATCCGGTGGCCGCCGAGCGGCTCGCCGTCGTGCACGAGGCGGAGGACGGAACTGTCCGCACGCTGACGTATCGCGAGCTGGGGGCGGAGGTCGAGCGTGCCGCCGCCGGACTGCGGGAGCTGGGAGTGGGCCGGGGCGACGCGGTCGCCCTGTTCCTGCCGATGATTCCCGAGGCCGTCGTCTCGGTGTACGCCGTCGCCCGGCTCGGTGCGGTTCTCGTGCCGCTCTTCTCGGGGTTTGCTCCCAGCGCGATCGCGTCCCGCATTCAGGATGCGGACGCGAAAGTGGTGGTCGTCGCGGACGGCACCATCCGCCGGGGCAAGTCGGTCGCGATGAAGCCGGCCCTCGACGAGGCCCTGAAGACCTGCCCCACCGTGGAGTCGGTGGTCGTGGTCGACAACGTCGGCGCCGGAACAGGGTCGGGTGAGCGCGAGATGTCCTGGACCGGACTGCTCGCGAGTCGTGATGCGGGTCCGATCGAAGCGATGGACGCCTCCGAGCCGTTCGCGCTGGCCTACACGTCCGGCACGACCGGCAAGCCGAAGGGCGCCGTACACACCCACGCCGGGTTCCTGGTGAAGACGGCGAGCGAAGTGGCGTACTCGTTCGATCTGAAACCGGGCGGGGTGTTCTGTTGGATCACCGACATGGGCTGGATCATGGGTCCGTTGTCGATCGTCGGCACGCATGCCAATGGTGGGACGCTGTTGCTGTACGAGGGTTCACCGGACGTACCGGACCGGGACCGGCTGTGGCAGCTGACCGAACGGCATCGGGTGACGATGCTCGGAGTTTCTCCGACGCTCATCCGGACGTTGCGCGGGCAGGGAAGCGAGGTCGCCGCCCGGTATGACCTGTCCTCGGTGCACACGATCGGCTCGACCGGGGAGCCGTGGGACCCGGACTCGTACGAGTGGCTCGCACGCGAGGTGTTCGGTGGCCGCGTCCCGATCATCAACTTCTCCGGCGGTACCGAGGTCGGCGGGTCGTTCCTCGCGCCGTATCCGGTGCAGCCGATCCGCAGCTGTTCGCTGGGCGGTCCGTCGCTGGGCATGGATGTGGACGTCGTCGACGATGCTGGCCGTCCGCTGCGCGGTGAACAGGGCGAGCTGGTGTGCCGGCAGCCGTGGCCGTCGATGACCCGCGGGGTGTGGAAGGACGAGGAGCGGTACCTCGAGGCGTATTGGTCGACGTTCCCCGGTATGTGGCGGCACGGAGACTATGCGCTTGTCGACAGCGACGGGCAGTGGTACATCCGGGGCCGGTCCGACGACGTCATGAACGTGGCCGGCAAACGCTTGGCCCCAGCGGAGGTCGAGGCGATCCTGACCGCGCACCCGGCAGTGTCGGAGGCCGCGGCGGTCGGTGTCCCGGACCCGAAGAAGGGGGAAACGGTGTGGGCGTTCTGGGTGCCCCGCGCGGATGCGGACGGGACGGACATCTCGGGGGAGCTGGCCGCCAGTGTGGCCGCAGAACTGGGCAAGCCGTTCGCGCCCAGCGTGGTTCACCGGGTGTCACGTCTGCCGAAGACACGGTCGGCGAAAATCCTGCGCCGCGCGGTGCGGGCGGCGGCGCTGGGCACCGATCCGGGAGACCTGTCCGGTGCCGAGAACCCGGAGGCGGTGGAGGAGATACGCGCCGTGGTGACCGGTGCCGAGCTGGGCGCCGTAGGGACGTAGGCGACGCGATGGCCCCCATACCGAAGTGGTATGGGGGCCATCGTGTCCCTCGGGGTGAGGGGGACTCCTGCGAGCCTGGACGGGGACGTCGCTCAGGACTCCTGGTCCAGTGGAATGTCGGTGCGCTCTTCGAACTCCCGGATCGACTCGGCGTACGAGTGAACGTGGCGGCTCATGCGACGGACCGCAGCATCGGGGTCGCGGTCTCGGATCGCTCTGGTGACCGAACGATGCGCCTTCACGGTGATCTCGCGGACCTTCTCGTCGATGAAGCCCTCGTTCTCGGTGGCAGCGTAGATGGCACGGGACAGCGAGATCATCAGACCTGACAGCAGTTCGTTGTGGCTCGCGCTGGCGACGGCGATGTGCCAGTCGACGTTGGCCTGGAGGAACGTGTCGAGCTTGTCTCCGGCGGCTGCGATGTCCTCGTTCGCGGCGTCGAGCCGCGCGAGATCCTCGTCGGTCCGATGGCGGGCGGCCAGTTGCGCGCAGAACGGTTCGATCGCCTCGCGCGTTTCGAGCAGCGCGCCCAGGCGGATCTGGCGTCCTCGGATGAGCAGCGCCACGGTGTCGGCCATCGACTGCTCGCCGGGTCGCTGGACGAAGGCACCCCCGGCGCGTCCCGCCTTGATTCGTACCAGGCCCTGTACCTCGAGGATGCGCAGAGCCTCGCGCACCGTGGTCCGGCTCATCTTCGTCTGGACGACGAGTTCGCGTTCCGGGGGAAGCGGGGTCCCTTCGGTGTATTCGCCGCTGAGGATGCGTTCGCGCAGCTCGTTGGCAAGAACGTCCGACGCCTTGGGAACCTCCATCGGAGTCAGCTGGATGGAGGAACGTCCGGTCCGGGTCGTGCTCGGTGCGGCTGGTGACATGACTCCCCGCCCTCTCTGGTCTAACGGTCAGACCTAATATACCATCGAATCGTCGCTGCATTCATCTTGCAGGGTATTCCCCGACTCATCGAGAGGACCAGTTCCATGCGTTGGGAGCTGTCAGAAGAGCAGGAAATGTTCACCGAAGCCCTCGGCGGCTGGCTCGAGCGGTTCGCGGCACCCGCGAACGTCCGGAAGTGGGGCGAATCGGGTGAACCTGCAGAGTTCGAGCGCAGATTCGTGGAGGAGGGGTGGTTCTCGGCCGGCCTGCCGGAGGATGTGGGCGGACAGGGGGGCGGTCTGCTCGAACTCGCGCTGACCGCCGAGGCACTGGGCCGGTGTGCCGCCCCGGCGAGCGCGTGGACCGCGTCGGTGCTCGCGGCCCCTCTGTTGCCGCCTGACGTCGCCGACGCGGTGCTCACCGGTGGCGAATTCGCTGCCCTGGCACTCGATTCCAGTCTCCCCCTCGGGCTCCGCGACGCCGTGCGCGTCGACGAACGAGGGGCGCTGACCGGTCGCGTGTCCGCGGTGCTCGGCGCCGAACGGGCCGCCCGGCTCGTCGTCCCCGCCGAGGGGAGCGAGGGAGCGGCCCTCTATCTCGTTCGGGTCGCAGACCCGGGCGTCACGGTCACGCCGCGGCGTTTCCTCGATCCGTCCCGGGGCGCGGCGGACGTACGGTTCGAGAACGTCGTCGCGCAGCGCCTCGACGTCGACGCGCCGGCCGCGCTGGCCGACGCGGGGTTGCGCGCCGCCGTGCTCGTCTCCGCGGACGCGCTCGGGGCGATGGAGCGGATGCTGCGGTTGGCGGTGGACTACAGCAGAACACGCCACCAGTTCGGTGTGCCGATCGGTTCCTTCCAGGCGATGAAGCACGCTGCCGCAACGATTCTCGTGTCCGTGGAGGCGGCTCGGTCCATCGCCTACTATGCCGCGGCCTCGGTGGATCTCGGCCTCGAGGAGCGCGCGATGCATGCGGCGATCGCGAAGGCGCAGGTGACCCGGAGTGCGGTCCAGGCCGCCGACAGTGCGCTCGTGATGCACGGCGCCATCGGCTACACGTGGGAGCACGACCTGCAGCTGTTCTACAAGCGCACCAAGCTCGACGAGAAGCTGTTCGGAAGCCCGGAGGTGTGGAACGAGCGTCTCGCTCGGGATCTGCCTCTTCTGCCGGCGGCCGGCTGACCACCGTTGACTAAATGGTCTGTCCTTTAGTAACTTAATGCCAAACGGTAGCGACGACGACGGGACTGTGTTGTGGACTTCGATCTGACCGAGGATCAGGCAACGATCCGAGATGCGGTACGAGAACTCGCCGGCAAGTTCGACGAGCAGTACTGGGTGGAGAAGGACGCCGCCCACGAATTCCCCACGGAGTTCTACGACGCGTTCGCCAAGGGCGGCTGGCTGGGCATCACCACCCCCGAGGAGTACGGAGGACACGGCCTGGGCATCACCGAGGCCTCGATCCTGCTGCAGGAGGTCGCCGCGTCCGGCGCCGGCATGAACGGCGCCAGCTCGATGCACCTGTCGATCTTCGGCATGCACCCGGTGATCGTGCACGGCTCCGAGGAACTCAAGCAGCGCACCCTGCCCCGCATCGTCAACGGAGACCTGCACGTGTGCTTCGGGGTCACCGAACCCGGCGCGGGCCTGGACACCACCAAGATCACCACCTTCGCGCGGCGCGACGGCGACAAGTACATCGTCAACGGACGCAAGGTGTGGATCTCGAAGGCGATGGAGTCGGAGAAGATTCTCCTGCTCACCCGCACCACCAAATTCGAGGACGTGACGAAAAAGACCGACGGTCTCACGCTCTTCCTCACCGACCTGGACCGCTCGAAGGTCGAGATCCGCCCCATCAAGAAGATGGGCCGCAACGCCGTCACCTCCAACGAGTTGTTCATCGACGGACTCGAGATCCCCGTCGAGGATCGGGTCGGCGAGGAGGGCAAGGGCTTCAAGTACATCCTCGACGGGCTCAACCCGGAACGGATGCTCGTCGCCTCCGAGGCCCTCGGCATCGGCCGCGCCGCCCTGCACCGCGCCACCCAGTACGCCACCGACCGTGAGGTGTTCGGCCGTCCTATCGGCATGAACCAGGGCATCCAGTTCCCCCTCGCGGACTCCCTCGCCCACCTCGACGCCGCCGAGCTCGTCCTGCGCAAGGCGACCTGGCTCTACGACAACGGCCGCCCCTGCGCCCGCGAGGCCAACATGGCCAAGTACCTGTGCGCCGACGCCGGCTTCCAGGCCGCCGACCGCGCCCTGCAGACCCACGGCGGCATGGGCTACTCGGAGGAATACCACGTCGCGCGCTACTTCCGTGAGGCGCGCCTGACGCGCATCGCACCACTGAGCCAGGAAATGGTTCTCAACTACCTCGGCGAGCACGTGCTCGGCCTCCCCAGGAGCTACTGATGTTCGAACTCACCGGAAGATCCGCCCTCGTGACCGGCGCGGGCAGCGGCATCGGCGCCTCCGTCGCGCACGCGTACGCCGCCGCCGGCGCTGCCGTCCTCGTCACCGATGTCGACGAGGACGCGGCCGCCGCCGTCGCCGCGGAGATCACCGCCACTGGCGGTACCGCCAAGTCCGCCGTGCTCGACGTCCGCAACGCCGCCCAGGCCGCGGCCGCGGCGGAGCAGGCCGCCGCCCTCGGGGGCGGCGTCGTCAACATCCTGG
This sequence comes from Rhodococcus sp. NPDC003383, assembly GCF_053589115.1. NCBI lineage: Bacteria > Bacillati > Actinomycetota > Actinomycetes > Mycobacteriales > Nocardiaceae > Rhodococcus > Rhodococcus sp. NPDC003383. Next base: position 58,831 of record NZ_JBSFRG010000013.1, on the reverse strand, counting down.
TCAACAACGCCGGGGCCATCGCACCCGCGATGTTCCCGAATCTCGAGGAGGACGACTTCCGCCGCATCGTCGACATCCACCTCGTCGGCAGCTACGTGTGCAGCAAAGCCGTGCTGCCCTATCTGCCGGAGGACGGCACCGGGCGCGTCATCAACGTCACCTCCGCCGCCGGCCTGCAAGGTACCATCGGCCAGGCCAATTACGGGGCGGCCAAGGCGGGCATCATCGGCCTGACCAAGTCGCTGGCCCGCGAGCTCGCCCGCAAACAGATCACCGTCAATGCCATTGCGCCCCTTGCAGCCACGCCGATGACCGAGAACATCCGCAGCAACGACAAGCTCGCGGCCAAGACCCTCGAGCGTGTCGCGCTGAGGCGCTGGGCCGAGCCGAACGAGATCTCGGCCAGCTTCGTGTTCTTCGCCTCCGACGGCGCCTCGTACATCACGGGCCAGGTGCTGCCCGTCGACGGTGGAACGGTGATCTGATGACCAACGCAACCAACCCGTTCCAGCGCTCCGCGCGCGAGGTGATCATCGCCGAAGCGGCTCGCACCCCCATGGGCCGATCCCACGCCGAACGCGGATGGTTCCGTGATACGCATCCGAACGAGATGCTCGGCACGGTCTACACGGATCTGATCCGCCGCAGCGGTCTGGCCCCGGCGGCAGTGGAGGACCTCATCGTCGGTTGCACCGCGCCCTTCGGTGAGCAGTCCCGCAACATCGGCCGCAACGCATGGCTGCAGGCCGGATACCCGCCCGAGGTGCCGGCCGTCGTCCTCGACCGCCGTTGCGGCTCCGCGCAGACCGCGGTCGAGATGGGTGCCGCCCTCGTCGGGTCCGGCACGCACGACCTCGTCATCGCCGGCGGTGTCGAGCACATGGGCCACGTGCCGATCAACTCCCCGGCCAAGATCTCCGAGTTCTACGGCGATCCGTGGCCGGCCGAGTTGCGGGAGAAGTACGACTTCGTGCACCAGGGCGAGAGCGCCGAGCTCATCGCCGACCGGTGGGGCATCGCCCGGCAGGAGATGGACGAATTCGCCGTGCGATCCCATCGTCTGGCGACCGAGGCCATCGAGGCCGGGCGGTTCGACGAAGAGATGATCCCCCTCGAGCTCGACGGCGAGTTCCGCAGGACCGACCAGACCGTCCGGCCCGGCACGAGCCTGGATACCCTGGCCGGCCTGAGGACCGCGTTCCGGGAGAACGGCCGGATCACCGCCGGCAGTTCGTCGCCGATCTCGGACGGCGCGGCCGGTGTCCTGCTCGCCTCGCGGGACGCGGTCGAGACCCACGGTCTGCGCGCCCGCGCCCGCATCCTCGACCAGACCACGGTCGGAGTCGACCCGATCATCATGCTCACCGGTCCGATTCCGGCAACACAGAAGCTGCTCGACCGCAACGGGATGACGATCGACGACATCGACCTCTTCGAGATCAACGAGGCGTTCAGTTCCGTGGTCCTGGCCTGGGAACGCGAACTCAAGCCCGACATGGACCGGGTCAACGTCAACGGCGGCGCGATCGCGCTCGGGCACCCGGTCGGCGCCACCGGCGCCCGTCTCATCGCGACGATCGTCGCCGAACTCGAACGTCGCGACGCCGAAATCGGACTGGTCACCATGTGCTGCGGTGGCGGACTCGGAACCGCCACCCTGATCCAACGGATCAACTGATGATCGACCTCACGCCCCACGTCCGGGCCGGCGACGGAATCTGGTGGAGCCAGACGAGCGCGGAACCCACCCCGCTCGTCCACGCCCTGCTCGACCAGCTCCCGTCGATCGGCCCGGTCCGGGTGTTCGTGGGACTGACCTGGGACCGCCGACTCACCGAGCAGACCCCGGACGAGTTGTCCGTCGTCTCCTACGGCGGGCTCGGTGAACTGCGCCGGCTCAGCCAACGGGACCGGCTCGAGGTCGTGCCCTGCCACTACGGGGCATTGCCCCGGCTGTTCGCCGAGCACCGCCTGCCGTGCGACGTCGGGTTCGTGCAGGTCGCTCCTCCCGACGCCGACGGCAACTGCTCGCTCGGCGTCGGCGTCGACTACGTCGCCGACGCACTCGAGCACACCCCCGTCCTGATCGCCGAGATCAATCAGCGCATGCCGAGCACCCACGGTGCACCCGCGATCCCGCTGTCGCGGTTCGCGGCGGTCGTCGAGACCGACCGGCCGCTGCTCGAAGCGCCCGACCGTGAGCCCGCCGCCGTCGAGACGGCGATCGCCCGGCACGTCGCCGGCCTCGTCGAGGACGGTGACACCATCCAGGTCGGTGTGGGCACGCTGCCCTCGGCGGTGCTGGCGGCTCTGGAAGGACATCGGGACCTCGGCCTGCACTCCGGCATGATCTCCGATGCGGTGCTGCGGCTGATCGACAAGGGCGTGCTGACCGGTGCGCGCAAACAGATCGACATCGGACGCCACGTCACCGGGGCGGCGCTGGGCACGGCCACGCTGTACGAGCGCCTGCCGCACCTGCCGGTGGAATTCCGTCCCGCCAGCTATACCCATGCGCCGCAAGTGCTCTCGCAGCTGACCGCGCTCGTGTCGATCAACTCCGCCATCGAGGTCGACCTCACCGGGCAGGTGGGGGCGGAACAGGCCGGAGCCACCTACGTCGGCGCGGTCGGCGGACAGGTGGACTTCTCCCGGGCCGCGGCCCTGACCGGGGGCCGCTCGGTCATCGCGTTGCGGTCCACCGCGCGGGGCCGCTCGTCGATCAAGCCGGCCCTCCAGTTCGGATCCGTCACCACGGCCCGCGCCGACGTGGACTACGTCGTCACCGAGCACGGCGTCGCCGAACTGCGGGGCTGTTCGCTCGCGGAACGGGCCCGACGAATGATCGCGGTCGCAGCCCCGGAGCATCGCGAGCAGCTGGACATCGCACTGACCGAGCACGACCTTGCTTCGTAGCGGAGCGAGCGGAAACGAGGAGTGAACGCCATGACGCGTCCCCAACGGGTACAGATCCGAGAAGTCGGTCCGCGCGACGGCTTCCAGAACGAGCCGGAGACCATCCCGACCGACGACAAGGTGCGGCTGATCAACGCCCTCGGGCGCGCCGGCCTGAAGCGGATCGAGGTCGCCAGTTTCGTGCGGCCCGACGTCATCCCGCAGCTGTCGGACGGGGTGGAGGTGCTCAGCCGCATCGACGTGCCCGACGACGTGAGGCTGATGGTCCTCGTGCCGAACAGCAAGGGACTGGACAACGCGCTGAAGGTGCGCGACACCTTCCACGAGATCGCGATCTTCGTCAGCGCGTCCGAAACCCACAACAAGAAGAACGTCAACCGCACCGTCGACGAAACCATGGCGGACAACGACAGCATGGCTCGCCGGATCGTCGCCGAGGGCCTGCACTGCGCCGCGGTCATCGCGACGTCGTTCGGATGCCCCTTCGAGGGCAAGGTGGAGCTGAAGCGGGTGTTGGACCTGGCGGAGAGATTCGCCGAATCCGGAGCCACGGAGATCGGCTTCGGTGACACCACCGGCATGTGCAATCCGGCCTACGCCTCGGAGTTCTTCGCCGCGGCCATCGAACGCCTGCCCGGCGTCGAGGTCACCGCGCACTTCCACAACACCCGCGGCCAGGGCCTCGCGAACGCCTTCGCCGCGCTCGAGGCGGGATGCGCGAGCTTCGAGTCGAGCTTCGGTGAACTGGGCGGCTGCCCCGTCCCGGTCGGTTCGACCGGCAACATCGCCACCGAGGACCTGGTGAGCATGTTCCACGAAATGGGCGTGGAGACCGGCCTCGACCTCGACCTGGTCATCGACGCCGCTCGCGAAGCTCAGCAGGTCCTGGGCCGCAAGCTCACCAGCCACTCGATCGTGGCCGGCCCGATCCAGTGGGCCGCGGGCGTGCGCTGACGCCCTCGTCCCCGGTACGACTTCGATATCAGAACCGACAACACGGAGTGAAATCATGAGCAATCGAGTCGCATTCGTCACCGGCGGCGCGCAGGGCATCGGCAAGGGAATCTCCGATGCGCTGGGTGCCGCGGGCTTCCGCGTCGCGGTCGCCGACCTCAACCTCGAGGCCGCGGAGGAGACCGCGGCCGCCATCCGCGAGGCCGGAGGCCAGGCAATGGCCGTTCCGGTCGACGTGACGGACACCGAGTCCGTGCAGGCGGCGGTCAAGCAGGTCGCCGAGCAGTTCGGTCCCGTCGAGATCGTCGTCAACAATGCCGGGTGGGACGACTTCATGCCGTTCCTGAAGACCGACGAGGCGTTCTGGGACCGGATTCTCGAGATCAACTTCAAGGGTCAGCTGCGGGTCGTCCAGGCGACCCTCCCGGGCATGGTCGAGCGGGGCTGGGGGCGCGTCATCAACATCGGTTCGGACGCCGGACGCGTCGGCTCGTCGCTCGAAGCGGTGTACTCGGGTGCCAAGGGCGGCATCATCGCGTTCACCAAGACCCTCGCTCGTGAGGTCGCCACGAAGGGCGTCACCGCCAACACGGTGTGCCCCGGCCCGACGGACACCCCGGCCCTGCGCAAGTTCGCCGACAACTCCGGTCAGGAAGCCGACAAGGTGATCGCCGGCATGACCCGCGCGGTGCCGATGAAGCGGCTCGGCAAGGCCACCGACATCGGCGCCGCCGTGGCGTTCTTCGCCTCCGACGACGCGGAGTTCGTCACCGGCCAGACCTTGTCCGTCAGTGGTGGTCTCACGATGGCCTGACGGTCATTGGTCGGTTCTCACCCCGACAGCGCGGTCCGGAACCTATCCGGCCCGCGCTGTCGTGCGTTTGCGGATCTGTTAACGATCGTTTGCAGGAAAGCCTATGATCGGGATATGGCGAACAATTGCACTACAACGAATTTCGTGGAATGGACTCCGCTCGGGGAGTACGAGGACATCCGGTACGAGCACAGCGGCGACGGGATCGCAAAGATCACGATCTGCCGCCCGGAGGTGCGTAACGCGTTCCGGCCGCAGACGTTGATGGAGATCTCCGACGCGTTGGTCGATGCCCGGGAGGACTCCTCAATCGGCGTCATCGTGCTGACCGGGGAAGGACCCGATGCGTTCTGCTCGGGAGGTGACCAGCGGGTGCGCGGAGACACCGGCTACCTCACCGAGCCAGGTAAGGCCGGCGGTGTGGGACGCTTCCATGTCACCGACCTGCAGATCCAGATCCGCCGACTGCCGAAGCCGGTGGTGGCCATGGTCGCCGGGTATGCGATCGGTGGCGGGCACATCCTGCATCTGGTGTGCGATCTGACGATCGCGGCGGACAACGCCCGCTTCGGCCAGGTCGGTCCCAAGGTTGGTTCCTTCGACGGCGGGTACGGCGCGGGTCTGCTCGCGGAGTTGGTCGGGGTGAAGAAGGCGAAGGAGATCTGGTTCCTGTGCCGTCAGTACGATGCGCAGCAGGCTCTGGGGATGGGGCTGGTCAACACCGTAGTCCCGTTGGCCGACCTCGAGCGCGAAACCGTCCAATGGTGCCGCGAGATGCTCGAGCTCTCCCCCTTCGCGCTGCGCCTGATGAAGGCCAGTTTCAATGCGGCGGAGGACGGGATGGCCGGCATCCAGCAGCTCGCCCACGATGCGAATCTGCTCTTCTACTCGACGGACGAGGCGAAGGAAGGGCGGGAGGCGTACAAGGCGAAGCGCCGTCCGGAGTTCGAAAAGTTCCCGCGTCGGCCGTGACCTTCCTTTTCGGTCCAACAATTAGTATGGTTGGGTCATTGTTGGACCGGACAGGATGGTGTGCATGTCGGAAACCGCTACGCCCGCAGTCGCATGGAGTGACGTCGCCGCCGGCGTCATGACGATCACGCTCCAGCGCAGGCCTGCGAACGCCCTGGGCCTGCCGATCATCGACGGCCTGAACGCGGCGCTGGACGCCGCCGATGCCGACGGTTCGGTGAAGGTGATTGTCGTCCGATCGGACATTCCCGGCTTCTTCGCTGCAGGGGCGGACATCAAGCACATGTCGTCGGTGGACGCGGAGTCGTTCACCGCCTACGGCGATCGGCTGCGCGGGGCACTCGACCGGCTCGCGTCCGCCGACCGGATCACGATCGCCGCGGTGGACGGCCTCGCCCTCGGAGGCGGCCTCGAACTCGCGATGGCCTGCACCCTGCGGGTCGGCGGTGCGGACGCGAAGTTCGGGCTGCCCGAGGTCAAGCTCGGCCTCATCCCCGGGGCCGGCGGTACCCAACGTCTCCCGCGTCTCGTGGGCCGGGGCCGTGCGCTCGACATCATGTTGACCGCCCGGCAGGTCCCCGCCGACGAGGCCCACGCGATCGGACTGATCGACCGGCTCGTCGACGCCGGCGGCGCGACGGATGCGGCGCTCGCTCTCGCGGCCGAGCTGTGCACGATGTCGCTGCCCGCGCAGCGCGCCGTCATCCGGACGGTCGACGCCGCGTTCGACACTCCACTCGACGAGGGTTTCCGCTTCGAGGTCGCCCAGGAGCAGGACCTGTTCGAGAGCGGGGAGGCGAAGGAAGGCATCACCGCGTTCCTCGAGAAGCGCATCCCGCGCTTCGCCTGAGCGCCGTGCCGTCCGGATCCGCCGGGCGCGGAGTGATCGCACTCGCGCTGTCCCTGGTCTACCTGATCTGGGGATCGATCTACCTCGCGATCCGCCTGGTCATCGAGGAGGTGCCGCCCCTCGGATCGATGGGTGCGCGATTCCTTCTCGCCGCCCTGCTGATGGCCGTGTTCCTCGCCGTGCGTGGCGGCTGGAGGCGGCTGCTCGTCACCCGGCGTGAAGCCGGCGGTGCCGCGTTTCTCGGGGTCCTGCTGCTCGCGTGTGGAAACGGCTTGACGTCGGTCGGCCAGTTGCACGGCGTGCCCTCCGGAGTGACGGCGCTTCTCGTCGCGATGGTGCCTGTGTGGATCTGCCTCTACCGTGCCGTGTCCGGCGACCGCCCGCGAGCTCTCGAACTGGCCGGTGTCGGGGTGGGCCTCGTCGGCCTGGCCGTGCTGGTGCTGCCGACCGGCAGCGAGCGTTCGAGCCTTCCGTTGGTCGGTGTGGCGGTCATCGTGCTGTCGAGCCTGTCGTGGTCGTTCGGATCCTGGATCAAGCCGAGGCTCTGGTTGCCGCAGGACGTGTACGTGGGCGCGACGTATCAACTCCTGGCGGCCGGTGCGGCGATGATGCTGGCGTCGGTGGTAACTCGCGAGCGCTTCGGGGGTGAGATCGGACTGCGGGCCTGGGGCGCGTTCGGCTACCTCGTGGTCCTCGGTTCGGTCGTCGGATTCACCGCGTACGCGTGGCTGCTGCATCATGCACCGCTTCCGCTGGTGGCGACCCACACGTACGTGAACCCCGTGGTGGCCGTCGCCCTCGGATCCGTCGTCCTGTCCGAGCCGGTCACTCCTGCGCTGCTCGTCGGTGGCGTCGTGGTCCTGGTGTCCGTCGTATTGGTGGTGAGTGCGCAGGCTCGGTCCCGGCGTGGGCGCGCTGCCGACCGCTCGGGGGAGACGAGCCTGGTCCGCGGCTGACCGGAGCATTCCTGTGTTCTGGGAGCCTTCCCTGAACCACAGCAAGGTATTATTATCAGACCAAATTTGGGGAGGTGCAGCAATGACGCAGAACGGCACGAAACGCTCGTTCACAGGTCCGCTGTCGGGTCTGAAAGTGGTCGAAATCGGTTCGATCGGCCCGGGGCCGTTCTGCGCCATGCTGCTGGCCGATCTCGGTGCTGATGTAGTGCGGGTCGACCGTGCCACCGGCGCGGGGTTGGTCGGGCCGAACGCGGATTTCCGCACCGAACTGCTGCACCGGGGACGCCGGTCTCTTGCCGTCGATCTCAAACATCCGGAGGGGGCGGAGGTGGTGCTGTCGCTCGTGACGGACGCCGACGTGCTGATCGAAGGCTTCCGCCCCGGCGTCACCGAGCGCCTCGGGATCGGACCGGACGACTGTGCCCAGCGCAATCCGCGGCTGATCTACGGACGCATGACGGGCTTCGGACAGGACGGCCCGCTCGCGCAGCACGTCGGTCACGACATCAACTACGTGGCACTCAGTGGAGCCCTGTCGCTGATCGGACGCCACGGTCACCCGCCCACTCCGCCGCTCAGCCTGATCGGCGACTTCGGCGGGGGCGGAATGCTTCTCGCCCTGGGAATATTGTCTGCGCTCTTCGAGAGACAACGCTCGGGCACCGGGCAGGTGATCGACGCCTCGATGGTGGAGGGCGCCGCCCTCCTTGCGACGCCGTTCTTCGGCTTCACACAGAGCGGATCCTGGAACCGTGAACGCGGCACAAACCTTGTCGACAGCGGCGCACCCTTCTACGACGCCTACGAGACCGCCGACGGCAAATGGCTCTCGGTCGGCGCGCTCGAACCGCACTTCTACGCCGACCTCGTAGCCCTGCTGGGCCTGCCCGACGATCTGCCGGATCAGAACGACCGCGCGCAATGGCCGCAGATGAAAAAGCTGTTCGCCGACGCCGTGCGGGGTCGCACCCTCGCGGAGTGGCTCGACGCGGCCGAAGGACACACACCGTGCGTCGCGCCCGTCCTCGACGTCGACGAGGCGCCGACGCATCCCCACCATGTCGCCCGCGGGACCTTCGTCGAGGTCGACGGACTCGTCCAACCGGCCCCCGCGCCCCGGTTCAGCCGCTCGGCGGCGGCGGTGGACCGCCGTCCGCCGGGTCCGGGGGAGCACACCACCGAGATCCTGACCGACTGGGGAATCGACCCCGACCGCACCGACCAATGGCTGCGTTCCGGCGCGGTACGACAAACCCCCGCCGAAGCCTGACCGATCACACGAACTCACCGCGCCCACCCGGAACCGCCGGACCGAAAAGGAGTAAACCCGTGACCGAACCCACGACATGGGACACGTTCACGCTCGAGCGACCCGAACCCGGGATCGCCGTCGTGACGTTGAACCGTCCCGAACGAATGAACTCGATGACGAACACGATGTTCGTCGAACTCGAGAAGGTGGCCTTGCGCCTCGATCGCGAGGACGACCTGCGGGTGGTGATCCTCACCGGGGCCGGCAAGGCGTTCTGCGGCGGGTTCGATCTCGACGACGCCGAAGGCCTGGCGTCGTTGACGCCGATGGGGATGCTCGATCAGCAGGAACTGGCGGCGCGGGCGCTCTCGGCGATCCGCAGCATCCGCGTTCCGGTGATCGCGGCGGTCAACGGCGCGGCGGCCGGTGGAGGACTGTCCCTGTCCCTGGCTGCCGACATCCGGATCGGCTCGCCGGCCGCGCGGTTCAACGCGGCGTTCGTGCGAATCGGCCTCTCGGCCGGGGACCTGGGCGCCTCCTGGCACCTGACCCGGTTGATCGGCCCGGCGCGGGCCGCGGAGTTCGCGTACACGGGCCGATTCATCGAGGCCGTCGAGGCGGAGTCGCTCGGGCTGCTGAACGCGGTGGTACCCGCCGAGTCGCTGCTCGACGAGGCGCTCGCGATGGCGCGTCTCATCTGCGCGAACTCGCCTGCCGGCGTGCAGCTGTCGAAACGCGCACTGCACGCGAACATGGAGGTGTCGTCCTACGCCGCGGCGCTCGAACTGGAGAACCGTGGCCAGGCGCTGCTCACCCGGGGTGAGGACATGCCCGAAGCGCTGGCCGCGTTCAAGGACAAGCGCAGCCCGAAGTTCACGGGCCGGTGATCGACATGACCCAGATGGACACGCGGGAAAATACGTCCGTGCTGAGCAACTACGAGCCACCCCGGCTCGACACCCTCACCCTCGAGGTGCTCGAGGGCAAGATCGCCGTTCTCACGATCAACCGGCCCGACCGGATGAACTCGATGGTCGTGAAGATGTTCGAAGAGTTCAACACCGCCGCCTACGCATTACGCGACACCGACGCGCGGGCGCTGATCATCCGCGGTGCGGGCGAGCGGGCGTTCTGCGCCGGGTTCGACCTGGACGAGATCAGTGTGATCACCGAAATGGGCGTGCGCGAGTTCCTGAAATTCCAGGAGACCGCGACCGGAGGCCTTGCTGCGCTGCGGCATCTGCCGTTCCCGGTCATCGCGGCGATCCACGGCGCTGCCTCCGGCGGCGGTATGTCGCTGGCCCTCGCCGCCGACATCCGGCTGGTCGCCCCGACCGCGAAATTCAACGCGGCCTTCGTCAAGGTGGGGTTGTCCGTCGGGGAACTGGGCACCTCCTGGCAACTGACCCGCCTCGTCGGACCGGGCCGGGCGGCGGAGATCGCGTACACGGCACGCTTCGTCGGCGCCGAGGAGGCGGTCCGGATCGGGCTGGCCAACCGGGTGGTGCCGAGCGAGAACCTTTTCGACGAGGCCGTCGCGCTGGCCGAGACGATCGCGACGAATTCCCCCGGCGGGATCCGGATGTCGAAGCGCGCGCTGCAGCGGAACCAGGAAGTGACCTCCTACGCGGCGGCGCTGGAGTTGGAGAACCGGGGACAGGCGCTACTGACTCGAGGCGCCGACATGCCGGAAGCGCTGGCCGCATTCAAGGAGAAGCGCGCTCCGCGCTTCACCGGGGCGTAGACGTCGAACAACCGACTGCTGCAGCGCTCGGGCCCGGCGGCACGCGCCGGTGGCACTATCTGATGGAGGCGAGCATATGACCTGGGAATGGACTCCCGACACCCTCGGCGCGCTGGAGCGATTCCTACGTGAGCGAGGTATCACCGACGGACCGCTGACAGCGTCACGCATCGGTGACGGGCATTCGAATCTGACGTACCTGGTATCCGACGGGGTGCGCCAGGTGATTGTTCGTCGGCCGCCGCCGCCACCGGTCCCGCCGGGTGCCCACGACATGCTGCGGGAGGCTCGGCTCGTCGGTGCACTGGCCGGCAGCGGCGTACCGGTGGCGGCCGTGCTCGCCGTCGGTCAGACCGGCGAGGTGCTCGACGTCCCGTTCTACGTGATGGATTACGTGGCCGGTCCGGTGGTCACCACCGAGACCCCGGCGGCCCTGAGCGCGCCGGCCGACCGGCGCCGGATCGGTGAGGCGCTGATCGACACCCTCGCTGCTCTGCACGCGGTCGACTGGCGGGCCGCCGGCCTCGGGGACCTCGGCCGACCGGAGGGCTTCAACGAGCGTCACCTGCGCCGCATGGGCCGGCTGGTGGCGGCCGAGGACGGGACGCCGCCGCCGGAATTCGCGGAGATCGATGCGTGGCTCGCTGCCCACGTTCCGACCGAGTCCGGTGCGGCGATCATCCACAACGACTACCGCATCGGCAACGTCATTCTTGCGCCCGACGCGCCGGGGCGCATTGCGGCAGTGCTGGACTGGGAACTCGCGACGATCGGCGACCCACTGTTCGATCTGGGGTATTTCCTTGCGTCGTATCCGGTCGAGGGACAGGACCGCACACCCACCGAAGATCTCGGTGTCGCCGTCCTCGAGGACGGTTACCCGACCCGCGACGAACTCGCCCGACGGTATGCGGCCGCCACCGGCGCGGACCTGTCGAACCTCGATTGGTATACCGCACTGGCGCTGTGGAAGCTGGCGGTGCTGTACGAGTACGGGCGGCGGCGGGCCGTGGCCGGCGTGGGGGATCAGTACTACCGTGACGGCGCCCTGGTGCGGGCCTTTCTCGCCGCCGCTCACCGGGCGGCGGGCCTGAAGGAATCGGGTGCCCGAGCCGGCATCGATACCGGAAACATCGGTGCGGAGACGACATTCCAGAGGTCTTCCCTGTAAGGAGTAGTGTATGAACCCGATCGGGCTGGCCACTTGGCTGCGTCGTCGCGCCGAGCGTGACGGAGGCCGGCCGGCAGTGACGTTCGCCGGTGAGACGCTGTCGTTCGCTGCGCTGCAACGAGGCGTCGAGGAACTGGCAGATGTGTTGTCTGCATGCGGGGTCCACCCCGGTGACCGCGTCGCCTACGTCGGCTTCAACCACAGCCGCTTCCTGACGGCGCTGTTCGCGACCGCCCGGCTCGGCGCGATCTTCGTGCCGTTGAACTTCCGCTTCCCGGGAAGCGAACTCGCACACAACATCGAGGACAGCGGGGCCCGGCTGATCATGGCGGACGACGCGCACACAGCTCCTGTGGACGAGGTGCGCGAGGGTCTCGACAGCCGGTGCTTCCTCCGGCTCGGTGCGGGCACCGACGGCTGGGACGGGGTAGACGACCTGCTCGCCGGTAACCAGCCGCATGTCGAGGAGGCCGTCGTCGACGCGGATTCCCCGGCGATGATCCTGTACACGTCGGGAACCACGGGACGGCCCAAGGGTGCCATCCTCACGCACCGGAACGTGTGGACGAGCAATGTGAACTGGATGCTGGCGGTGAACTACAACGCCGACCACGTCGCGCTCACTTCCGCGCCGCTGTTCCATTCCGGCGGGATGTGTGTCATGACGCTGCCTGTACTCATGGCGGGAGGCCACGTCGTCGTTCACGCGCACTTCGATGCGGGGGCATTGCTCGACGACATCGAGCGGTACCGGGTGACCTCGCTGTTCATGGTGCCCGCGATGATGCTGAGCACGAGCACGCACGAGCGATTCGTAACGGCCGATCTGTCCAGCGTCCGCATCATCGTCGCGGGAGCTGCCCCGGTCCCGGAGCCGATGCTGCGGTTGTACGGGGAACGGGGCATTCCCGTCAGCCAGTGCTGGGGGCTGACCGAAGCCACCACCGGTGCGACCTTCCTGGGGACGGACCAGGCTCTGGACAAGCTCGGGTCGTGCGGCACGGCCGGCCTGCTCAACGAGGTGCGGTTGATCGACTTCGACGGCAATGTTCTCACCACGCCGTGGGTGCACGGCGAACTGTGCGTACGCGGCGACACGGTGACTCCGGGGTATTGGAATCTGCCGGAGGCGACCATGGCGGCGCTGACACCGGACGGCTGGCTGCGCACCGGCGATGTTGCCTACCAAGACGAGGACGGCTACTACTACATCGCCGACCGGCTCAAGGACATGGTCATCAGCGGGGGCGAGAACGTCTACCCTGCGGAGGTCGAGAGCGTGCTCTACGGCCACCCGTCCGTCGCGGAGGTCGCGGTGATCGGTGCCCCCGATGAGCGCTGGGGCGAACGGGTCGTGGCGGTGGTGGTGCTCGTGCAGGGCGCGCAGCTCGAACTCGAAGAACTCCGGGAGTTCGCCGGCGCCCGACTGGCCCGGTACAAGCTGCCGCTCGAATTGCGCATCGTCGACGTGCTCCCGCGCAACACGACTGGGAAGGTGCTCAAACACGAGTTGCGTGCGATGACCGGTACCGGCGTGTGACCTCGGATCGGCTGGACGCGGGCCCGAGGGCTCTCAGTCGATACCCGCGATGTCACGCCAGCGGGCATGTGCTGCCGTCGTCCACTCGGTACGCAGGTCGTGTAGCTGCTTCGCTGCCCGCAATCCCGCCCAGCGCGGCACCAGGACCTCGGGCAGTCGGGGATCCAGGTACGGCATGCGGCGCAGGGAGTCGGCCAGCTGCAGTTAGGCGATGAGCAATTCGTGTTCCGAGGAGAATTCGCGCATGTCGAAGCGGGCGAGCAGCTGTCGTAGATCATCGCGGCCTCGTCGAGATCCCAGGACCGCCGCACGAGTTCGGTCTCGGTGATGCCCGGCTGGCCGATCGGGCCGATGAAGGTAACCATGTTGTCGGTCAACCCCAGCGACTCGATCGCTCGGGCGGCCTCCGCGGCGCGATCGAGGTGGGGAGTCACCCAGGCGCCGGGGTGGGGCTTCCGAAGCTGGCCTACCGCAATGCTGCGTACAGTTTCTTCCGGCTCGAGCGGTGTGTGACTCGGGAACCGGGACGTTGATCACCAGCCGGCGGCCGTCCCACCGGCTGACGTCGACGTCGGGGGGTATGGGACCGCCTTCGTTCCCTACGAGAGGCGCGGCACCGGCGCAGCTTCGTCGTGGCAGACGGGGCCGTCCCGCCCCGCGCCCTGGACCGTGAATTCGCCAAGTTACGCTCACTTCCCGGCAGGGGAAGTGGCGAGCGGCCGAGCCTGCCGATCCCAGGGTGCCAATGTGAGCTCGAGGCTGAACGTGTTCGGGCCCTGAACTATCTCTGCACCGTCCGATAGGTGCAGAGGTAGCTCAGGGCCCGGCGTGTTATGCCAGTGTGGGGCGGTAGGCGTAGGACGACGACCGCGACAGGGCGAATTCGAAGATGCCGTATCCGGTCTGCCCGTTCCATCCGAAGGCGCAGCACCGGTCGGTCAGGGCGGAGTCGAGTGTTTTCGGGCCCACTGTCCCGTCGAGGGGATAGGTGTCGAATTCTTCGAAGTCACGACCGCGAACCTTTCCGTGGTGGCCCCCGTAGCCGCCACCGGCCATGTATCCACCGCCGGCCGAGGCGTCGGCGTCGACGCGGTAGGTTGCACCGGCGGCGGTCGTAATCTCCACTGTGCCGCTGAGCAGGTCGTTGCCTGCCGTGAATGCCAGGTTGTGCCGGACATCGGTGATGTCGTCGAGGCGGCCGTCGTCGTGCATTACGGCCCCTTCCAGCAGGATCCGTCCGCCGTGTCGGTCCTCGACGAGGAGGAACCCGAATGTGCGGTCCGGGAACTGGGCCTGGTACCAGATGTGCAAGCCCTGACCCCCGGACATGGTGCGTACCCCGCGGGAGCGGTCCCGTAGTCCGTACCAGCCGGTGACATCCGTGGTGGTTCCGTCCAGCGTGAGCGTGCCTTCATAGCGGCCAGGTTGGAAGAGATGGTCGAACGAGGTGACGTTTCCGTCGGTGTTCGCCACATCCACCGATCCGAGCCAGTAGGGGGCCCGGGAGTGCCAGAGGAGGTCTAGTTCGAGTCCTGTTTTGTTCTCGTCGAGATGAATTCGCCAGGCGGTGTTGTCCTCAACCGTCTCCCATCGCAGGGGTCCGACGGAAGCGGCGTCGGTAGCGTCGTGTTCGGTGGAGACGCGGAGGTTGCGTTGTTCGGACGCCGTGGTCACTACCACGAATCCGTCCACGACGTTCCGCGGCGGATAAACCCCCGCGCCGAGGATCACCGACGGTGTGGTCCCGTCTTCTGGATGGAGGTTGAACATGAACCGGTCGAAGAACTTCTCCGGCATATCCGCAGTGGCTCGAGTGGTCAGGGCGTCGTGGAATCTGTCCGTCATTCGTCTTCCTTCTCGTCGGTCGGCGTCAGTTGCCCACCGGTGACGTCTTCTCGCGGGGCTGTTCGACGGCATCGACCTCTTGGTGGTCGAGGGTAAAGCGGTAGGAGCCCATCATGAGCAGGCAGGCGATGCCGATGCCGACCAGCACGATGATCGGTACGGCACCGGCGCGGTACGACCCGGTTGCACCGTAGATCTGTCCGAGCAGGAAGATGCCGAAGGCCGCGCCCTGAGCATAGAGGAAGTAGATGAAACCCAGCACGCGGCCGTAGGAGTGCTTGGGGAAGTACCTACTCACCATGTAGGCGGCGAGATCGCCCTCGGACCCCAGACCGAGACCGATCAACGCGGAACCGAGGAACAGCAGACCGACCTCCGACGAGGTGATCATGAAGAAGACGCCGACGGCGCACAACGCGAAGATGACCGCCCCGATCGCGGGAGCGTAGAACCGGTCGAGCAGATAGCCGACGAGTAGACGCGCAAAGATCGACGCCAAGCTGAGAACGGACAGGACTGATACTGCGGTGCCCTGGCTGATGCCCTTGTCGGTGGTCATCGGCACGACTTGGGACATCAAGCCGAAGGTGGCCGAGGACACCAAGAAGATGGCCACGGAGAGCAGCCAGAACTGCCGATATTTCCGCGCCACGGTGAGGAGCGACTCCCCGGCTACCCGACCTTGCAGACGCGCGGCCTGGCGCTCGGCGTCGTGTTCGGCCGGCATTCGCGTGACGAAGGCGTAGACCGAAGCCGGGATGATCGTGCACACGGCGCCGATGACGAGGAAGGCCAGCCGCCAGCCGCCCATGCTCAGTACCCAGTTCGCGAGATACGGCATCAGAACTCCGCAGGCGCCGAGTCCGGCCATGAGGATGCCCAGGGCCATGCCGCGTCGGTCTTGGAACCATGCACTGACCACGGCGGAATGCGCCACCGGGTTCACCGCGCCCGCACCCGCGCCGATCACGATGCACAGCGCGAAGAAGAGTATTTCGTTGTTCGGAAGTGCAGCCATCAGCATGAGGCCGATTCCGAAGGCCAGTGCCATCGGGACCGAGGGCACCTTCGGGCCGTATCGGTCGATGAGGATGCCCAGGATGACGATGCTTATTCCGACCATCACCGTCTCGATCGACAAACCGTTGGCGATGATGCTGCGGTCCCAGCCGAACTCCTCGGTCATGGGCTTGCCGAGGATGTTGAACAGGACATTGACCGTGCTGGTGCCGAACAACAACGTCAGAAAGCCGGTGGCGACGTACCACCAGCGGTTCAGATGCTGCGTGGGCGCCTGCAGCCCAGTGGTTCCGACTGCGCTCATGGAAGCTCCTGTCGATGGAAATAGGTAGGCGAGGGCGGCGATGCCGCAGGGAGCCACGGTGAGTGGTGTCCGTCACATATGACACCATATGGACTGTCCGATGTAAAGGACAGTCCAAACATCCCGATGGTGCCGTGGCTTGAACGGAAGCTCGAAAAGGTCGGGTCCACGAGGGGCGCTGCTCCGTAAGACGCGGCGACCGGCACCCCCGCGTACGGTCTCGGGTCCGAGGGTGCGAACAGGCCCTCGGTTCGGACTACCGCCTTGGCTGCTCCGATGACCGCTTCGCCGGGCGTGGCGGTCTTCGCGGCTTCCGAGGCGACGTTGATGATCACCCCGGCGTTCCTGCCGTCATGTGCGGAACGATTTACGCGCCAGGTACAGGCACGGCAGTGCGAGTTGGCCATTCACTCCTCATTACGCGTCCTCTCGTCATTGCCGAACCGTGTCTCGCACCGACAGGCGGGTGGTATCGGATTCGATGACAGGGGGTACGGGTGTGGTCGGCCGGTGCACGAATGGCTCAACTGTGCGAGAGCACGATCTTCCCGAATCCGCTTCCTTGTTCGAGGTGTTTGTGTGCGGCGGCCGCTTCGGCGAGGGGGAACACTGCGCTGATGGGCAGTGGGGGGACGGTTTCGGCGTCCAGCAGCCGTAGAAGTCCGGTGAAGTCGTGCGGGCTGCCCATCGTGGTCCCGATCAGTTCGTATTGCCCAAAGTAGAACGGGCGGACGTCGAGGGTGGCGCGTTCGCTGCGGGAGGCCCCCAACACGACCAGTCGACCACCCGGCCGCAACGCTGCGATGGACTGTTCCCACGTCCCGACGGAATCCAGGACGAGATCGAAGCCCTGGCCGTGGGGGGAGAGCAGGCGAGCGGCGTCCGGCCAGGCGGGGTCGGTGTACAACACGCCGTCCGTCGCGCCGAGCTCTCGAGCCTGCGCGATCTTGGACGTCGAGGAGGAGGTGACGGTGACGCGCGCACCCACGGCGGCCGCGAGCATCACGGCCATGGTGGCGACGCCGCCGCCGGCGCCGAGGACCAGAAGGTTTTCGCCGGCGCGGAGGCGGCCGCGGGTGAACAGGGCGCGGTAGGTGGTGAGTCCGACGAGGGGCAGTGCCGCGGCCTGTTCCCAGGTGAGGTTGCGGGGCTTGGGCGCGACGCAGTCCTTCGGGACTCGGACGAACTCGGCGTAGGTGCCGCGCTGGTGATCGCCGAGGATCTCCCACTGTGCGCCCGGGGCGGCTTCGCGATCGCCCCACCACAGTGAGGGGAGAACGAGGACTTCCTCGCCGGTGTCCGTGCGGATACCCGCGCCGTCCGCGCCGAGAATGTGCGGCAGTGGTGAGGAGTACTTGCCCTGTCGCACCAAGACGTCGTGCCAGTTGAGCGCGGCCGCCTTCAGTTGGACGGTGACCCATCCTGGGCCGGTGGTCGGATCGGAGACCGATTGCCACTGCAGGACATCAGGTCCTCCGAATTCCTGCATCACGATGGCGTCCACAATGATCCTTTCGGTCGTACCTGGTGCGCGATACTGCATACCCCGCGGTGTGGGGAAGGTTGGGCACGTAACTGTCACCGGTGCCGATCCGAGGGCCGAACCGGTGAATTCCGTCGGGCGGGGTTCGTGCCGGCGCTACATCCGAGGGCTACGGGATCTCCACAGCGGTCGCCGGTGTCGTTTGCGCTCGCTTTCGGTCAGGCCGCCCCAGATGCCGTACTGCTCCGAGTGGGTCAGTGCGTGCTTGCGGCATCGAAGTAGCAAGGGGCAATGCTGACACACGCTTTTCGCCTCGGTTTCGCGCAGCGCTCGTTCGTGCCCGGCTTCGTGCTCGGGTCCGAAGAACAGCGAGGGGTCCGCATCGCGGCACCGGCCGTGTCTTTGCCAGTCGGTGTCGGCGGTCGAGAAGGGGGTGGTGTGATGTTTCGTCGAAAGGCGCGCCGTGAGCTCCACCTGGATGGGGGGATGTACCGATTGTCGATCAGTCATGCGCGACTCGCAGGATCAGTGCATCGCCCTGGCCGCCGCCTCCGCAGAGGGCGGCGGCACCCGTGCCGCCGCCTCGGCGTCGCAGTTCCAGCGCCAGCGACAGCGCAATCCGCGCGCCGCTCATGCCCACCGGGTGGCCGAGTGCGATCGCGCCGCCGTTGGGATTGAGCCGCTCGTGGGCAATGCCGAGTTCGCGGCGTGATGCCAGGGCGACACCGGCGAAGGCCTCGTTGATCTCCACGACGTCCAGATCATGGACGGAGATTCGGCCCTCGCGGTGCATCGCGTCCCGTATTGCGTGGGCGGGTTGCAGCAGCAGGGACGGATCGGGCCCGGCAACCGTTCCGTACGAGACGATTTCGGCAAGCCAGTCGATGCCACGTCGTTGGGCCTCGGACTTGTCCATCACGACCAAGGCACACGCGCCGTCGGACAGTTGCGAGGAGGAACCTGCGGTGATGAGCCCGTCCTCGGCGAATGCCGATCGGAGCCGACCCAACTGCTCGACGGTGGTCTCTGGGCGCACACCTTCGTCGTACTCGACGACTCGCTCACCGGTGCGTGTGCGGACAGTGACAGGGACGATCTCTTCTGTCAGGTTTCCGTTCTTGGCAGCGGCGGCTGCCTTCTCGTGGGAGCCGGCCGAGAACTCGTCCAGATCGGTCCGTGAAAAGCCGAACTGTCGTTGGTAGCGCTCGGTGGCGGCGCCCATGAGCTCTCCGTCGATTGCGCAGTGCAGGGCGTCCTGGTCCAATGCGTCGACCAGTCGGCCGGGGCCGTACTTGTACCCCGTTCGGGCGCCCAGCGCGAGATGGGGCGCCCGGGACATGGATTCCATGCCGCCGGCCAGCACGATCTTGTGCTGACCGGCGCGGATCGCTTGATCTGCCTGGGCCAGTGCAGCTATCCCGGATAGACAGAGCTTGTTGACGGTGGTGGCCGGAACCGACAGGGGAACGCCACCGGCGAGGGCTGCCTGCCGGGCGGGGTTCGGCCCCACCCCGGCCTGCACGACGTTACCCATGAACACCGCCTCGACGTCGGTCGACGGTATGTGAGCGCGGTCCAGAGCTTCGTGCACGACGGTACCGCCGAGCTGCGGGGCGGTCAGGTCGGACAGTGTGCCGAGCAGTTTCCCGATCGGTGTCCGTGCGCCGGCGACGATGACCGAGGTTGTCATGAGCACTCCTGGTGGCTGTTGCGTGTGAGAAAAGTTGTCCTCTACTGGTCAGTGGACGGCGCTGCAGGTGATGGTGGCGGTGGTGCACGTCTTTCCGGCTGTGTTGCGACTGGAGACCTCGACGATTCCGAGGCTGCGACCGCGGTGCACAATCTTCGGTGCGAAGGTGACGGGTGCGTCCGATGGGCACGGCCGCAGATACGAGATGTGGATCGAGGTGGTGCGGAAGCCTGCGTCGATGGGTAACGCGGCCGAGCCGGTGATCTCGGAGGCGCACAGGAGCACACCGCCGTGGATGTTGCCCATCGGATTCGCGAGCATCGGAGACGGGCCGAACTCGATCCCACTGGCCCCCCACGCGTGCTCGGCCCCCAGCAGGTCGATGATCGAACCTGCGCCGAGTCGAGAGTCCAGGTCGTCGAGGGAGATCGCCGGCGCGCCCGGCGGGTCGGCGAGCGGCACCGTCTGAAGGCGGGTGGACCCGCACGCAATCAGACGGCCCTGTTCGTCGACGACCCGACCACCGGCCAGTCCCGTCTGCGCCCCTCGACCGAGGACCCAGCTCTCGGCGCGGAGAACCGATCCGTCGGTCGGTGGATCCGCTACGAAGTCGAGGTGGATTTCGGTGCTCACGGCCCAGAATCCCTCGGGGGTCATTCCACTGACGAGATGTCCCATCACGTCGTCCATTACGACGCCGAGAGTTCCTCGGCACGGTCGTCCGAGTTCGTCGCCGAGCCATGGTCCCGTGACCATTTCGGTGTACCCGTGGGTATCGTCGCCGGTTACGTCGGCGACTCGAAACAGCCGTTCGGCGCCGGTGGAAAAGAATCGGAGCGCGGTGGGGTTGTCGGTGGTCATGGCTCTCCTGACGGACGTGCGGTGTAGCCGAGTGCGGAACGCGCCCGAGGCCCGGCCGCCGGAGAGTGGTCTCCGGCGGTCAGGCCCGTCGGGGTGAGGAGCTCAGACGCCGCGTTGGGCCTTGGCGGCCTCGCTTGCGGCCTTGCTGCGTTCGCGGGCGGTGGCCCAGTCCGCGTCGGTCATGGAGGTCAGACCGGCGAAAGTTCCGGGTCCGGCGAGCATCTGGCCGCCGTCCATGGCGATGGTCTGCCCGGTGAGGTAGTCGCAGGCGTCGGACAGCAGGAAGATCGTCAGGTTGGCGAGTTCCTCGATGGTGCCCATCCGCCCCATGGGGACTTGGTCGGCCTGGGTGGCGCCGACGGAGCTCTTGTCGGTGGGGTTGAGCATCTCCCAGGCGTAGTCGGTGGGGATCGGGCCGGGGGCCAGAGCGTTGAGGCGGATTCCGTAGCGGGCCCATTCGACCGCGAGGGACATCGTCATCGAATGTACGGCGGCCTTGGCCATCGCGGAGGGGACGACGAACGCCGAGCCGCTCCAGATCCAGGTGGTCAGCGTGGACAGCACCACGCCCTTGGTGCCGCCTTCGATCCAGCGGCGGCCGGCGGCGTGGGTGGTGTTGAACGACCCGTTCATCACGGTGGAGGTGACCGCTTCGAAGGCCCGCGGGCTGAGCGATTCGGTGGGGGCGATGAAGTTGGCGGCGGCGTTGTTGATCACTCCGGTCAGCGGGCCGTGCAGGGTCCAGATCTCGTCCATCGCGGCGGACACCTGCTCTGCATTGCGGACGTCGACGGTCTGCCAGTGGACCGCGCCGGGCCGCGAGGCGGACGCCTCGGTGGCGGCTTCTTCGAGGACGGCGGGTCGGCGACCCCAGAGGTGGACGTCGGCGCCGTGGTCGACCAGATGGCGGGCGACGCCGCGACCGAGGCCGGTTCCGCCGCCGGTGATGAGGATTCGCTTGCCGGCGAGGGCCTGAGACGTGAACGGGGAGGTGGTCATGCCAGGGGTCCTATCGGTCGGGGAACGGGAGTCACAGTCCCAGGCTCTTGCTGATGATTTCGCGTTGGATCTCGTTGGTGCCGCCGTAGATTGTCGGTGCCAGGGCGCGCCGCACCTGTTCTTCCATGCCGTATTCGCGGGTGTAGCCGTAGCCGCCCATCATCTGCATGGCTTCGAGGGTGGTCTTCTTGGCGAGCTCGGTGCACTTGAGTTTGGCCATCGAGCCTTCGCGGTTGAGATTGTCCTCTTCCCCGGCGTCGATGCGTTCGGCGACCTCGTAGACGAAGGATTTGGCGAAGGCGATCTCGGTGGCGAGGTCGGCGAGGCGGTGGCGGATGGCCTGGAAGCTGCCGATCTTGCGCCCGAACTGCTCGCGTTCGGTGACGAACGCGATGACGTCGTCGAGTGCGCGTTCGGCCGCGCCGAGCGACATGGTGGCGATGATGAGCCGCTCGACGCTCAGGCCGCGCATGAGGTGGCGCCATGCCTGGTTCGGGGTGCCGACCACTGCGGTGACTGGGACGGCCACGTCGGTGAAGTAGAGGTCGTTGCAGGTGCGGGCCTCCATGGTGGCGATGCCGTGGATCTCGAGGCCGGGGGTGTCGGTGGGCACCATGAACAGGGTCAGACCCGCGTGCTTGGAGCCGGAGGAGTCGGTGCGGGCGAGCAGCAGGATGTGCTCGGCGACGTGGGCCGCGGAGATCCACGTCTTCTGGCCGTTGATCACGTAGTGGTCGTCGACGAGTTCGGCCTTGATGCGGACGCCGCCGAGGTCGGATCCTGCGCCGGGCTCGCTCAGGGCGATTGCCTCGAGCTTACCTGCGGCCATGTTCGACACGATCGTGCGCTTTTGTTCCTCGGTCCCGTAGCGCAGGTACGTCTGGGCGGCGGTCAGGCCGGTCGAGTAACCGGTGATGGGGGCGAGGCCGCGAGAGGTCTCCTCGAGGAAGATGCACTCCTCGACCATCCCGGCGCCGCCACCGCCGTATTCCTCGGGCAGCGACACCGCGAGCCAGCCGAGCGCTGCGAACTTGTCGAGGATGACCTGGCTGTTGGCCACGGTGCCGTCGGCGGTGAGCGCATCGCGTTGTTGAAGGGTCTTGCACTCGGCGTCGCAGAACTCGCGGACGGCGAGTGCGAACTCCTGTTGTTCTCGGCTGAAGCGCATGTCGACAACTGCTCTCTGTAAATGAAGGACCGGCGAGGGCGTCGTGATGTGGGAGGTGGGTCACCGGGCGGCGGGACGGTGGTGTCCCGCCGCCCGGGAGCTGGGGCGGTCAGGCGCCGCGGAACTTGGAGAAGTCGGGCTTGCGCTTCTCGTTGAACGCGCTGATGCCCTCGAGTGCCTCGGCGGACTCACCGAACAGCTTGAGCGTGGAGTAGGCCATGTTGCCCTGGGCGATGAAGTGCTCGGTGTCGGCGTTGAGCGACTGCTTGAGCACCTTGAGCGAGGTGGGGGAGAGCTGCAGGATTTCGTCGGCCCACGCCCGGACCTCGGCGCGAAGCTGATCGCCGGGCACGACCTTGTTCACCAGCCCCCACTCGAGGGCCTGCTGCGCGCTGTAGCGGCGGCACATGAACCAGATTTCCCGCGCCCGCTTCTCGCCGATGGCGCGGGCGAGGTAGCCGGTGCCGAGGCCGGCGTCGAAGGATCCGACCCGCGGGCCGTTCTGTCCGAAGATGGCGTGCTCGGCGGCAATGGACATGTCGCACAGCAGGTGTAGCACGTGTCCGCCGCCCACTGCGACACCGTTGACGGCGGCGATGACGGGCTTCGGGGTGTCCCGGATGACGCGGTGCAGGGCCTCGACCTCGAACAGGCCGCTGTCGGACGGGCCGTAGTCACCGGTCTCCATGCGCTGCTTCTGGTCGCCGCCCGAGCAGAAGGCCTTCTCGCCCGCGCCGGTGAGGGCGACGGCGCCGACCTCGGCGCTGCCCCAGGCTGCCTTGAAGGCCTTGACGAGCTCGTCGACTGTGCGGGCGCGGAAGGCGTTGTATCGATCCGGTCGGTTGATCGTGATCCAGGCGAGCCCGTTGTCGACCTCGTACGTCACGTCCGTGAATGCGGTGAAATCAGTCATCGACCTGCTGGTCCCTTCCTGCTCGGGTGGCTTCGCCGTCGCCGCGAGAACAGGTCGCGGGGACGGGGTCGTCGGGTTTGGTCCGACCGTATGACAAATGTATCCGCGTTAACGATCGTTTTCAAGGGCGAGTTGCTTGCCGCGTCCTGAGCCCGGGTGGGAACCGCGCAATCTGCCCACAGCGAGGCGGGGGGGAGGGACGATTCCGGTCGAACTCTCGCACGGGATTTCCGGAGAAGTCGGCATCCGCGACCGGCGCGAGATGCGAATGGTCGTGGGCGACATGCTCGAGCGGCTCGTCCGGCGCAGCCCGGGCAAAGATGCACTGGTCGGCTGGGCCGGGGCGTACGCCACCGATGACTTCCGGCGCCTCGCCTCGGGCCGGGGACCGTGCGTGGACGCTGCTCGATCAGGAGTGGCCGCCGGGCGGCGACGAGGTCACGGCCACGATGAAGCTGCGCCGGCGCGTGATCGCGACAAGTATGCGTCGATCATCGGCCGGCTCTGTTGCGCTGTGACCTGATCCCCATCACGCCGCACACCGGCGCCGGCCAGTCGACCCGCTCGGTGATCGCGAGTTCCCGATCGACCGCCTCCGCGACGTCCGGGGCGAACGGAACGACGCGACGGGTGGTGAGGTCGACATGGGGTGCGACGACCTCGAGCGTGTTCGCCAGTGCCTCGGTCGTGTCGTCGACGAGCAGGGCCATGCCGTGGATGATCTTGTCGGAGCGCTCGACGATCCGGAAGTAGGCCGAGACTCTATGGCCGACGTGCACTTCCGCGTAGTACTTCAGGTGATGCTCCGCGGTGAAGAAGCCCTGCTTGCGAGTCGCCCGGTAATCGTCGGTGAGGCCGATCCGGCGAAACGCGATGTCGATCGCTTCGGCACCCAGGTCCAGGTAGTGCCGGATATTCATGTGGCCGTTCGCGTCCTCGAACTCCGGCGGGACGACCAGTGGGCCGTACTCGCGGGGAAGACGAACGACCTGGTCGTAGGTGGGCAGGGTGACGGTGTCGGTCACGGGATCTCCTGACGGTTGCGGTCGGTTACCGGCGCATCGAGATCTGCTCGGCGCGACTGTCGGCCGGCGCCGTTCCTGCCGCCCGGGTCGGCGCCGCATGGCGGGGAGCGTTCCCGGAGTATAACGATCGTTCACGCATCGTGCTACACTCGCCGAGTGGACAGGAGCCGGAAGATTCTCGATATCGCCGCGGAACTGTTCTACGAGAAGGGATTCCATGGTACGAGCGTCGACGAGCTGGGCGCTCGCGCGGGGCTCACCGGGCCGGCGATCTACCGCCACTTCTCCGGCAAGGACGAGATCCTGGCCACCCTGTTCGACGAGGCGATGGACGAGCTGATCCGCGCCGCGGAACCTGTGGACGAGGACGCCGACTCCGACTTCGAGCGTCTGGTCCGCCATCATGTCGAGTTCGCGATCCGGCACCGGCACCTGGTCAATGTGACCCAGCGTGAAGACCGGTCACTGGTGGACCCGTGGCGTCGCAAGGTCAACCGCCGGCGCAAGCTCTACGTCGGCTGTTGGGAAGCCGCGGTGGCCCGGTGCCTCCCTCGGGCGACGCCGGCGGAGGTCGCCGTCGCGACCCAGACCTGCCTGGGCACGATCTTCTCGATCGCCTACTGGCCGACCAAGGTCAGCCGCACCCCCGGACTGGCCGATCTCATCGTCCGTCTCACCAACGAGGGGCTCGACGCCTTCCGCGGCTGACCGCCACCGCCGTCCGCGCCCTGTGGCCGATGCGCTTCGGTGCCGCGGCGCTCGGGAGCGGCGCGGCACCGAAGTCGAACATCCTGGCGGCGTACGGCGCAACTCCAGATCGTCCAAAGCTCCGGTACCGCGTACGAGTTGACCCAGGTTCCCTCGGCGGCGAGTTTTCGGCTCTGCTCGAGGTCTCGCCACCGCCGCTTGTATTCCTCCGCGTCGAGGACGGTGGTGGCGGTGTCGTCGAGCAGCGTGCGGACCGTGGTGAGGGCAGTTCTCTGCCGGACAGTGAACTCGGCTGTGGGATCGGCATCGGTAAGGACGAGAAGGAGAGCGGTGCTTCACCGTCGTCCGGCAGTCACAGTAAGCCGCCCGGGCGACGCCGGGGCCGTCGACGTCGGTTCCGGACAGCGATCGGCCCGATGCGTGGACGGCGTCGGAGGAGTTCAGTGCGCGGCGCACGAGAGGGCAGCCCGAGCGAACGCCGCGCGGTGTCGACACGGATCTGGTGCCGGGTAGGAGCACCCCGCGGGAGCCGTCTGCGACAAGCACGCCGACGGACGCGAAGCCGGCATGTGCGGAATCGGAGCCCGAGGTACGGCGCGATCAGCTCTCGACGAGCAGCTTCCTTACGGCGGCGGCGTGTTCGACGGACGCCTCCATCGAGGTGGCGGCCGGGATGAGCGTGATGCTGTCCGCTCCTGCGTCGACGAACGCGCGCAGCCACTCGGCCACCTGTTCGGGCGTGCCGGCCGGTGCGAGGTGCCGGAACTTGTCCCGCGGCAGGCGGTAGAGCGCCTGCATCTGCTCGCCCACCAGGCGGTCGGCCGTGGCAGCGTCGTCGTCGAGACCGCACCAGACGTTGACACCGAAGGTGCTCAGGGTGCGGTGCTCCCGGGCGGCGGCCTCGAGAATCGCGGTGCGCGTTTCGCCGAATCGGCGGGGCGTCGAAAAGATGGCGAGCCATCCGTCGCCGTACTTCGCGGTTCGACGGATCGCGGCGTCGCCTCGGCCGCCGATGAGGATCGGCACGGCCGGTTGGGGTGAGGGCAGGATCCGGGCGCGTTCGAGGGTGAAGAACTCTCCGGTGTGGGTGACCTCTTCGCCGGAGAGCAATGCTCGGAGAACCTGGAGCGTTTCGTCCAAGCGGCGCCCCCGGGTGCGGGGGTCCACCCCGGAGTTGGAAATCTCGGAGCGGTCCTCGCCGCCGACTCCTGCGCCGAGGACCAGCCGCCCTGGGGCGAGCTGCGCGATGGTCGAGATCTGGCGCGCTGCGAGCATCGGATGCCGCAGCCCCAGCAGATAGACCCCGATGACGACGGAGAGCGTGTCGTGGGCCGCGAGCACCGAGGTGGCGGAGACCATTCCGTCGAAGCCGGTACCGCCGTGAAAACTGATGTGGTCACCCACGGTGATGTGGTCCAACCCGGCATCGGCGGCGGATGCGAGCAGTCGCCGCCGCGCGAGCGGGTCCGGGACCAGCAGAGAATCTGTGACCGACAAACCGACGCGGACCACCATATCGACCCTTTCCGTAGCAATGGACTGACCATAAGTCCAAAGGTGGGTTCTGGCAAGTGCCCCCGAGACAGGCCGAAATGACAACCACGTCGCCGTCGCGGACCTCTACCGGCGACACTGAGGTTGCCCCTTGAGAGTGGACACCAGATTTCATGCCGCGAGTGTGAGCGTAGCCGATGCGGTCATTCGTCGTTCGAACTCGATCGGTGTCAGATAGCCCAGCGCGGAATGACGCCGCCGTCGGTTGTAGTACGACAACCACTCGAACAACTCCAGACGCGTTCGAGCTTTCGATGTCGGTCCTCGGCCATGTAGCCATTCACGTTTCAGGCTCTGGAAGAACGACTCCGCCAGGGCGTTGTCGTAACTCGACCCCACACGACCCCGACTCCGTCGAATGCCTTGTGCAGCACAGAAGTCCGCAAACGCGGTCGAGGTGTACTGCGCTCCGTGATCGCTGTGAAAAATCACTCCGTCCACGATGCCACCACGGGAGTCGACCGCCATCTGCAGTGCATCGGTGACCAGCTCGGTACGCATATGCTCGGCGATGGACCAGCCCACCACCCGACGAGAACAGATATCGATCACCGTCGCCAGATACAACCACGACGACCCCACCGGAATGTAGGTAATATCGCCACACCAACGGGTATCGAGCGCCTCGGCAGTGAAATCCCGACCGACCAGATCCGGCACCGTCGCCGCCTGCTGATCGGGGATCGTGGTGCGCCGGCCACGGCGCAGATGCCGACCGACGATGTGGTGCTCACGCATCAACCGCGTCACTCGTTTGCGGTGGATGCACACCCCCAGCTCGCGCAGTTCGGCGTGGATGCGGGGAGCACCGTACCCGCCGCGATGTTCGCTATGGATCCGGCGGATCCGTGCGACGGTGGCAGCTTCCTCGGCGGCACGCTCAGTGCGCACATCGGCGGTGGCCAGATGCCGGTAGTAGCCGGACCGGGAGGCGCCGAGGACCCGGCACAGCCGCTGCACACCGAACTCGCTGCGGTGGGTGGAGATGAAGTCCCAGCGGCAGGTCTTCACTTCATCTCCTGCGCGAAATAGGCCGCTGCCCGGCGCAGGATCTCCCGTTCGAGCTGCCATTCCTTCTCCGCACTGCGCAGTCGGGCGTTCTCCGCTCGCAGGCGCGCCAACTCCTCGGCTGGGGGTTCGCCGCCGCCGGCTCCACGGTCCGCCGCACCTCGACCAACGGCGTTGTCCTTGCGGACCCAGGTCCGCAGCGTCTCGCCGCTGATACCCAAGTCCTCAGCCACCGCCGCGTAGGTGCGAGAACCACCGGCCGCGCGATACAACGCGACCGCGTCCCGGCGGAACTCCTCCGGGTAGTGAGACTGGCGTCCCATGTGAGCATCCCTCCTGGTTCTTGTAACGAACCATTGTCAGGGTGTCCACTCCCAGGGGGCATCCTCAGTCGAGATCCAGGCCAGCACCGGATACGAGTTCAAGAGCCAGACCTTCACCATCGTTGTCGACGCCCCCAAGGGCTACGACCAGGCCGAGCGTCGTGGAATCCGCCGTGCGATCGAACGCGCGGCAGAGTGGAACGCCGAGCACCCGGAGGCGATCACTCCGCGCTTGACCGACACGAGCGCCTATCGCGTCGTCTCCATCCGCACTCACGTCGACGACGTTGCAGTCGCTCCCGCGACTCCTGCCGTAGCAGGACAGCACGGGGCAACCCTCGTTGTGGCAGTGGACCTGAACGCACTCCTGGATGCCCTCGGCCAGCAGACGAAACGCTGACTGTTAGCTCGGGCCACCTGCCGCCTCACAGGTGCGCCCATCGCGACCAGCGCATCCGCTGATTTTCATGTCTTACCAGGTCAGCGCCCGGTCCGGTGTCTGCGTGGACCCCGCGCAGCAAACACTGCGACGGTGCTGATCACCTCGACCTCCGCATTCTCGAACGCGGCCTCAAGCGCAGCCTGAGAGGTATCCGTGGACCGCTCGCCTGTCCGAGCTGGTGCCCGCAGATGAATAGCGTTTCAACACGATCGGCTCTTACTGACGGTTTCAGAATGATCTCCGCAGTCGCCTCAAACAGATGATGCTGCACGCGAGTTCGAGCAGCCCCTGATGCAAGTCCGCTCGTACCTCGGAACGTGTTCGCAGACGCTTGAACTGGTGCAACCAAGCGAAGGTCCGCTCGACGACCCAGCGGACCTTGCCGAGCCCGGAGCCATGCGCGGCGCCTCGGCGGGCAATCATCGGGGTGATCCCCTTTTCGCGAAGCAGGTTTCGGTACTTGTCGTAGTCGTAGCCTCGGTCGGCGAACAACCGGCGGGGCCGATTCCGCGGCCGGCCCCGCCGGCCTCGAATACGGGGGATCGCCTCGACGAGCGGCATCAGTTGAGTGACGTCGTGGCGGTTTCCGCCGGTCAGCGACACCGCAAGAGGGGTTCCGTGCCGGTCGACGATCACATGGTGCTTGCTGCCGGTGCGGCCGCGATCGACCGGTGAGGGTCCCGTGTGATCCCCCCTTTGAGGGCCCGCACGTGCGAGCCGTCGACGGCGACGTCGTCCATCTCGAGCAACCCGGCGGCTCGCAGCTCCGCGAGCAGCATCTCGTGCAGCCGCGGCCACACCCCGGCCTCGGTCCACTCCCGCAACCTGCGCCAGCAGGTCACTCCGCTGCACCCGATCGTCTCTGCCGGCACATCACGCCAGGCCACGTTGGTGCGCAGAACGAACATGATGCCGGCCAGGGCGACCCGGTCGTCGACCGGCTTGCGCCCCGGAAACCGGAACCGGCGGGCAGATCTGGGCGGAAGCAGCGGAGCTACACGCTCCCACAGATCGTCAGGAACAAGATCAACAGACACTCTCGACACGGTGCCCGAAACCGTCCCGGAACGCCATCTACCACGCCGAACTCATTCTGAAACGGTCAGTTATAGGTCGAGAGTGCCAGGGCGATCCCGCATCCCAGTTCGTTCCGTGAAGAACCAGGAGCGTGTCCCGCCGGTCCGAGGGTTCGGCTGAGTGCTCTCGGGTGTCCACAGAACGCCTCGTTGAACTGGGATGATGACACGTCCCCTCGGCCTATGTGAGCCGATTCGACGTGCCGCGACCCTGAGTCCCACGTTCGGTGAGGGATTCTGCGGATCGGGAGGGGGTACGGCACACTCTGGCCATGACTTCAGTGGGGAGTGCCCGGTCCGGTGAGTCCGCACCGAGCGGCGGAGCAGAGGGAAGCGCCGGCGTAGAACCTCGGATGCCTCGACCGTCACGGCGGCTGCCGCTGCTCGGCGACGTGCTGCGTCTCGACCCGAAGCGACCGGTACAGCGCGAAATGCGGTTCGTGGAAGAACTGGGTGACGTCTTCGAGATCAGCATCATCGGCCGCAGGGTGGTCGTGGTCGGCGGCGGCGACGCCGCGGCGGAGGTCTTCGACGAAACCCGCTTCGCCAAGGCCGTGGTGCCCCCGGTGAGCACTCTGCGGGAGCTGGCCGGCGATGGGCTGTTCACCGCGTTCAACAGTGAGCCGGCCTGGGCCCAGGCCCACAACGTGCTGATGCCGGCGTTCAGCCAGGCATCGATGCGCAGCTACCACGACGCGATGGTCGACTGCGTCGACCAGCTGTGCACCTACTGGACAGAATCGGCTGCCCGCGGACCGGTCGACGTCTCCTCCGACATGAACCGGCTCACCTTGGAGGTCATCGGCCGCACAGGCTTCGGGTACAGCTTCGACTCGTTCGCTCCCGGTCGTCATCCGTTCGTCGAGGCGATGAGCCGGGCCATGTCGTACGTCTCGCAGACCGCGAACGATGTTCCTGTCCTCCGGGAGATCCTGGGGTGGAAGGCCATGCGCCAGAACCCGAAGGACATCGCGTTGATGAAAGCCACCGTCGACGAAGTGATCGCCGCGCGGCGCAGCGGCGCGACCCCGCGACAAGACGACCTGTTACAGCGCATGCTCGACAACCCGGACCCCGAAACCGGGGAGATGATGTCGGACCAGAGCATCCGCAACCAGGTGCTGACCTTCCTGATCGCCGGTCACGAGACCACAGCAGGACTGCTGTCGTTCGCCCTGCACTACTTGTCCCTCAATCCCGAGATCGTCGAACGGGCCCGGGAAGAGATCGAACAGGTGCTCGGCACCGATGGTGCACCGGTGCGATTCGAGCAGGTCGCCAAGCTCCGGTACGTCCGACGCATCATCGACGAGACCCTGCGCCTGTGGCCGTCCGGCCCGGCCTTCTTCCGCAAGGCACGGCAGGCAACCACTCTGGACGGATATCCGATCCGCAAGGGCGAAACGATCCTGGTGGTGCTGCTCGCGCTGCACCGCGACCCCGCATTGTGGGGTGAGGACCCGGAGCGGTTCGATCCGGATCGGTTCCTTCCCGCAGCTGTGCGAGCACGGCCTGCACACGCGTACAAGCCGTTCGGCGTCGGTGCACGCGCATGTATCGGTCGCCAGTTCGCCCTCCACGAGGCAGTGCTTGCCTTGGCGCAGATCCTCACGCGCTTCGACATCGTGCCCACCGCGGACTATGAGCTGACGGTCGAAGAGCTGCTGACGATCCGGCCCGAGAACCTGAAATTGGCCATGCGACCCCGCGGGACGGGATAAGTCAGTACAAATCGTAGAAACGCAGCCCCCGCTACACTTCTCCGTTGATCGAGATCAAATTGCAACAGGCGGGGGTCTGATGGGTACGTGGCATGTGATCGAGACGCTGACCGAAGGCGTAGCGACACTGGTGGCATCGGGGAACGAAGCGAAGGGGATGATCTCTACCAGGCGAAGCATCTCCCCGACGGCGGACATCCTTGTCGAACCGATCATCGAGCATGTACGCCGGACCCGTGAACCGTTCGACCGCGTCCTGCATTCCAAGCGCGCGAACCGCGCGTGGCGGTTCTACGCTTGGCCGATCATCGGGCCCTTCGGGGACGTGCACGGCATCCAGATGTGGGTCGGCGACCCGAAAGAGCCGATCGCAGAACGGCGGCTCACCTCGGGAACGGTCTGGTCGACCACCGAGTGGCTGATCTATCAGACCTGGGAGTCCGGCGCGATGTCCGGCACCCGTCTCGACGACTGGGTGCCCACTGCGCTGTCCTCGGACTACATCAACCGCGCGATCCACATGGAAAAGGAACAGGACTTCTTGGAGGTCGTCCTGACTCCGAAGCCGGATATGGCGCTGAGCACGTGGTTCTCGGTTAGGCACGATGACGGCCACGCGATGCAATGGCAGGTCGTATTGCGGCCCACCGCGGACGGGACCGCGGTAAGGGTGCTCTACCACGATTTCTCCGATGCCTATCCGCCGTCGACACCGACGCTCGCGGAGCTGGGGCTGACGGAAGGGCTCGACGGTTCCAGGGTGCACGTGGCGTTGTTCGAGGCCCGCCGTGGCGCGATCGCGCTGTGGATCGGCCGCGCCCCGAAATGGGTCGAATGGCAGTACGCGCACCTGACAGGCCCGGTGGTGCACCCGGACGACCTGCCCGCCTTGCAGGACAGTGCGAAGCGAATCAACGCCGGGGAGGTTCCGAGCACCGTGGATCTGGTCCAGTTGCACCGCGGTAACACCGAATGGGTGAAGTGCTCGGTGACGATGCGTCCGTTCCAACTCGAGGACCGCCCTGCGCACGCGGAGCTGACGCTCATCCAGGTTGCCCCCGCGGACGATCAATACTGAGCTCCCATCGGGAGTCACGGAGCTGCGCAGCAGTAGAGGATAGAAGCGGGCTCGCGTTGTTCATGCACCAGCGAAGTTTGGCTGTACGGCCGGAACGCCGCGGCCACGAATCGCGCACATTCGGTGCAGGGGACGTGTCGTCGCTCCAGTTCAAGCGGTAATTCTGCACTGCTCCGGTGCGGCAGGGTGCTCGATGAAGGGGAGCTGTCCGTCCGGTACGTGCGCGCGCGGACGCCGCGCGCTCGGCCGGTTTGGCGGCAACCCACTGAATACTTGACAAATCAACTTTGCAAGGTAGGGATATGGAAACAGACCGAAGTCCGCTCAATTCCCCGCACGTGCAAGGCAATGCAGCGGAATCGCAGAACTCATACCCGACCGCATGGTCAGGACGGGGTGACGCCACGGAGGGTGGCTTCGATCCGGCTTCGCCGGACATCCGAGTCATCCTGGAACAGCTCAACAACGGTCCTACCGACGGTGGCTATAGGGCCGGTATCTGCTTCGAGCTGAGCGCACACAGGTCGGTCGGCGGCGGCGTCACGATCGACCCCGCGACCGGCTCCTTGCCCGGACATCGGGGACGATGGAATCTTGCGTGTCTACCAGCACGAACGTGGCCCGGTGCTCCCGACCGTCGAGCGGTACTTCGTCGTCGCCCCGGCCCTGGCGTTACCGAAAGAGCACGCCAACGTCGACCAGTGGTGGACACAAGCCTTCGCCGCCGAGGCGATGCAGCCGGCAGTGTAAGGCGCAGGGGACGTGCCATTTACGCATGTCAGTGGGGTGTACCGGGTAGGCCGCCGGTCAACGGTCCAAAGATGGTCACATCTTCCACAGAGCCAGCACCGCGGCGCGCAGGCTCGCAGAGATGATGCGGTGGTCGCGGTGCAGGCGCGGGTTCGAGTGACCGCGGTCGGTGAGGATGCGCGTGGCGTCGGATATGGCGATGGGGTCGAGGTCGACGCGGGCGCGTAACCGGTAGGCCAGGGCGTGGCGGGTGTGGGGGATGCGGTGTGGGCCGGTGTCGACGACGGCCGGCGGGTCCAGCCGCGTGTCGTCTGCGCTGATCCGGATCACGACGTCGCCGGGCTCGAGGCGGGTGCGACGGTCGGGACCGGGGCTGTCCTCGCGGACCCATTCGGTGCGGTAGCGCGGGTCCGGCCCACCCCTGCCGGGCACAGGGGATGTCGAGCTGGTCTTGTTGTCGGCGGTCGGTGTGTAGTCGTCCAGGTGTCGCAGGAACATCCGGCGTACGGGGGTGGGCAGGAAGTCGTGCTCGAGACGCGCGCGGCTGCCGATCCCGGCCAGGGGGACGACGCGGCCGATCTGCCAGATGGCGGTGGCGCTGTCGAGAAACACCCCGTCGACGACGACGGTGTCCTCGAGCCGGTCGAGGAAGGCATGTGCTGCGGCGAGGGCGCCTGGATCGTCGGTGATCAGCGCGGTTTCGTCGGCGACGGTGGAGGCGTGTGAAGCGCTGGCCGGGCCGACGATCACCTTCTCTGCGGTGACGATCAGACCGGTGTGCAGGTTCGCAGTCGACAGCACCTGCACCCCGGCCTCGAGGAAGTGGGCGAGGGCGGTGGGGGAGGTGGCATGTGCGCGCACGGCGGCGCGGGCGCCGTTGACGATCAGCTGGTCCCCGCTGCGCAGCGGCAGCAGGTCGGGCGCAGTGTGGTCGAGGTAGGCAATGGCGACGCGGCGGGGCCCGCGGCCACGTAGGGCCGCTGTGATGGCCGGCCAGGGGTGCGGTGCGTGCAGGACGGTGTCCACAACCGGTCACCCTATCCGGCAGCACGCTCCGGATGGCCGGATGACAGCCGCGCCGAGGATGTGCATTTTCCGGCGTCGGCGGCGAGTGCACCCAGGGCGGGGGACAGGCCATCTGCCCTGTTTAGGACCGGTGTTCGGCCGTTCCGTCCGCGGTTCGGTGAGTCCGGATGGGCGCGGTCATCGGTCCGCTCTTCGGCGCTGTTGCCGATTCCTGCGGCCCGCTGTGTCCTGGGGGTGGGTGCGCGAGGCCGGGATTCGTGGAGGGGCGGTTTTCTCAGCGCGGCGTCGGGTCCGGCACGCACCGCGCGCACAGCTCGAGCGCACCGGCCGCGGTAGCCGACCGCACCATAAGGCCCGGGTGCTCGGTGACGATGTCGTCGTCGACCTATGTCATCGGCCCCATCGCAGGGGGATGTGTCATCGGCGCAGTGCGGGGACATGCCGTCTGGCCAGGTCAACGCGTATTAATTAGGCAGGTCCGGACCGGAACCCGGTTCAGGCGTCGGGGTGATCGTCGTGTGTGACGCGCTCGGTGGCGCCGGCACCTGCTGTGACCGCTGAGACGGCCGCAGGCTCGAAGGACAAGATCGCCAGACCCGAAATCTTGAGTCGTGGACGGACCTCGTGGTGGCGGGGCTCGGCATCGGGGTGGGCCAGATCGCCCACCCGCACGTCGAGGAAGCGGGCCAGCGCGACGGTCTGCTCCCAACTCGGATATTCGACGCCCACTTCCCAGCGATCGACCGCCGGCTCTTCGGCCAGACATGCGGTATCGACCTCGGGACCGAAGTGTCCTCCCGCATTGAGTAGTTCGGTGAGATAAAACGGGACGAGCTTGCCGGCCCTCCACAGTTCGTACTCGTCATCGCCGGGCTCGACGAACGGTGCGGTGACATGAGCGTCGGTCAGCAGCCGTTGCGCATGCTTGAGTTCGGCCGGCGTCGCGGTGCCGACGCATCGCCCCATCCACGACTCGGTCGACGGTGTTGCACGGCGGCGCTTTCGGCGGAAGAACTCGAGCACGGTTTCTCCTTCGGTGCTGCTAGAGGCAGGTCTGGTTCGGGGATGCGGACCCAGCGTCGTCGGCTGCATCCGCGCCCTGTGGGAAGGGCGGCTCACGCCCGGTGCGCGGGGGCGTGGGTGTGGTGCGGCCGTGTGGATCACGCGTTCACGGTAGCCGGGGTGTTCTCCAGCGGTGTCGGCGTTCTGTCCGCACAGGTACCGGTGTCGGTAGCCGGCGGGGTCGGTTGTGCGTCCGAGGGTGTCTCGGGCCCGGGTATCAGGGTGGATCGCGCATCGTTTCGCTCACCCGCTGAGCTCCACCTCGGTAGGGACGTGCCGTTTATGCAGGTAGAGCGGTCGATATGCAGTCACGGGTCGGCACCGGTCGTGCACACCGGCGCACCAGCGCGGCCAGGTCGGCGAGCAGGATCGGGGTGACGATCCAGGCGAGGCCACACAACGCCGGGACTTCGACGGTCATCCGGCAGTGTCAGCCGGGGTGCCCATCAGCGCGGAGGTCAGCCGAATGGACAGCAGCCGTGCTTCCTCGGTCAGATAGACCGTGAACGGGGAGAGCCGGCGCATTTCCTCGCCGCGTTCGTCGTCGGCCAGGACGATGCGTGTGATCTCGTCAAGGTCGCCGGCCTCGATGAGCTGTTCCCACAGATCGATGTACCGGCCGTACATCGGATGTGCCCATTGCTCGCGGGTGGTGGCCAGCCGCGCCCGGCTGGCGGGGCTGTCGATCGGCAGGTTCTGTGCCTTGATCTTCAGCAGCAGCCCGGTGTGCACGAGCTTGCGCCGGACCATCGTCCTGGTCACCACGGCCACCTCCACGCTCCTTCCACTCTCGCTCCGAGGCTATGTGGTCGACCCCTCGGGCCGGATAGATCCGCCCGGTGTGGGCGTCGGCGGCGGTGTACGTCTACCTCGTGCGGGACGGTCCGGCCGGCGCCGGGGCCGGGGCATGGCGGGTGGGTCCTGTTCTTCCGAAGGTCAGCGGCGGCGGTTGTCCAGTGCCGAGAGCAGGACGAACTTGGTGCCCATCAGATCGAACGCCGCGGCGCTGTCCCCGGCGATGAGGACTTCGCGTTCGCGGGCGTGCAACGCCGCGATGGCCTGTTCGAGTTCGTCGTCGGTCATCGCATCGGCTGCGTCCCCGAGGGCCTGCTTCGCTGCGTCCACGCGGCCACGCTAGCCGGTGCCGAACGATCCGCCAGTGCCGGGAACTGTGCTGCTGCTCGGCGCCTCTCACGCCGTAGCGCCGGTGCGGCAAGGACACCGGGTCCACCACGGCCGGACGATCCGGCCGGGTGCGTGTCGACAACAGGAGCAAACCAACAATGCGACGTTCGATCATCGCGCGGGCTCTGGTCACGGCGGCCACGGTGGGCACCGTCGGCCTGACCGGTGCCGGATTGGCCCAGGCTGCCACCGGAGGCGGCTGCTTCGACAGCGGCTGGACCGAGTTGACCATCGATCTCGGCGTCGAGGGCCAGGTTCTGATGCTCAAGACCGGCAAGTAGGCCGGCTCTTTCCTGCGGCGAAGTGTCGTGCCCGAGGGGTGCGCACGTACCTCCCGTCCGCGTGCTCGGCGATCGGGAACGTCGAAGGATGGGCGGGCACGTGCCACAGCACTTCGCACGTGCGCCTCCCGCCGGCGTCTCGCCGCATCCGGCGGGTATGACCACGGCCGCGTGTCGTGCGGTCGTGGTGGGTGGTCGGTGGGATGTGCTGTGCTGGTGGCCATGACAGCACCCCGCAAGACCGAGGCCGCCGCCCGCGCGGCTGTCGCGCAGATGGAACCGATCATGGCTATCGAAGGCCGGCAGATGAGCGATCGGGACAAGGACCTGCTCGTCGATCTGATCCGCGGGGTAATCACCTTCGATGAGGTCGCGGTCATCATCGCCCGTGAGGCGGGCTACGAGCTCGACTGAGCCATTGTCGCTGCTTTCACACCCGCCTGTGTCGGTGCTGGTGTCTACGGTCGCCGGGCGCGCACAGCTCGCGCGTGCGGCCCCAGACGAAACGGCCGCACCACGACAGGGGAGGGGAGTGGTTGATGCTCGACGACGAGGACCGCGGCTATCGGGACGGCCGACGCGCGGGGGCGCGGTTCGCGCGCAACCCGACACGCGAGCCGAAAGATCCGGCGATCCCGCGGTGGGTGAGCGATCCGCATGTCTACCTGCGCTTCTGGCAGGAAGGCTGGGTGCAGGGCATGTCCGATCCGGACGGCACCCGGCTGCGGCATCCCCCGCAGCCGATCCGAATCCACACCACCGCACCGACACCGTCCGCGACCGAGCAACCCCGCCCCATGAAGGAGAACTGAACCGTGCCGCGAAGTGTCATCGAAGACCGGCTGCGCACCGAGGTACTGAAGGCGATGCCGCTGCCGGACCTCGCCCTCGACGCCGTGGTGGCCGGCATTCCGCTGCTGACCGGTCAGAACACGACGCGGGGCGGCGGGTCCATCGACCTCGCCTGGGGACCGGAGAGCCCGAACCCGTGGGATGAGCACGGCCCCGGCTGGCTGTAGCCCCGTATGCGCCCATCACGGAGGCACCGGTCGCGGCCGGTCCCCGCAGGACCGACCCGCCGGTACCCAGCCGGGATGTCCCCGTACCCACGGCGCGCGGGGACGTGTCATCTGCGCAGTTCACGGCAGGTGTTCGGGGTCGCGCAGTGGGTCAGTCGGTGTTCTGGCTGTGCTGGCGGGCACGCCGGTAGGCGTAGGTGCAGGCAGTCAGCAGGATCGTCGAGCTGAGCAGGATCGGTAGTTTCGCGGTCCAGGACGAGGCGGAGGCGAGCGCGGCCGCGCCGAGCATTAATGCGCCGCAGGCTTGGACGGCGAGCGCGGCGATCTTCGGTGCGGGTTCGGTGGCGGTGCGGGTCCACACGAATCCGGCCAGCAGCACCAGCGCTCCGAGCATCAGCACGACGGTCACGATCACAGGGGCCTCCTGGCAGATAGGGGATCAGCGGCGGGTGTACCGGCGCTGCTGGTGCTCGGCGAGGACGAGCGTCACGACGTCGTCGCCACTGTTCTCGCCGCGCAGCCGACGGCGCGCGACGGCGCTG
The DNA here is from genome assembly GCF_053589115.1 of Rhodococcus sp. NPDC003383. NCBI lineage: Bacteria > Bacillati > Actinomycetota > Actinomycetes > Mycobacteriales > Nocardiaceae > Rhodococcus > Rhodococcus sp. NPDC003383. Next base: position 20,576 of record NZ_JBSFRG010000013.1, on the reverse strand, counting down.
CCGAGTGCGTGTCGGTGCGATCCCTCGCTGGTTTCCGCTTCGGCTGCTTCCCCGCGCATCGGTTCTCGATCTTGCCGGCTGGCTATGACAACGAGATCCCGCCTCGACCGACGCCGGATCGTTCCGCCGCGTACTGCGTCTGCCCGTGCAAACACGCTGACAGGAGCCTGCGCGCCATATCTCGGGTGCAGTCGGTGTGGCCGGTTCGCCGCCCGGGGTATCGGCAGGTGATGCGCGACCGCCGGATTGCCTATGCAGCAGCGCTCACTTGGTCCGCGCCGATGATCCTTGGGTCGTCGAAATTCGTGTTGTCGACGATGATCGTGGCCTGTTCCCACGGGCGTGCCTGCTCGAAGTAGATGCGTTGGCCCCCGATATAGCGGCGCATGGAGTCGTGTCGAGGGTCCGGGTGGGTTCCGTCCCGTGCCGCCATCCGACGCGCCGTCTCCTCGAACGGCACGTCGAGAAAGATCGACAGGTCCCACAGGTCCACCAGTTCCTCACGGTGAAGAAACAATCCCTCGACCAGTACCAACGCGTCGTCAGGGGCGCGGAGGAGTGGCGGGCAGATGACGGTATCGGTTTCCGAGTCGTACGAGGCCGGGCGGTACCGGCCGTCACCACCAGGTCGCAACGGGTCGAGGGCGTACGACATCATCGCGGGATAGTTGTACAGGTTCGTCCAGAAGCCTTGTGGAGAGTGTTTGCCTTTGGCGTGCCGGACAGGGGCCGGATTGAGGAAATCATCGGCGTGCAACACGACAACGAGCCGTGGATGTAACTGCTGCACGAGTTTCGCCGAAAAGGTGCTCTTACCGCTTCCGTCGACGCCATCGACAGCGATGAACGCTCGACCGGGCGGACAGATCCGATGCACCTCTTCTGCGATGAGCTCGACGACCATACTCACAACTACCTACCTAGTGCGTGTCGATGGGATGGTTTGAACACTATCGCTGTGTCTGCCGGCGCAGACACCGACAGGGTCGTGCGCGATACATCTCGGGTGCGGCCGGTGCGCCGCGCGGCCGAGTCCGGGCGTCGACACCGCCACCGCAGTCGTATTCGTTCCCTTTCCGCCGGCGCGCTCACCATCCAGCATGGGGACATGTCATCTGTGCAGTTCACCTCGATACGTCCGGGCCTTCGAGTGCACCGCCTGCGCGAAGACGGTGACCGTCCCAATCGCATGGATGTCAGGGGGTGTGAAGTCGCTGTACGTCGGTCTTCGTAGTGTGGGCGTCTATGACGGCTTCTGCTCCTTCGGATTCTCCTTCCACCGGCACAGACTCGTCTGCACGCAGGCCGCGGCGTCGGTAGCCGGTAGTGCTGTCGGTGCTCAGCGCCGTGGTGGGGCTGGTCGGGGTCTCGGGTGCGTGGGCGGTGCATGAGTTCGGTCCGCGTGTCGGTGTGTATCTGGGGGCGCCGTCGCCGCAGCGCTACGCCGAGATCGCTCTGGATCTGATGGAGAACGGGTACTACGCAAGCGGTCCGGAGTGGGAAGCGCAGCGCGCTCGTGTGCAGGCTGCCGCCGACGGCGCTGCGAGCATCCAGGAGTTGCATGGCCCGCTGGCGGCGGCGGTGAAAGTAGCCGGTGGCAAGCACTCGTTCTTCCTCGATCCGGCGAAAGCGGCCCGGTCGTCCTCGACTGCCACCGCCGAGTTTTCCGAACCGACGGTCACCACGGTGGACAGCATCACCACCGTGACGATTCCTGCCTTGGGCGCGGTGTCGGACGAGTTGCAGCAGCGCTACGCCGACGCCGCAGCTGTCGGCATTCTCGGCGCGGCGGATCGGACCTGCGGGTGGATCGTCGATCTGCGCGGCAACACCGGCGGCACGATGTACCCGATGTTGTCCGGCCGGACCCCGCTGCTCCCGAACGGGACCGCGATGACGTTTCGCACCCGTAGGGGCGAGGACATGCCCGTGACCATCTTCGACGACGGTGCCGGGATGGGCGGTACCACAATCTCGGTCGGCAACGTCCCCAAAATCACGGGCCAGCCGGTGGCGGTGCTACAGGACGGTGACACGGTCTCGAGTGATGAGGCGGTGCTCACGGCATTCCGCGGCCTCGACAACGTCCGCTCGTTCGGGGCAGAGAGCGCGGGATACACGTCAGCGAATTCGGTGCGCCCGCTCTACGACGGAGCACGCTTGGTTCTCACCGAGAGTACGTATGTCGACCGCGACGGCGTGAATCTCGCTGAGGAACCCATTGCTGCCGATCACCGCACCTCCGGGGACGGCGCTGAGGTGGCCGCGCGGGAATGGCTGCGCGCTCGCGGATGCAACTGAGCAACGACACCGCTTCGACCGCTTCGGATGGGTCTATGCCGTCGGGGCAGTTCAGTGCGTATTCGACCGATCACGAGTGTCACGCCCACATCTATCGAGGCACGGCGTGGAATCCGTAGGCGCTGATCGCGATGGCACTTTTCATGTTCAGAGTCGTTGCCCGCGCCGCACTCGGCGAAGCTCGCACGGACCGACACTCGAATATTCAACCCGCTACCGTCCCCACCACCGCCAGCGTCGTCGGCGTTCAGTCCGTCGGCGGGCGTGGGGTGAGGCCCCCGGGCACCGCGCGGTTGAGCCATTTTCGCGGCGCGTCGATTTCCTCGAAGTGCTCGCGCCCCCCAGACGGGTCTATCGGAGACGGATTGCAGCCTGAGTGTGGCATCGCCGGCCGCGGTGGTCAGCACGGTCACGCACATACCGCCCGTGGTGGTCAGCACGGTCACGCACATACCGTCCGTGGCGCAGGCGCAGTCATCGGATTCGACCCGCATAGCCAGGCCCCAGGTCGGGTCGGTCAGCGCCGATACGAGTTCATCGTGCCGTTTCGGTACCGCGGGATCGTATTCGAGCCACATCTTGGTGGTGTCCGGGCCGCCGGCATACGCATAAGTGCGGTGGGCGGAGCCGAACGAGGTGAAGATCGCGATCCGCCGCAGGAGCATCGACTCCATCCGCACGCGGGGTTCCGGTGACACCGATGAGGGATGGTCCCTGAGTGCGAGCTCTGCGGGGGTCCACCGCTTTTCGTGCCACAGCGGTGTGCCGTTGCCCTGCACCTGGCGAGAATGTGCGCTCCGCAGCGCATTCCAGTCGGTGTCGGCGGAACCTCGAATGATCACGCGAGCATCCGTTTCGACGAGTCCCAGCACAAGGTCACGACCGTGGATGTGCAGAATGCGCACTCCGAATCCGGCCGCCGGACTCCCGCCGTCTGCGCCCGGGAGACAGACCTCGAGGAATGTGGCGCTGACGTCGACCTTTCCGGTCGCCCCGTCCAGGAACACGATCGGCACGTGGGCCTTGCTCAACCGGATGCGTTTGACGTGGAAAGGATGTGCGGACGGGCTTCGGATCTCTCCCAAGGCGCGGAACACGGTGGCTTCGAGTTCCTGCTGGGCGGGATCGGTCGAGTGGAGAAGCGCCGGGCAGGGGCGATGTTGCATGCGAAAGGCGATGTAGGAGCGCGATTCTCCGGTGCACGTCTGAAAATTGACGGTGGGCATGTGTCAGACCAGTCTCTGCGTTGCTCACCTCAACGCGTTTCTGTAGACGTGGGCACCAGCCGAACACTCGGGAACATCACTTGTCTCTGTCCCAGCGTCACGGTGAGTGTCGCCACTGGGAAACGGTTCACAAGCAACCGCCGCACAGCGTAGCGGCACCGGTGAGGCCGGGCAATGCGGAGGGGAAGGATCGCCGGCTGCCTCCAGTCGGACTGTGCCCCGGAGCCCGAACGCCGGACCTGTTCGGAGTCGTCCACCCCGACGCCGTCCCCGCGCAGTCGCTCAAGGTGGGAACCTCGACGGCATCAAGACTGTGATTTACCATGTGATCAGGAGGTGGATTGCTATGACGACCGCACACCCACGCCCCGACCTCGCCGCCTACAACGACGCCGCCCGCATGACCCAATCACAGCTGGTCACCGCACTGCGCGACCTACTCGGCGCCAAACTCGTCGCCTACCTGGGCAAGGTCAAGGAAACCCGCGCGGTGCGCCAGTGGGCCGAGGGCACCCGCACCATCAACAACGACACCGACGTCGAACGCCTGCGCATCGCCTACCGCGCCGCCCGGCTGATCGCCGAACGCGACACCCCCGCGGTGGCGCAGACCTGGTTCCAGGGCTTGAACCCGATCCTCGACGACCGCCCGCCGGCGCTGCTGCTGCGCGAAGGCGAGCTGTCCGATGTCGGCCCGAAGGTCCTCGCCGCGGCCCGGCAGTTCGCGGCGGTCGGATGAGCGCACCGGACCGCACGCTGATCTCCACTCCGCGCGGTGATGTCCGCTGCGTCCACGTCGCCGGCGCGGCCGCCTACCGGGTGGGCTACCCGCCGACCTCGTGGGAGCGGACACCGTGGGAGTTCGCCACCGACGGGCGCTTCACCGGCCGCTGGGACGATCCGGCGGGGGTGTGGCGAACCCTGTACGTCGGGGCGACCCGCCTGTCCTGCTATCTCGAGGTCCTCGCCTACGCCCGTAAGAGCGACGAGCTCAGCGCTGCGCTCGATGAGATCGTCGACGACGACGGTGGTGAGTTCCCCACCATCGCGCCGGGTCGTGTCCCGCGGTCGTGGATGTCGTCCCGGGTGACCGGCAGCGGCACGATCACCGGACGGTTCGTCGTGCCCGGCGACCCCGAGTCGGTGGCCACCTTGCGAACCCTGTTCCGGCCGCATGCGATCCGGCTCGGTCTGCTCGATCTCGACACCGCGGCGATCCGCGACGGCCGCCCGCGTGCCCTGACCCAGGCGATCTCGCAGTGGGTCAACACTCTTTCCGATCCCGGCGGTGAGCCGGTGGCCGGCATCGCGTTCGAGTCCCGGCACGGTGACGGGCTGGTGCTCTGGGCGCTGTACGAGCGTCCCGGTGACGGACCGGTCAGCAAGAACGTCACGGTGCTGGATTACGGCCCGGTCGAGGAGCACGATCCCGATCTGATCGAAGCGATGCGTCTGCACCACTTGGTCTGGGAGGACGACTGAATCATCGGCTCGCCCAGTGGCTGCCGCGGTGTTCCTCGGGAGGGGCCGATCCGATCCACGCCACCCCTATGGGCTATCAGTGGCTATAGCGAGGGGCCATACCGCCCCTCGCCATCCCGGGACGGGCTTACCCAGCCGTCAACCGCAGCAGCGCCGCCCCTCATACACCGAGCGCCGGGGTTTGTCGCTGAGTAACGAAATTCCTAGAAGATCGAAACTCTCCACGAGACTGTTACTCTCTCTACCAGAGTAGTCAATCTAACTGAAAGTGGTGGTTGTGTTGGGAACAGCGCCTCGTCGTCTGAAGTTGACCTTCGAGTTTTGCGTGGCCGAGGGAATCAGCAAGAACATCCAGGACCGGCACCTGGAGCGAGCCGTTGACAAGATCGAGACGTCTGTTCGAACGATGGCGGCGGAGGCATTCCCTTGGGCTGACCGCCTTGAGGTAACACGCGAGTGGAATTACGCATGGTGGTCGGACACTGACTACGCGAGCGAGACCTACGGCCTGCCGAAGAACGACTTCAACTCCCCGAAGTAGCCATCGGGACCGTCACACCGTGTAGCGGACTGGGGTGCGCGCGCCTCACACGCACTCCAGTGTGAGCCGTTGCCTACTCACGAACGAAACAGAAGGGCCGCCGTCGTGTCCAGAGCACGTCTCGAACTCGTATGGCCGGGCAAGGATCAGTTCCTGCTCATTCCGAAGGATGACAACGGAAAACCTGTCTGGGTGGATCGGGATCACCCGGCAGCATCGGAAGTCCGCGTTGCAGATTTCGTCGGCACGGTGGGAGAGACCGACGACGAGCATCCGCACGCCGACAACCTGTTGTTCATAGGAGACAGCCTCGACGTGCTCCGCATCTTGTGCGAGGTCCCTGAGTTCCGCCAGCAGTACCGTGGCAAGATCAAACTGATTTACATTGATCCTCCGTTCAACACAGGTCAAACGTTTGATGACTACGACGACTGGATGGAGCACTCCACCTGGCTGTCCTTCATGCGCGAGCGACTACTTCTTCTCCGCGATCTCCTCGCGCCGAACGGTGTGATGTGGCTGCACCTGGACAACTTCGAGTCTCACCGTATGCGGTGCCTCCTAGATGAGATATTCGGCGCAGGACAGCATCTCGCAAGCGTTGTCTGGCAACGTACGTCGGCCAAGAGTCTCGCCCGGAAGACTCTCGGAACCATGCACGAGACCATCCATGTCTACGGAGCGTCAGAGCAGGCTTCTCTCAAGTCTGTGTACTTGCCTCTCGCTGACGAGTATGTGGCAAAACGCTTCACCAACAGTGACTCGCGTGGTGTTTACGACGCCGGTGACCTCACGGCCTCAAGTTTCCGTCCCCACCTCGACTCCGGGAAGCCGTGGCGTGGCCACGACCCGAGCGAGCGACGTCGATGTTGGGCTGTCCCTCGGTCTCCACTCGAAGAAATCGGGCTGACCGAGGTCGAGATCGAAACTCTGACCATGCGGGAGAAATTGGATGTACTCGATAAGCATGGATACATCCACTGGCCCGACGCCGGCGGATTTCCTCGGTTCAAGAAGTACCTGCACAAGGCGAAGGGAAGAGCAGTCGGCGACCTGTGGACGGACATCACGGTCATCAACAGTCAGGCCGCCGAGCGAACCGGGTTCTCCACGCAGAAGCCAGAGGCACTGATCGAAAGAATTCTCCTCATGTCCACGGAACCAGGAGATTTGGTTCTCGACTGCTTCGCCGGATCAGGAACCACAGCCGCCGCTGCACACAAGTTGAATCGCCGGTGGATTACAAGCGAAATTCTTCCTGCAACGGCGGATTCGTTCATCCTGCCCCGTCTCAAAGCGGTCGTATCCGGTGAGGACACCGGTGGGATCTCTAACTGACGGTTTCAGAATGATCTCCGCAGTCGCCTCAAACAGATGATGCTGCACGCGAGTTCGAGCAGCCCCTGATGCAAGTCCGCTCGTACCTCGGAACGTGTTCGCAGACGCTTGAACTGGTGCAACCAAGCGAAGGTCCGCTCGACGACCCAGCGGACCTTGCCGAGCCCGGAGCCATGCGCGGCGCCTCGGCGGGCAATCATCGGGGTGATCCCCTTTTCGCGAAGCAGGTTTCGGTACTTGTCGTAGTCGTAGCCTCGGTCGGCGAACAACCGGCGGGGCCGATTCCGCGGCCGGCCCCGCCGGCCTCGAATACGGGGGATCGCCTCGACGAGCGGCATCAGTTGAGTGACGTCGTGGCGGTTTCCGCCGGTCAGCGACACCGCAAGAGGGGTTCCGTGCCGGTCGACGATCACATGGTGCTTGCTGCCGGTGCGGCCGCGATCGACCGGTGAGGGTCCCGTGTGATCCCCCCTTTGAGGGCCCGCACGTGCGAGCCGTCGACGGCGACGTCGTCCATCTCGAGCAACCCGGCGGCTCGCAGCTCCGCGAGCAGCATCTCGTGCAGCCGCGGCCACACCCCGGCCTCGGTCCACTCCCGCAACCTGCGCCAGCAGGTCACTCCGCTGCACCCGATCGTCTCTGCCGGCACATCACGCCAGGCCACGTTGGTGCGCAGAACGAACATGATGCCGGCCAGGGCGACCCGGTCGTCGACCGGCTTGCGCCCCGGAAACCGGAACCGGCGGGCAGATCTGGGCGGAAGCAGCGGAGCTACACGCTCCCACAGATCGTCAGGAACAAGATCAACAGACACTCTCGACACGGTGCCCGAAACCGTCCCGGAACGCCATCTACCACGCCGAACTCATTCTGAAACGGTCAGTAAGTCTGCGGAATGGAGCGGTGGAGGCGGGTTCCGAACGGTGAAGGTGGGGCCTTCGATGTATGAGGACACGCCTTTCGGAGTCGTCCTGTCGGAGTGGGCCACGAACGGCAGGTTTGCCCGCGCGGTGGCTGGCCAATTGGGCTTCGAGTGGCAGGCAGATGATGCACCATTTTGCGGGGTGCGCGGCCGGATGCGGCTCGCGGTTCTCGACGGTGCTGTCGGTGAAGAGGAAGTCCGTCAGATCGTCGGCGCCCTCGACGACAAGCAGCGTGTCACGATCGTGGCGAAGTCCATCCTTCCCGGTGCCGAGACCGCGCTCGCCGAAGTCTCGAAAGGCTCCCGGATACGCAAGGCTCCCCGAGACCTCCTGACCTCAGGTGCCCGCCGAATGCGCCGACGCACCGGCGCGGAAGGATCACCATTGTGAGCATCCCTTACGATCCCGGACTCGTCGAGCAGGTCGCCTACAACCTCGATCTACGTGAGCCGAACCAAGCCGCCCTCGATGCTCTTGCACGCGCACTGGACACGGCCGATCCGGGCACGGAGATGATCGCGGATCTCGCCACCGGCGTCGGCAAGACGTACATCGCCGGCGGACTGCTCGACTACCTTTACGAGTCGGGAATTAGAAATGTCGTGATCGTCACACCGGGTTCGACGATTCAACGCAAGACCATTGACAACCTCACCCCGGGCCATCCGAAATACCTTCGTGGTCTGCAATGCCGACCGATGATCATCACTCTCGACACTGTCGAACGGGGGGAAGTCGGCGCGGCACTTGAGGACCCGGACATCTTCAAGGTGTTCGTGTTCACCGTGCAGTCGCTGCTACGCCCGAACAAAGAAGATCGCCGACGTGCCGACAAGCCCCACGAAACACTCGGCACCGCGGTCCGGTCGTATCTCGAGAACGCCGACGACCTGGTCGTCATTGCTGACGAGCACCACGTGTACTACTCAGGCTCGGCGAAGAAGTTCGAGGCCGCCATCACCGGCCTGAGACCACTCGCCACCGTCGGCCTGACCGCCACGCCACACGAGAAGTCCCTTCCCCTGCGCGTCTACCGGTACCCGCTGTCCGAAGCGATCGCGGACGGATATCTCAAGATCCCCGTACTGGTGTCCCGCCAGGACGGAATCCACGACATCCGCACCCAGCTTGCAGACGGGCTCACGCTGCTCGACGCGAAGCGCGACGCGATGCGTGCGTACTGTCGGCAAGTCCGTGGACGCAAATACGTCGAGCCGGTGATGTTCCTCGTCGCAACCACCATCCAGGAAGCCACCGAGTACCGGGACCTGTTGATCGGCTCCGACATGCTTGGCGATCCGGACCAGGTCCTGCTGGTCACCTCAGATCAGCCTGATGCCACCCTCGACCAGCTCGACCGCCTGGAGGACCCGGAGTCCAAGATCCGCGCAGTCGTGTCGGTATCGATGCTAAAAGAGGGATGGGACGTGAAAAACATCTACGTCATCGCCTCCGTGCGGTCGATGGAATCGAATCTGCTCACCGAGCAGATCCTCGGCCGCGGCCTTCGGCTGCCCTTCGGACAGCGCACCGGCAACCCGATGCTCGATACGGTGGAAGTACTCTCCCACAGGTCTTTCGCCACTCTGCTCAAGCAAGCGAAGGCACTCATCGAAGAAACCCTGGGTGATCGGACCGGCGACGCCACCGTCGTAGCGAACCCGTCACCGGGGCAGCACGATCCAGGTGTCCCCCTCGGCGAGCAAGGCTCGTTGCCGTCGGACTTCACACCGCCCGAGTCCGGGGCCGTCGACATTCTGTTGCCCGGCTCGGCGGCATCCGACCCGGATCAAATCGGGCTGTTCGACGAGGACGAACTCGAGGTCGATGCAACCGAGCAGAGCCACCTGGGGCTGTCCGTGTCGACGATCGATGCGCGGGTAGCCACCGGCCAAGCGTCGAGTTCGGTGCTGACCCGGAAGCTCGAGCCGCGTTCTCCAGGCGGGGTGAAGATCCCACTTTTCCTGCCGTCGGTCGTAACCCGGTGGGAGCGTGACCCGTTCTCTCTGAGCCAGATCAACCTGGCCAGTGTCGAGGCGCTGGGACGAACATTCGCCGAGGACAACGCTCCTACCCTGACCCGCAAGGCCATCGACGCCGAACGGGGAGCCGACGGCACAGCGCACGTGGTCATTCGTGACGAGGTCGAGCAGATCGTCGCGACGCAGACCACCTTGCCCTTCGACACGATCGAGAGTGACCTGGTCGCACGGCTGATCCGCACCAACGCAGTGGAAGCCACGACGACAGAGATCAACGCCGCAGTCAAGATCGCGCAGGTCTTCCTGAAGGGCGCGGAGGTGGACGAGAAAACTCCGTGGCGTCCCGAGCACGGGCGGCTCGCCACGGCCCGCCTGACCGAGTGGATCGCGGCGAAGCAGACTTCGTCGCCGGCCCGTGAGGTGCGGGAGGTGAAGCCGGTCAAGTGGCCCGAGCCGTCCGGCCGGTACGAGACACGGCCACCGGCGGATCGGCAGGTGGTCACCGGGTCCAAGGACTTCGAGAAGGGTTACCCGTACTCGGGCTGGACGAAGTCGGTGTACGAGATCAACAGCTTCGACGCGTATTCGACCGAGTTCACGCTGGCATCGCTGTTCGAGCAACCCGGGAGCGTTCGCGCGTGGGTACGGATCGACGAGACAGTCCCCCTGCGCATCACCTACCTTGCCGGCGCGGTCCAGCGCCAGTACGAACCAGACTTCATCGTCATCGACGACGAAGGCGTGCATTGGATCGTGGAAGGCAAACGAGACAGTGAGATGACTTCGCCCACGGTGATCGCGAAAAGGGATGCCGCCGCGGCCTGGGTCAAGACGGTCAATGCCAGCGACGACGTTCCGGAACAGTGGGCCTACGTGCTGGCGTCGGAATCGGTCTGCGCCGCCGCGAACTCGTGGCAGGCAGTGAAGGCCGGCGGGCAGGTTTTCAGGTGATCGTGCCGGGTTCCGAACTGTGCCACAGAGAAGCGAAAAAACGCACCGATCATTGACCCCAGACCCGACCGGATCGCCCCGCGGGTGGGTACGGCACGCGCAGGTGTCGGTGCGCTCTGGGATGATCGGGGACCATGACCGGACATCTCAGAAGGGACCGATGAGCAGGGCGACCAGGTGAAGGTCAGCCCGGTGGCGCCTGTCTTCGCCACGCCGGTATCGAGTCGAGGGCGAACAGCCAATGGTCATCGACCGCCAGCCCCTCCCAGACCAAGCTCGCACACCTCATCCCTGCTCCGCGATGTCATCGTCTGCGCGACGCAGCTACTGATACAACACCGACCAGACAGGAGTGAACAGGCGTTGAGCTGGGAACTTCCAGAACCTGCACCTTGGATCGCGGACTTGCCCCGCGATCGGCGTGGATTTCCTGCTCCGGCGGAGGCTGGATGGCAGGACGGGGAACCGATTCTGAGCAAGGTTGCGACCGATCGCAAGGTCGCATTGGGGGTGCACCGTGCGTGCGCGGTCTGCGGCTACGAGTTGCCCACGGGAAACACGGTGTACCGGGCCTTCGCCCAGTCCGACGCCGCCCACATGCGCATGTACGAGCGCGAGCGGTCACATGACCTGGCAGGCCCACTGCATCTCTCGTGCGTCCTGTATTCGGCGATGGCGTGCCCGTACCTGCGCGAGAAGAAGTCCCGACTCGGGGGCCGGAACGAGATCAATCCGGGGGGCCGACGAGGCACGAGGGCGGCGATCATGGGTTTCGCTGACTTCGGTCTGATGGTGTATGCGGGGCCCCACCAATTCCTCGACCCGAATGCCCCGATCCCGATGTTCGCCTACCTCGGCCTGGTCGAGGACATCGGCTACCGGGACGGTCGAGAGCTCCAAGAACGCTACGAGCAGGCCGTCATCGCCGACACCACGGTCATCGACACCTCGAAGCCCCGGTTGTACTGGACGGATGCAGAGGCGGACCGCAGGCAGCTCGTACAGGCGCTCAGGAGTTCGTTCCAGACGCTGCAACGGTCCGAACCGGCATTCCACCAGACGGTGATGGGTCAGGGGCGATATGTGGCGCACGTGATGTAGACCGGGTGTCGGCGGCTGCGGGCGCGGCGCGCCGGAAACCGGGGACACGTCATCTGACGAGGTGAACACCGCGATGAGACTGCGGCATCGGCTCGACGGCGAATCGGTTGCCGGAAGAACTGTTAGGCCGTGAAACGTTTGTGTCGTGACCGGCGATGGTGCAGTGGAGTCGGCTTCATGCTGACACACCGAACATACGTTTCCGGATCACTCCCCCCGAGATCCGGGAGCGGCTGGGCCATCTATTCCCCCTGTTGGTGGCCCGAACTGCCGGAAGGCTCGACCAGAACCCTCCGCCGGTCGAGCCTTCCAGCGAAGGCGCGGTGTAGAGGCGAGCGTGCGCGGCGCGGGCCGAGCCGGGTCCCAAGGAACCACCACCCGGAGACGGGTGGCGAGCGGCGTGAGGGACGTGTCACCGACACGGGTGCACGCGCTGCGGGGGGGGCTGATGAGCGGTATCGACTTCGGCGGTGAGCTGCCCGCGGCGATCGTGCGGTGGCTTGCGGCTCGGGGGTGGTGCACGCCCCGGGTGTGCGGCCACCACATCTGATCGATCGCATGTCGGTGAGTCCGCCGGTCGAGCCGGGTCGGACACGGCGGTCTGGTCTATCGTCAGTCGGCCGCGGAGGCCGACTTCCGCTGGGGGTCGGGATCGCCTCCGCTACTGCTGTTCATCGGGGAGGGCCCATGATGGGGTGCGCCGTGCAGTTCGCGATGCTCGCCCTCAGCGGAGGTGCCGGCTCCAGAAGTCGTTGTCCGCCTAGTCTTCCGGAATACTCATCCCAGCCAGGTTCATTCGTGGACAAGTGTGGAGCCGATCGGTGCGGAGCGGTGGCCTACCGGTAGGGGTGCTCGATCTCGCTCGGACACTCAGTTGGGTCCGGTAGCGGCCATGTCGTCGGTTCCGTCGCAACGCCCCGATGTCCAAGCTCTCAGCTCCGGCTGGCAGGGCGGTCGAGGAAATTCGAAAAGTCGTCAGAAGTGGCCGCATGCCCGCGTTCTGTAGGAGAAGTTGCCGCATTGCGATTTCGAATTCTGCGCGCACCGACCGCTTCAGGGGTCTCTTCACTGTGTTGCAACGTGTCGGAAAAGTGTCTCAGCGTCTCGTAATAACAGGTCTCAAATGCGAAGTGACCCCTGGACTGGGTGTGTGCGGAGATGCATTCTCGGTGCCAAGGTGTGGTCATGTCCATGAACATCCAGGCGCCTGTGCCTCCGCAAGTGACCGGCCCGACCCCACCTCCGAAGTCGACTCCGGCGTCGTTGCTCCAGCAGATGATCAGGCTCGAGGCGCGCCGCTACACGCCTATCCGGCATTGCTTCGTCCAGCAGCACTCCACCGTGTCCGCTCTGGACCGTAAGGGCGTGCTTGCGGACCTCGTCACTGCTCGACGGGGCAGGGAGTTGAACGCGTACCTGGCACTGCTGATGAACCACAGCCAGATCGTGAAGCAAGCGGATCAGCCGTGGCCGGCGGCTGTGTGGGCGCGGGCCTTGTCTTCGAGTGAGACCGAGCTGCTGCCGAATTCGGCGATCAGCCGGATCTGGAAGAACCTGGAGGAGCACAAGCTGATCGAGCGGTCCCGGGTGTGGAAGAGAACGCTCGTGCTGCCGCGCGACGAATCGACGAAGAAGAAGTACGCCCGACCGCGTCCGGATCTGGTCTCGGAGGATCAGCGGCCACACGAGAACTACTTCATCCTGCCCTCGGCCTACTGGACCGATCGCTGGCACACGGAGCTTGACTTGCCCGCTCGCGCGGTCTTGTTGATCATGCTGCACGGGACCAGCTCGAAGGACGATACCTACCTGCCGTACGAGAAGGCCGAGAGCTGGTACGGGATCTCCGCGAAGACAGCGCAACGGGGAGTCGACGAACTGCGGGCGAAGGATCTGCTCGAGGTGACGCGAAGGGAACGTGTGGTCGCGGACTTCTCGGCCACCGGGTACGCGATCCACACCTACTACGCGTTGACCGGCCCCTTCAGCCGCGCAGCCCGCGAGAAGTTGCAGGCGACTACAGCGTCCGAATCGGAGGCGCGAGCAAGTATGCGGACCGACGAGTAGAGCCATGCCTTCGCGCAGACGATCGGTGTCGCCGGGGACATGTCATTTATGCAGGTCAAGAGATCAGTGGCAGGGAGGTTTCAGAACCATCCTGTGAATCAGCCGCCCAGGACGCCGTAAGTGGTGACCGATAAGGAACTAGCCGAAAGGCACCCAGCATGAACATCAGTGACGTCCTCGTCCCCATCACCGAGGCTCAGCCTGGCGCGGCCCTCGCATTGCTCGTGTTCTTGACCGCGGGGGTCCTCGGGTTGGTCGGCTTGGTGGTCTGGACCGTGGTCGGGGCGGTCAGGGAGAAGAACGACTCGACCACCTACGACCGCATCGTCGGTCTGATCAGGGTCAGCCGGCGCACCGACGATGAGGATCCCCGGAGCTGACGGCGCCGCCAGCGAGGCGGCTCCCACCTCCGCGCTTGACGACGGTCCCTGCACCCGGTTGGGTGCGGGGACCGCGTCGTCATTCTGCCGGCGTGTGGTTCATCCAGTCGTTGATGATCTGCTGGAGCACGGCGGGCCGCTTCTTTCGTACCGGTTCGATCGCCTCGACGTGGGCCTTGACCTTCTCGGTCCACTCGAGGTTGAACTGGTAGGGCAGTCGGTCGGTGGTGCGGGTGGCTCTGGTTGGTGTGCGCCGCAGCTCGTCGTAGGGAAACAGGTCGAGCATTTCGAGCATCTGCTGCGGGGTCGGTGCGATTGGGTCGCCGGGCTTACCCCAGCCGATCAGTGTGTTGCCAGCGCTCTCGACGCACACGCCTCGTTTGTGTGAGATGTCGTGGCGGATCTGGCGGATCTCGTTGAAGAATTCGGACCCGATGTCGTTCTTCGTCCACGGCTCGCCGGCCTCGTCGGAACCGTGCGCGGCGGCGAGGCGGGGCCGGTAGGTGTCTTCCCAGGCTGTGTAGATGTTGGTGACCCACTGCTGGTAGGACATCCGGAAGATCGGGGGAGGTGTTCCTCCGGTCATCAGGGCCTGCATGGACGCAGCGAGGTTCATGGGGGTCATGACGACCGGGTCGGCGGTGCTCGCAGCGGTCAGTGTGGACATGGGGATGGTGCGGTTGCTGGCCTCGTCGACGAACGTCATGGTCGTCAGGTCCAGGTGGTCGCCAGTGGCTCGATCGGACGTCTTCGCTTCGAGCCAGCGGTTCACGTTCTGGGAGAGACCGTAGTTGGCGGTGAGGGCGAGGATTAGTGAGGTCCGGTACTCCTCGGCGAAGTCTGCGATGACGTCGTCGATGGTCTGGACGGTCAGCCGGTCGTCGGTGACGAGCGTGAGGTGCGCGGTCTGGGCAGCATCGCGGACGACGGACAGGAGCGCCCGCAGCTCAGCGTTTGTTCCGGGCGCGGTTGTGATGGCCTGGAACTCGCGGAGCGCGGTGACGAGTGGGGTGATCACTGTGGCCAGGGCACTGGCTTCGGGGGGCATGTCCGCCTCGCCGGTATGTAGGTAGTCCCCGAGCATCACTTGGAACCCGTCGAGCGCGGTGCGCCCGACCCTTTGGCTGTCATCAGGCCAGGCGTCCAGGATCGGGTTGAGGCTGCCGCGGACGTGGGCGGCGCGTTGGGTCCATCGGCCGAGCTGGTCATCGAGAGGCATCCGATGAGGCTACGAGGCGGAGGGCAGACCGTCCGCGGGGTATCCAAGGATCCTCGTCGTGATCGCGTCTTCCGTGCGAGCCTGACCCGTATGACCAACGAGACGACCGTGGATTGGGCCGAGCGGGATCAGGCGGCCCGGAATGCACTCGGTGTCATCTGCGACGATCCTGGCGAAGTCAAGCAGGGATGGCTGGAGGTCAGGCTCAGAGGCGAGCTTGTCGGAAGGGTCTCCTTCTTTCCAGAGAATGACTGGTTGGTCGAGACAATCGAGATCGAGGTGTTCGAGGCGTACCGATTTCGGAAGGACATCTACGCCAAGGGCGAGTACCAGCCGAGGTACAGCATGTTCCTCATGCAGGCGCTGTTCGATCAGCTCGCCGGCTACGAAATCCGCGAGAGCCCTGGGACGAACAGTGACGCGGGTGATCGTCTGCTCCAGCGAGTGCGGGAAGACTACGGTCTGCCGTACCACCGGCCACGGTGCTTCAGACCAGAGGGATGCATCTGCGGTCTCGGCCTCACGCGGGCACAGGTCGGATAGAGGAGACGGCCGGTTGCCCAGCACTCAGAAGGGAGCGGGGTATGCCCACGTGCGTTCGACAGCCGCAGTCCCGCCAGCCCCTCGACGGGACTGGCGGGACTGGCGGGACTCAACGGTTTGCCAGCGGCCGTATTCGCGACATGACAGAGCCGTTGCTGAACTCGAAACCGGAGGCGCGGACTGTCGGTACGTCACCTCGGAGGGCTAGGTGCAGGTGATTCGTGCGTGGGCGGCTCCCTTTCTCTTGACGAGGAGGGCGAAGTCCCCGACCTGGCCGGTGTGCGTGAGGTGGGTGCCGCCGCACGGGATGGCGTCGAACCCGTCGATCTTCCACCACCACCTGTCGGGGTCCGAAGGGTCCTGGTACCGGTGGATAGGGAGGTCTCGGCGGACGAGACCTTCGAGTACGTCGACGATCTCGGACTCGACTATCGGGCCGTCGGTGGGGAAGCGTTCCACGTCGACCCGTGCGCGCTGGTCGGTGATGTCGCCGCCGGTACTACGGCGAGGCCCGAATGACTCGACGGCGGCGATGTATGCAAGGTGCTGAAGCGTGTGGAGTCGCATGGTCCGCCGCCGGCGATCCGCCGATACGTGTGCTTCGACAAGCTCGCCGGACCTGATTGTCTTGGCCTGGTCGGGGTCGCAGTGATGCAGCACGCGGGTCATGTGGGAGTCGTAGACGGTGTCGAGAACGGGAACATCGCCGATGAGACCGGTGTCGCCGTGCTGTCCGCCGGACCGTGCGTAGAACGCGGTGGCCTCGAGTTCGATGATGCCGCTGGAATGGACTTCGGCGACTCGGGTGGTGAAGTCCATCAGTTCGGGGTTGTGCCGGTGCAGTTCGATGTTGGTCATGGTGGCTCCTTGGTGGGGCCGCCTCCGACGGAGACGGCCCCACCGGGGTTGATGTCGGTCAGCTCCAGAGCAGCAGGTTCCCCTCGGGAGCGAGTCCGAGGAAGACCGACCACGTCACCCGCCGACCTTGTCCGCCGATCGGGTCGACCGAGTGGATCCTGGTGGTCGGGAAGAGGACCAGGCTGCCCGTGCTCGGGGTGACACCGGTGAAGGACACTCCGGCGATCGCCTCCGGGGAGTATCCGTACCCGAGCGTGTGCTGCGTGTCGTCCTCGTGTGACGGCTCCTTGTCGTAGACGCGCAAGGCGCCTCCGGCCGAGGGTGCCTCCAGGTAGTACAGGAGACTCGCTTGGGCGACGACTCGACCGATCGAGAGGTCGGGTGTCTCCTTCCGCGCGTGGTCAATGTGCGGAAGGGCACCCCCGTCGATGTTTCGCAGGACGCCAGCGAAGTACGGGCGGCCAGCTTCGTCGGCCACCGCCACGTCGCCGTTCCACAACGGTCGCAGGAACTTGAGTGTCACATCGAGCGGATGCGGAACGTTCACATGCGAGAACACTTCGCGCATTCTCTGGGAGGACACCTCGGTCTCGTCCAGGTACGGCGAGAACTCCTTCCCGATCCAGTCGAAGACTGTCGGGCCGAACTTCGCGATCGGGCTGATCTCCGCAGAGTTCGTGGTCTTCTCGTACGGCGCGTAGGACAGCGACCGGGTCGTGGTGACCACGTCCCGGCAGTAGTCCTCGTTC
This sequence comes from Rhodococcus sp. NPDC003383, assembly GCF_053589115.1. Lineage (NCBI taxonomy): Bacteria > Bacillati > Actinomycetota > Actinomycetes > Mycobacteriales > Nocardiaceae > Rhodococcus > Rhodococcus sp. NPDC003383. Next base: position 2,915 of record NZ_JBSFRG010000013.1, on the reverse strand, counting down.
AGGCCGCCTCGGAAGTGCAGGAGCGGCGCATCGGGTTCGAACGCGCTGCGCAACTGTTCGCCCGACAGCGGTGCCTGCATCGGTGATTGCGGGAGGGCGACTTCGCACGCCGTGCCGCGGAGACGTGTGCGACTGCGGGCGGCGTGCGACGGCAGGCGTGTCGCCACCGGCTTGTCGCGGGAGATAGGTGCGAACATGGCCTGGCCTTTCGGTGGAGGTCGAGGCCGCCGGGTTCAGCGGTTACAGAGACTTCTAGCGGACATGAATGGGAGGGGACTAGAGCTCCTCGTGGCCGCCGGAACGCTCGAAGGCTGGCTAAGTGAAACGTTCACCCTCGTCGTTTCGAACGTTCGTAGTGAACCGGAAGCTCGGTGCAGGCTCTGTCCCTAGGATTCGAGCAGCAGGTGGAGAAACCACTGGCTCCGAAGCGTACGGAGGACGACTGATGCCCAGTGATGAGGTAAAACCGCAGGTCGAGGCGTTGGCATTCATGGTTGTGCAGCGCAACGTGGACCTCGGGGGCAGACCCAGCCTGCGCTCCCTGTCCGATCTCATCGGAAAGTACAACAAGGTGAGGGGACTGGAGGGATCGAATCGTGTCGCTTCCAGCCCGGCTAGGCTGTCGACATTGTTTTCCTCCGCTGAGGACACTCGACGTGAGGACACGGTCCTGAGGATGCTTTGCGAAACACGAGATTTCCTGGCAGCCGATGAACGTTCACCTTCAGTACCTTCGAAGCTCACGGAGTGCATCGCCAGGATGAGTCCCGCGGGGAAGGCGGGCGATGAGTACGCCGGGTTTTGGAATGACGACACACCGGTCGACCACATCATGCGGATCGCCGACGATGTGGAAGAGAACGGTGACAGCGAGACCGCGGCGGCGGCGCATAGCGAAATCGCGCTCCGAATGTCGCGGCCGAATGCGCCAGGTGGCCGCTCCGAAGCGATCGATTTGGCCCTGGAGCACGCGAAGCGTGGCCACGCGCTCGCGATGGACATCCCAGAGAAGGTCCGGACTACCGGGGTCAAGCGATCGGCGGCAAGCTGCGCGCGCACGGCAGCGTGGTCGCTGGTCCAGCTCTACCGGTCGGACGTGAAGACGCGCGTCAACCGCGCCGAGCTGAATGAACGACTCAAGGACCTGATCCACTGGAAGAACAACGAGTTCTTGGCCGAGAATCTCAACGGTCGACCGGTGGCAGCCGCTCTGGCCAAGTTTCACCAAACCCGTGCTCAGGCGCTGGCAGAGCACGACGCTCAAGGCGAGATTATGGCGTTCGCCGAAGTCGTTGCCGTGATCATCGGTAGGAGAAGCGACGATGGCTCATGGCCCCCCGACGTGTACTCGCAAATGTGGTACCACGACATGACGGCGATCATCACCCGCCTGTGTGCGCTGGACTGGGCATGGGCCGATGACCCTGAACGATCGCCGGGATATCGGCGTGGCTTCCCCGAGGGGACCGACAAGATCGTGTCGGAACTGTTGGACTACTACGCCGCAGACGATGAGGACGCACGGCGCGCGAAGAAGAAGGCTGAGGCGATTTTCCGCCTCAAGAAGCACACCGGGGAACTGGACAAGTTGTACGCCTCCGATCCAGTTGACCTGGACGGAATCAAAAGCCTGATTTCCGCAGTTGAGATCGATGAGTTTCTGTACGCCAGCGAAGCGGCAGGGCTGACCGCGATAGGACTGTCGAGGTACGCGATTGCGGTCGCCGATCTGATCAAGGCCAAGAGAATATCGCTCCCCTGGCTGGAGCCGCACTCGCTACTACCGACGGCGAAGGAAATCTGCCTGAGAGCCCGGAACGGCACCCATGACCGGACCTTCGGCAAGTTCATTCAGGGGCGCGTCGACTACTACCTCCACGAGATTGAGCAACGACAATCCGTGGCCAACGACTCGGCCGAGTCCGAAGACGAGAAACGGGACGAGGAGGAACCCTTGCCGGAGAATGGCGGAGACTGCGGCCCTGAGCAGTACTCCGCCGCGGTCAAGGATCTGATGGACACGCTGGTTGTTAAGACGCTGATCGAGGCGGGCGCAGAGGAGGACTGGATGCAACTGAAGGAAGCTCAGGTGTCGATCATGAATACCGCTGAGGCAGTCAGCCGATACATCGGTGACCTGGTGGCCGAGCGGTTGGACGATCAGGAGCGGGGCGCGTGAATCTTCGTGCTTGACCATCCGTTGCCCTACGCGTGCCGCACCAGTTAGCTTCTGTGCGGGCGAAGATGTCCGGGGGCTCCCTCGCTCCGGTCCTTGTCGCCTCACCGGCGCAGACCGCTGGACTCAACTCAGCCTGACATGCAGGGGATCGCACGCATCGTCGCCGCCTCGATCGGCTACGTGATCATGTTCCCTGCTCGAGGCCGGCGCCGGTGGTGTGTGGGGCCGGCGCCGGGTGGTGGGGGTGTTGGGTGGGGTCGCCGCGCGATCGATTCGGTTTTTGAATTGTGTTGTGCTGCAACGTATGTGGTGAAAGTGGTTGTTGTGTAGTGGAACCGACGTACTTTGCGCAGGCATCATGTATCGATTCGATGTTTTCTGTTGTGGAAGTGCGTATTTCGGTTCCGATTGGTTCGTGTCGTGTTCGGGATATCCAGGGGCGTCCCGGGGTGGTGGGGTATGATGGAGGCATGACATCGGGACGGGTTGAGAGCGACGGGGCAGGTCGGACTGCGGCGCGCGCAGCGCGTCCCCGTCTCTCGTTCGGGTGTGGGGGAGTCGAGGGGGTGACAATGAAATATGTTGGTGAAACTGTGATTTCGATTTCTAGCGGAGCGCAGCGACGCGTTCGACGGCAGCCTGAGGTGACGCCCCGCGAGCCGCGGAGCGGCTCCCTGGAGGGGAGCGCAGCGACCCTCCCCGTTCCCCGGCGCGGAGCGCCGGGGAGAGCGCCGCG
>NZ_JBSFRG010000012.1:0-151349 GCF_053589115.1 Rhodococcus sp. NPDC003383 | reverse complement strand
AGATCGTCGTCGTGGGAAGCGGCGCCACGGCGGTGACGATGATCCCGGCACTGGCCGACCGCGCCTCTCACGTGACGATGCTGCAACGTTCTCCCTCCTTCGTTCTCCCCTTCCCTCGCAGGGACCCGATCGCAAACGGTCTGCGCCGACTACTGCCCAGCCGTGTCGCCTTTCGCATCACCCGCCGCAAGAACATCGGCCTGCTCCGGATGATCTACACCTCCAGCCGACACCACCCCGAGGGGGTGCGGCGCATTCTCCGCTTCCTCAACCGGAAGATGCTTCCGGAGGGGTATGCGGTCGACACCCACTTCAAGCCGCGATACGAACCCTGGGACCAGCGGCTGTGCGTGGCCCCGGACGGGGACCTCTTCAAGGCCATCTCGGGGGGCGCCGCATCGGTCGTCACCGAGCACATCATGCGATTCACCGAGCACGGGATCAGGCTCGAATCCGGAGCCGAACTCGAGGCGGACATCATCGTCACTGCCACGGGTTTGAACCTGCTTCCGTTCGGCGGAATCTCCCTGTCTGTCGACGACGACGAGATCGACGTGGCCGACCGCTTGGCCTACAAGGCCGTGATGCTCGAGGGCGTACCCAACTTCGCATTCGTGATCGGCTACACCAATACGTCCTGGACGCTCAAGGTCGATCTCGTCGCCGATCATCTGTGCAGGCTGCTCGCCCATATGGACCGTCACGGCTACAGCACGGTTACCCCGGTCGCCGACGGCCCGGCCCAGACCAGGAAACCGTACTTCAACCTCGAGTCCGGTTACATGCGCCGCGGTCGGGACCTGTTCCCGAAGCAGGGCTCGGACGGCCCCTGGACCGTGGTGCACGATTACGCGTTCGACCGCCGGCGGCTCACCGGACGGATCGACGATCCCGCGCTCCGGTTCACCGACGGTCACCGCCCGGTCGGTACTGTCGCGTCGGGACGTGAACGCACGAGTTCCCCCACAATCGTCTCCGTCGACGGCCGCCCCACCCGGATCCGAATCGAGGGAGATCCCGAGCATCCACCGGTGCTGTTGTTGCACGGCCTGGCGCGCAGCCTCGACGACTGGTCGCCCCAGTATTCACGGTTGTCGAGGGACTACCGCGTGATCGGTCTCGACCTCCCGGGGTTCGGGTATTCCGCCCGGATACCGGAGCCGAGCACGCTCGAGGTGTTCGCCCGAGGCGTCCTGGAGACTCTCGATTTCCTCGGGGAACAGAGGCCCGTACATCTCGTGGGCAACTCGCTGGGCGGGGCGGTGGCGCAACAGATCGCCGCCCTCTCACCGGATCATGTTGCGAGTTTGGTGCTGGTCGACAGTGCAGGCTTCGGATCCGAGGTCACCGCGCTCATTCGGATGATCTCGGTGCCGGGCCTCGGCCGGCTCTCCACCCGGGATACCAGTCGACTCGGCGCAATCTTCGTCGAACGTCACCTCTTCGCCGACCCCCGCTTGGTGACCGAGGAGCGAATCGACCACGCGATCGACATCGCCCGACAGTCCGGTCCGGGCGATGTGGTGTTCGAGACGGCTCGATCGCTGTGCGGAATGCGAGGATTCGGAACGACTTGGCGACGCGATCTCGTCGCCGCAGCCGGGAGGCACCCCCGGCCGACGCTCGTCGTGTGGGGTGACAAGGACCGAATCCTGCCGGCGCATCACCTCGATGCCGTTCCGAATCTGTACCCCCACGCGGAAACTCACGTATTCCGAGGGATCGGCCATATGCCGCAAGTCGAATGTCCGGACGAGTTTGCATCCGTGGTGTCGACATTCCTGGCCCGCATATCCGTCGCCGGCAGGCAGCCCTCGGACCCGACCGCAGAGGGCGGACACGGTATGTAACTTCCGATGCCGCTCCGGTCGATACGTACGTAGCGCTTTCCATTGCAACAGAACCGGATTGACAGTTCCGGCCGGGATCCACCCGGCGCCCATCTCCATCGGCCGGATCGCGATCCGGTCAGGTACGGACACACCGAGCCCGCCGTACGCACGGCGAGAGAGGATCCTTGCCCGGTCACGAGTGCGATCGTGACAGCCGTTCACGCGCTGGATCAACCGCGTATTCGCGGAATGCGGAAGTACCCACAACCGTGGTTGCGATCGTCACGAATTCGCGTAGTCGGCTACGCGTGTGCCCGCGCTCGTCCGATCCCATCCTCGAACTGTCCCCCACCCGGCAGTACCGCAGTTCGTCGCGGTACCGACAGTCAGGAAGACCACGATGACCGCAACCCTTCCCGCCGCCCACAATGGTGCCGTCACCACCTCCGACCCGTCGGCGGAAACCTCACCCGTATCGCTCACCATCCCCGAATCCGACCTCGTGCAGTCCCCGCCGTCCGCGGGGCCGGCCGGTGCGCTCGCCGACCTCGCAGGGTCGGGTGCGGAGCAGCTCGCCGGCTACTCCGGAACCCCCGCCGCCCCCGGAACCGACCTGCAGGAACTACTGCGGATGAATCCGCCGGACGCGGCCGAAGCCACGTGGGGTCCCGCGCCGGCAGGACAGCCCGCACTCGAATCCGTCATCTTCCCCGACGATCGCGTCCAGATCGGTGACACGACCGTCTACCCGTGGCGTGTCCACTCGTACCTGCTCATCGAGCTGTCCAACGGCTCGTTTGCGAGCGGCACCGGTTTCTTCATCGGTCCGCACACCGTCATCACCGCCGGGCACTGCGTGTTCGCGCAGGGCAGCGGGCCCGGTTCCGGCTGGGTGCGTTCGGTGACGGTGATGCCCGGCCGCAACGGCTCGTCGCTGCCGTTCGGTTCCGTCCGGGCGAGCGGAAGTAGCCTGCGGTCGGTGCAGGGCTGGACGCAGAACGGCGACTCGAACTGGGACATCGGGGCACTCATCCTTCCCACGAATCTCGGCGACCGAACCGGCTGGCTGGGATTCGGCGTCTACGACGACAACACCCTCCTGTCGTCGATCGCCAACATCACCGGTTATCCGGGCGACAAGCCGACCGGCACGCAGTGGTATCACTCGCGGAGGCTGTCTTCGGTTGCTGCACAACGGATCTTCTACGAGGTCGACACGTTCGGCGGTCAGAGCGGCAGCGCCGTGTATCGCCTCGTGAACGGCCAACGGCACGCCTTCGGGATCCATACCAACGGCGTCTCACCGGGAGTGCCGGTGAACTCCGGTGTCCGTATCACCGGCCCGGTCTTCGACCGATTGAAGGCGTGGAAGGCGTGATTCGAGGCATCGTCCGCTGCGGAAACACCCCGGTCCCGTTCGCCCGCATCGTCGTGGTGACGGGTCCGGGGCCGATGCCGGAGATCGCGATCCTGTCCGGACCCGACGGCAGCTTCACCGTCGGCACGCCCTATCCCGGCCGGTACCTGCTGGCGGTGCACGCCGACGAGTATCGGCCCGCCCGGCTCGAAGTGACCCTGCCCGAGGCGTCCTCGACCGCCGAGGTCGTCGCCGCCCTCGAAACCCTCCCTACCTGAAGGAGTTCAGCTCTCCGCGGCGCTGATGCGCCGGTGTGCAGAAGTGGCGGTGGGAGCCGCCAGAAAGGCACACCGGCGCGTCAGCGCGGCGCGCGTGATTGCATGGAGCAAACGCACGAGGAGTTGCCGATGAGCTATTTCGAACGAACCGGGCCGACCACCTTCCGGGCCACGCATCACGTCGGCGGCGCGTGGGAAACGAACGAACAGCACATCGCACCGGCCCTCGGGCTGATGGCGCACGCCGTCGAACTCGACCGCGACGCCCGCCGCGACGACGGGCTTGCCATCGGCCGGCTCTCCTACGACATCCTGGGCACGCTCCCCATCGACGAGGTCGAGGTGCAGGTCGCCGTCCTGCGTCCCGGCCGCACCATCGAACTCGTCGAGGCCGTCCTCGCACACGGAGGCCGCGCCGCCGTGCGCCTGCGCGCCTGGCTGATGCAGACCCGCCCGACCACCGAACTCGAAGGAACGTCGCTCGCGCGGATCGCCCCGCCCGAGGAGATGGAGGAGGGGATCCGACGTCGGTGTGGCCCGGCGGATTCATCGAGTCCGCGCAGGTGCGCCGCCGGCAGGTCGAGCCGGGCCGGGCGTCGTACTGGGTACGCACCCCGCTCCCCCTGGTCGCCGGTGAGGACATCAGCGCGGTCGCCGGGGCGGCAGGCCTCCTCGACATCGCCAACGGCATGACCGTGCGCGCCCATCCGAAGGACATCGCGTTCCCCAACATCGACCTGACCGCGCATTTCTTCGCCGAGCCGCGCGGCGAGTGGCTCGGGTTCGACACCACCGTCTCGTTCGGGCCGACCGGTCTCGGGCTGACGAGCAGCGTCATCCACGACGTCCACGGGCCGATCGGCACCGCCTCGCAGGTACTGACCGTGCGCCCGTCCTGACCTGCCCGGGCCGGGCTCCACGACGCTCGGTAGTGTCCGTGAACATGCCTCGCGTCACCGTCACCCTGCACAATCACGCGCCCGCGGACGCGTCCGAGCATATCCGCCGGCACGTGCCGCACTACTGCGCGCTCGAAGCAGCGACGGGTGCGTGGAACCGCGTGCTGGCCGACACGCTCGACGGCTTCGATCCGGTCACGGACATCGTCGTCGTCAACGTGAACAGCAACTTTTCGCGCGAACTGTTCACCGAGGAAGCGCACTTGGACATCGAAGTGACACGGATCGGCACCACCTCGGTGACGCTGCGGGCAGGAATCGAGCAGGGCGGGTCACTCGCGGCGGATATGTCGGTGACGCTCGTGCAGGTCGGGGACGGCCGCTCCGCGGCGCGGCCGTGGTCGCCCGAGCAGATCGCGTCGCTGGAGGCGCTGCGCAGTCCCCTCCCGATCGCCGATTAGCCGCTCACGAGACGACGACCTCGAGGGGGAGACGGTCCAGGACGGTTTGCATCGTGTGACCGAAACATTCCGGGTCGGCGATCGGCCACCCGTGCCCGCCTGCGACGGTGAACACCGACGTTCCGCCCAGGCACGCGCGGAGCGATTCGACACTCGCCCGCGGGACCAGCTGATCGTCGTGGCTCCACACGAGCGCTGCCGGCAGACGCTGTTGCGCCAGCCGATCCAGAGATTCGTCGAGGTCCAGGCCCCGCGGGATGGAGTCGGTGCGCAATTCGGGTGCCGGATCACCGTCCGTGGTGACGGTGCGGCGCGGCGTATCGACCGAAGCGAGCATCCGTCGCACCAACGCCTCCTCCAGTGCCGTCCCCCGCTCCCGCGGTGATCCGTCGCCGAGCGGGGTCACCGCTCCACCGACGTCCGGCCACGGTCCTCCGTCCACCGGGTTCACGAGAACGAGCCGGGCCACCCGATCCGGAAGAACAGCGGCGGCGCGGATCGCAAGTGCCCCGCCGAACGAGTGCCCGACCAGGGTCACCGAACCGAGTCCGGCAGCATCGAGGAACCGACCGAGCCAGGCCGCGCCTTCCGCCACGGTCCGCTCATCGAGGGATTTGCCCGGCACTGCCGCGAAGGCAGGAATCGCCGGGGCAAAGACCCGTACGGTGCGGGCCAGCCCGGCCAGGGCATGCCGGTAGATCCAGGGCGTCAATCCATATCCGGGCACGAAGACCACCGGTGCTCCCCGGCCGAGGACGCCGCACACCTCCGCCCGGGCATCGACGTGAACAGTGGACCAGGACATCGTTGCGGGGTGACCATCGGTACGGGTGACCGGCGATCCGTGTCGGAGAGGCATGGGGACCTTCGATCGAACGGGTGGGGACACGTCCCACCATGTCGTTTTCCGCGCGATGCGGCGACGGCCGAAATACCCGCAGGGCATACCTGTTTCTCCAGGACGGACTCCGCTCAGAACAGACCGTCCCGGAAACCCTGACGCCACGACGGATACCGCAACTCCCAGCCGAGTTCCCGCTTGGCCTTGGCGTTGGAGAACCCGCGCCCCTCGGTCATCATCGTCACCGCCACATCGCCCGCCAGCAGCCGGGCGAGCCATCGCGGTACCCGCATCGGGGGTTTCGCGCCCGCGCAGGCGGCCAGATACGGCAGCCACTCCCCCGCCGGGGCGGGTTCGTCGTCGACGATGTTGTAGATGCCCTTCGCGTGCTGTTCGACCGCCAGCACGGTCGCGCTCGCCGCGTCGTCGAGGTGCACCCACGAGCTGTATCCGGTGCCGCCGCCGACGAGCGGGAACTGCCGTTTGCGGACGAGTTCGACCTGATCGTCGCTCGCGCCGGGACCGTAGAGCCCGCCGTACCGCAGTGCCGCCCCGCCCGCCTCGAGGACCCGGTCCTCGACGTAGCGGATCGCATCGGCGCCCGGGCGCGCCTTCGTCCCCTCCTCCGGATCCAGCGGATCCTCTTCCGTCTTCACCCATCCGCCCGTGCGGATGCCGTTCCAGCTCGCATAGCTCTGTGCGACGACGTGCGGCATGCCGTTCGCCTCGGCCGCGGCCAGCAGGTGATCGGTGCCTTCGGTCCGCAACCGGATGGTCGTCGCGAACCACCGGTCGAAGTGCTTCATATCGGGTTTGCCCGAGTGCGCCGCGGAGATCGCGGTCATCTGGTGGACGATCGCATCGGGCCGGGCGGAGGCCACCGCCGCCGCCACCGAGTCCGCGTCCAGTCCGTCCATCACGACCGCATCGGCACCGAGCTGCCGGAGCAGAGCGAGTTTGCCGGGGCCGGTCGTCGTCGCCGTCACCTGATGACCTCGCGCCACGAGCTGCGGCACCAGCCGTTGCCCGAGCACCCCGGATCCACCTGCCACGAAGACTCGCATGACCATCACCTTCTCGAATCGGATTCGTCCTCGTGGAGGTGTGACGATTCGGCCCGGTGTTGTGTGACACGAGGGTGTGGGACATGAGCGCAACACCGCCCGCCTCGCGCGGTTGCGGCCACAATGGTGCTGGACGCGGGAGGTTTGCCATGACCGACAGCACGCACGAGCCCCGAATCCACAGTGGCTCGCTCGCCGACGAGACCGTCGCCCTGGTGCGACGGTGGATCGCCGAGGCCGCGACGGTCCCGCCGGACCGCGGCGCCGAACAGCTCGCCGCGGTTCTGAAGGACCCGCACGGCCTCGAGTTCACGGTCGCGTTCATCGACGGGGTGATCCGGCCCGAGGATCCGCGGGTCGCCGCGCGCAATCTCGCGCACCTGTCCCGGGACCTTCCGGCCTTCCTGCCCGCGCACCTGCGCGCCGCGATCCGGGCCGGCGGCACGCTCGGTCCCGCCCTGCCGCACGTGGTGGTGCCCGCGGCGCGGCGGGCGCTGCGCGCGATGGTCGGGCATCTCGTGGTCGATGCGAGCGACGCGCGGCTCGGGCGCGCGATCGCGCGGCTGCGTCGCGACGGGGTGCGGCTGAACCTGAATCTGCTCGGGGAGGCGGTGCTCGGGGAACGCGAGGCCGACCGCCGGCTCGCCGGCACCCGCGCGCTGCTGGCCCGCGACGACGTGGACTACGTGTCGATCAAGGTGTCGGCGGCGGTCGCGCCGCATTCACCGTGGGCGTTCGACGAGACGGTCGACGACGTGGTCGAGCGACTGGTGCCGCTGTACCACCTGGCCGCGACCTCCCCTTCCCCGAAGTTCATCAATCTGGACATGGAGGAGTACCGCGACCTGGACCTGACGATCGCGGTGTTCATGAAGATCCTGGACCGGCCGGAGTTCGCGCACCTGGAGGCGGGCATCGTCCTGCAGGCCTATCTGCCGGATTCGCTGGCGGCGATGATCCGGTTGCAGGACTGGTCCGCGGCGCGGCGGACGCGGGGCGGGGCGCCGATCAAGGTGCGGGTCGTCAAGGGCGCGAATCTTCCGATGGAACGTGTCGAGGCGTCGCTGCACGGCTGGCCGCTCGCGACCTGGGGTTCGAAGCAGGAGACGGATACGCACTACAAGCGTCTGCTGGACTACGCGTTCGAGCCCGACCGCATCGCCAACGTGCGGATCGGCGTCGCCGGTCACAACCTGTTCGACGTCGCGCACGCGTGGCTGCTCGCCGGGCAACGCGGGGTCCGTGACGGCGTCGAGTTCGAGATGTTGCTCGGGATGGCGCACAGCCAGGCCGAGGTGGTGCGCCGCCACGTCGGCGGGATCCTGCTGTACACGCCGGTGGTGCATCCGGACGAGTTCGACGTGGCGATCGCGTATCTGGTGCGGCGGCTCGAGGAGGGTGCGGGCCAGGACAACTTCATGTCGGCGGTTTTCGCGCTGCACGAGGACGAGTCGTTGTTCGAACGCGAGAAGCAGCGGTTCCTGGCGTCCCTGGCGGACGTGGACGGTTCCGTCCCCCCTCCGAACCGCACCCAGAACCGGCTGGTGGGTCCGCTCGAGCCGCCCGGCCCGGAGTTCGCGAACACGCCCGACACCGATCCGTCGCTGCCCGCGAACCGCACGTGGGCCCGGCAGATCCTCGGGCGTGCGGCCGGCTCCCGGCTGGGTGCCGCCGCGGTCGCGGCACACACGATCCGCACGGCCGACCAGCTCGACGACCTGCTGGCGACCGCCACCGCGCACGGCCGCGAGTGGGGCCTCCGCGCGGGCAGCGACCGCGCGGAGGTTCTGGAACGGGTCGCGTACGAGCTCGAATGCCGGCGCGGCGAGCTCGTCGAGGTGATGGTGTCCGAGGCCGGTAAGACTGTCGACCAGGCCGACCCGGAGGTGTCCGAGGCGATCGACTTCGCCCGCTGGTACGCCGATCGGACCCGCGACCTCGACGCCGTCGACGGCGCCCGGTTCGTGCCGTCCGCCCTGACCGTGGTGACGCCGCCGTGGAACTTCCCGGTCGCGATCCCTGCCGGATCGACGCTGGCGGCGCTGGCCGCGGGATCGGCGGTGGTGCTCAAACCGGCGGCGCTGACCGCCCGCTGCGGCGCGGTGCTGGCCGAGGCGATGTGGGCGGCGGGGGTGCCCCGCGACGTGCTTCATCTCGTGCGGCTCGCCGACCATGATCTGGGGCGGCAGTTGATCGCGGATCCGCGCGTGGACCGGGTGGTGCTCACCGGCGCCTACGAGACGGCGGAGCTGTTCCGGTCGTTCCGGCCCGATCTGCCGTTGCTCGCCGAGACCAGCGGCAAGAACGCGATCGTGGTGACACCGAGCGCCGATCTGGATCTCGCGGTGCGCGATGTCGTGCAGTCGGCGTTCGGGCACGCGGGGCAGAAGTGCTCGGCGGCGTCGTTGGTGATCCTCGTCGGGTCGGTCGCGTCGTCGCGCCGGTTCCGCAATCAGCTCGTCGACGCGGTGACGTCGCTGCCTGTGGGCCGCGCCGACGATCCGCGCAGCCGGATGGGGCCGCTCGTCGAGCCGGCCCGCGGCAAGTTGCTCGACGCGCTCACCACCCTGGGTCCGGGGGAATCGTGGCTCGTCGCCCCGCAGCGCCTCGACGAGTCGGGGCAGTTGTGGAGCCCCGGTGTCCGAATCGGTGTGCGGCCGGGTTCTCGCGCCCATCTCGTCGAGTTCTTCGGGCCGGTGCTGAGCATCATGACGGCCCGCGACCTCGACGAGGCGATCGCGCTCCAGAACCGGGTGGACTTCGGGCTGACGGCGGGGCTGCACAGTCTCGACTCCGAGGAGATCGCGCTGTGGCTGGACCGGGTCGAGGCCGGGAACCTGTACGTCAACCGCGGCATCACGGGCGCGATCGTGCGTCGGCAGCCGTTCGGCGGCTGGAAACGGTCGTCGGTCGGGGCCGGGTTCAAGGCCGGGGGCCCGAACTATCTCGTCGGTTTCGGGTCGTGGGAACCGGCGCCGCACAGCCCTGTCGACGAGACCGTGGACGGCGTCCCGGCGCTTCTTCTCGACGCGGCCGGGCTGTCGGAAGCCGAGCGCGAGTTCCTGCGCCGGTCGTTCGCGAGCGACGCCCGCGTGTGGCGCACCGAGTTCTCCCTCGCCCGCGACGTGAGTGCATTGACCGCCGAACGGAATCTGTTCCGGTACCGCCCGGTGCGGGTGCACGTCCGGCTCGGCGCGCGCGGGACCGCGGTCGAGTTGCTGCGGGTGCTCGGTGCCGCCGCCCGGTGCGGCGCATCCGTCGACGTGTCCACCACGGCGCCGCTGTCTCGCCAAACAACCCGCGTGATAGGGACTTTCGTGACATCTTTGGCGATCGAGACGGATGCGGCGTGGCTGAACCGGATCGGCAGGCCTGCCCCGGACCGCATCCGGCTGATCGGCGGCGACACCCGCGCGCTCGCCGAAAACCTGTACGGGCGTCCCGGAACTGCGGTGTACCACAATCGGGTCACCGAGTCCGGCCGGCTCGAAATGCTGCCGTTCCTGAGGGAACAGTCGGTCTCGATCACCGCGCACCGCTTCGGGACACCGAACCACCTCACCGACGGAATCGTTTGATGCCGGTTCAAGATCGGTTATGCCGAACCGGTGGGATCGCGGCGGCCGGTGGGGTGGAATAGGAACATGAACATCGCCGAAACCCCACCCCCCGAACGCCGCCGGAAGGCCCTCGCGGCCGTGAAGGAACTCGGACCCTCGCGCACAGAACAAGCGGTGCTGAAGGTGCGATGTCCGGCCAGCCACACCGTCGCCGCGGTCTACAAGACGACCGAAGGACCGGTGGTGGTCTCGGCCAGTGGCCCGGGTGGGCGCGGTTCCCGCGATCGGGAAGCCACCGGCCACCACGGCGACAAGCTCGATTCGGAATTCGTCGACACCCTGGAGGCGACACAGTTCGAGGACGATGCCATCCCCGCCGGATGCGCGTGCGGCCCACGCACCCTTTCCCGGAAGAAGCTGCAGGACGCCGTCGCTTCGCACGCGCACGTCGTGAATCTGACCTGACCCGTGCCGGGGCGGCGGTTCGGAGCGGGCCCGGCACACCCAGCGGGTAGATTCGACACCCGCGCCGATCGCGGTGCGCCACGCGATTCGAGATTGGGGAGGCCACCCGATGGCGTCGGTGTTCGTCGACTGGACCGACCAGGAACAGCAGGAGGCGGCCCGGTACATCGCCGACGCCGTCGTGGCGCGCCGTGATGCCTTCGTCGCCGAAACTGCGGAACTCACCGGCGCCGAGATCCCCGAGATAGCGAGCACCGAGCGAGACCGCGCTCTGCTGCTGGCCAGCATCGCCGAGAACACCACGGTGCTGATGACAGCCCTGCTCGAGGGCACCGATCCGTCGGCGGTCGACCCTCCCCCCGAGGCACTCGCGCTGGCACGGGAACTGGCCCGCCGGGGCGGGTCGCTTGCGCACCTGCTGCGCGCCTACCGGATCGGTCAGGCGCGCTTCACCAGCATGTGCATGGACGTGGCCGACGATGCCGCCCCGGCCGACAACCGGGTCGCGTTGCGGGCCGCGGTCAGCAAGACCGCCGCCTTCATCGACCACCTCTCCGAGCGCGTCACCCTCGCCTACGAGGAGGAGCGGGAACGGTGGATCGCCAGCCGCAGTGGTCTGACCCAGTACTGGATCAGCCAGATACTGACCGGCGCGGTGACCGACGCCGAACAGGCCGGCGCACTCGAGTATCCGCTCGACGGCATGCACCTGGCGATGGCGCTGTGGATTCCGGAATCGAAACGATCGCCCTTCCCCGATGTCGCAACGGCGGTCCAGCAACTGCTCACCGAGGTCGCTCCGGGCGCGGCCACGCTCGCGGTGCATACCGAACCGCTCGCGATGAACGCGTGGCTCGCCCTGCATGGTGATGTCGTCGACGTGATCGAGCGTCTGCGGGCCGCGATCGAGGCGGCCGACGTGCCGTTGCGCGTTGCGGTCGGACTCCCGGGGAGCGGTATCGAGGGATTCCGTGCCGGGCATCGGCAGGCGGCCGCCGTCAAGGCACTGACGAGCACCGCGGTGCCGGAGGCACCGGCGCTGGTGTGGTACGCGGAGATCGCGCCGGTCGCGATGCTCGCCGGGGATCTCACGGAGATGCGCACTTTCGTCGCCGGCATGCTGGGCCCGCTCGCCGAAGACACCGATCGCGCCGCCGAACTGCGCGAAACCCTGCGGGTGCACCTGTCCTGCAATCGCAGCCCCGCGACCACGGCAGCGCGGATGAACCTGCACCGCAACACGATCCGGTACCGGATTCAGCAGGCCACCGAGGAACTCCGACGCGATCTCGAGGACATCGACCCGTTCACGCTCACCGCAGCCCTCGAGATCTGCCGGTGGTACGGGCACGGGGTCCTGATCCCGCGCCGGACCGGCGTCACAACCTGATGCCCAGGGCGCGGCCGGCCAGGTCGGCGACCTCGTCGGCCCACCCCAGAATCGACAACGTCGAATCGATGTTCTGCGGTGGTGTCCGGATCAGGGTGTCGCGGCGGATGAGCCGTTCCCAGTCGACGGTGATCGGCCCGGTTCGCAACTCCCCGCTGGGGTGACGGAACTCGACGCCGGCCTGCGCCATGATCGTCATGATCTCCTGCGCGAGGATCCCGTAGCCGACCGTCGTCGGATGCACTCCGTCGAGGGAGAAGAACCCGCCGGTGGCGCGTCCCCCGCGACCGTCCGCGGTGAGGAACCGCGAATCGGGCACCGGATCGAGCGCGGCCAGGGCCGCGGGCAAGGGATAGGGCGTCCACCACGCCGGGCGGGCCTGCACGTCGTCGATGTAGCGGCGCAACGCGAGCCGCTCGAGCAGGCCGCACACGTCGAGCAGATACCAGTCCCGCGGCGGGCCGGACGTTCCCGCGCGGGCCTCGGCGACGACCCGCGTGATGGTGGTGTTGTAGAGGTCGATCGCCGCGTCGACGACGGCGGCCTGCGCGCCGGTGATGTTCGGATCCCGCGTGGCGTCGAATCGCCGCTCGTCGATCCACGGCCGCGTGTAGTACGGGAAGTACCGCGAGCCGTGCTCGACCTTCGAGCCCAGGCCCCGCGCGATCGGCGCGATCGTGACGTGCGGAATCGTGCACCAGACGACGTGGCGCGCGGAGATGCGTTCGACCTGCGCCACCACTTCGGCGAACTCCGCGTCGAAATGTTCGGGACGCCAGATCGTGTACGGCCCCTTCTTCGCGAGGTCGCGGAAGTCCGGTCCGCTCCACTCCACCCGCAGGTCGGTGACGGTGCCGAGCGCGTTGTTGGAACCGAGGAACACCACGAGGGTTTCGATGCCGCTCTCCGTCGTGCCGTCGTGGTCGTCGCCGAGTGCGGCCGCCGCGTCGAACAGGGTCATCTCCCATTGCGGCGGCGCCCAGTGCGGATACACGTGCAGCGCCGCGCGGTCGCCGTTGTTCTGCACCACCTGGTTCAGGAAATCGTCGCCGGGCGTCTCGATCGCGTCCGCGCAGATCCGGGCGGTGCGGCTCAGCGCGTCGCGCAGATCCCAGCCGAAGCAGGACAGATTGTGCTGGTAGGCCGCGACGACCGGGGCGGTCGCGCCGGGGCCTCGTTCCCAGTAGTCCTCGACCTCGTCCATGAACGAGCGCACGTCGAACAGCGCGAGCGGCACCTCCCACGGTTGCAGCGACGAGCCGAACCGGTCCTCGAGGCGGCGCAACATCAGTTCGATGTTCAGCGGCAGCCCGCCCGGTCCCCCGTAGCGCGGGAAGCGGAACGTGCGCAGCGTTCCGAGTTCGTACGCGATGATCGCCGGAACCGAGAGGTCGGTGTGGAACACCGCGCCGCTCTGGAAGCCCTGCAGCAGCGAATCGCCGAGCGCCACGATGCGGTGCGGGGGCGTGCCGCGCACCTCGGCTTCGACAGCGATTCCGAGCGTGGGATCGAACTCCGGCGTCCTGGGTTCCTTCTTCGCCTGCGCTGCAACGTCTCTCGGCGTTCCCTGCGGAATGTCGCGCGTCTGTGCCGGCATCGCTCGTCCTTCCGGACCGGAGGTGGCTCCCTCGAGCGTGAGCCGTCGCCCCGTCGTTGTCAACGATGACCGATGATGGACACCGGTGCCCCGATCGGAAGGAGAAGGGATGGACACTCCCGATTTCGCGCACACCGACCAGGCCGCGAAGAATCGCCGCGAGAAGTCGGTGATCCTCGCCCGTTTCGCGTGGGATCGTGGCATCACCGGCGCCGAGTTGCTCGCGATGACCGACGACTACCGCCGTCGGCTGGCGCGGGAGGCGGGCGCGCATCCCCCACGCACGATGGAGACCTGGAACTACGTGGCCGCACTGCTCGACGAGAAGACCGAGTGGGCGCGCAACCATCCGGATCATCCGGCGGCCGCGCGAGCCCACCCGGACGAGAAGATCATGTGGGTGAAGCCGCCGGTGCGATCGTGGTTCGAGTGAGCGGCCCGTCGGAGGCGGTGGCCCGCGCGGTGGCACTGGTCAGCCGCAGCGGCCAGCACGTGGGAGCACCGGAGGGCGGGCCGCTGCCCGTCGTGGGGCGGGGACGGTGGGCGCACCACGGGGTGATGATCGGCGACCTGCCCGCCCCGCACCGGTTCCTGAGCGTGATGGGCATCGCCGGTCGGCCCGGGCCGGTGGTGTTCGATCAGCCGGCCGCGCCGGATCGAGGCGGTGACTCGGTGACGCTGGTGTCCACGACCGCGGCGACCACCGAATCCGGATTCACGCCGCTGTCGATCCGCCGGGACTGCGACCTGCGGCCGGGCACGGCGTCGTTCGGAGAGCACCTGTCGATGACCGTGTCCGCCTCGGATGTCCGGGTGCAGCGCACGTGGCCGGCCGATGCGGTCGCGGTGGATCTGCTGCTGCACCCGACCGGGGTGATCACGACCTTCTTCGCGATCCCCGGGTTGTACCGGCATTCGAGCCGGCTGTGCCGTTACGAGGGCACCCTCACCGACCCCGACGGAACCCGGACGGTCACGGGTCTGGCCGCGCTCGAGTACGCGCACGGTGTCGCGGTCCCCGCGCGGCTGCCGGTGCGCACGTTCGTCTACCAGGTCCTGAGCGTCGACGACGACACGCAGCTGCTGCTCACCTCGGTGCTCGGCCCGGGGGATGTGCCGGTGCTGCGGACCGCGTTCCTGCGCAGCGCGACCGGGACGATGGAGACGGTGCGGGTGGGTGTCCGGCTGCGCATCGACACCGCACGTGAGGTCCGCACCCCGGACGGGCGGCGCATGCTGCTGCCGGGCGAGTTCCACTGGGACATTCCCGGCGTCGGGCACGTCGACGGACACGCCGACGGCGACTGGGCGTACGGGCTCGGCGCCGGATACGTCGGCGGGATCCGGTTCGACGGCCGCTGGCGGGGTCGGCGGGTCGCCGGCTCCGGATATTGCGAATACATCGATCGGCGCAGCGAGTCCACACGGCCGACCTCGCCGGACGGGTAGAATCGGACACGCGGTTTTCTTCACCGACAACGTCTTCCGGCGACGAGGAGCACCGTCCGATGGCGATTCGCGACTACCGGCCGAGCCCCCTCCAGTCCGCCGAGGTGATCGATGCGGGCGACCAGTGGACCCTCGTGTTCAGCCGTGACTTCCCGCAGTTCCCGGACGTGGTGTGGGTGGCCCTGACCGATCCGGCGCAGGTCGTGCAGTGGGCGCCGTACCGGCCGGAACGGCATCTCGGCACCGTGGGGCCGGCGACGCTGATCGTCGTCGACGGCGACGAAGCCACCGAGTTCGACGGCACCGTCGTCGCCGCGGGCACCCCGCACGTGCTCGAACACCGGTGGGATGAGGACTGGTTGCGCTGGGAGATCACACCCCGCCCCGGCGGATGCACGCTGACGTTGCAGCACACCGTCACCGGGCCGGACACCTCGGCCGAGCTCGCCGCGGGCTGGCACATGTGTCTCGACGTGCTGCAGGAGGTGATGGAGCACCGCTCCCCCGGGCCGATCGTCGGGCGCGACGCTCTCGACCTCGGCTGGACCGAACTGTACGAGGCGTACAGCAAGCGACTCCGCGGCGGATCGTGATTTCTGCCGTGCGGGCGGGCACGGATCCGTTTTTCCGAGCGAATGTATCGTTCGGTCGGTTGAAGGAGACGAGCGGTACATTCGCTCGGGCATCGGGCGCCGGGCATCGGGCGCCGGCGGGCTTCTGATCGAATGGGTGCCGGAGTCGACGACGGGAGTCAGCAGTGGGTGGCAGGGCGATCACGCCGGTCCGGGTCAAGAACGTCACGATCGGCGAGGGCACACCCAAGATCATCGTGCCGATCACCGGTCGCACCCCCGGCGAACTGCGTACCCAGGTCGAGGCGCTGACCGGCGTCGACGTCGACATCGTCGAATGGCGCACGGACTTCTTCGACACCCTCACCGACACCGCGAGCGTCGTCGAGCAGGCCCGCGTCCTCGCCGGGCACCTCAGCGGGATCCCCCTGCTCGCCACGTGCCGCACCCGGCACGAAGGCGGCGAGGCCGACCTGACCGACGACGCGTACGCCGACGCGAACGTCGCGCTCGCCGAATCCGGGGCCGTCGACCTGGTCGACGTCGAATACCGCCGCGACCGGGCAGCCGTCCACCGGATCGTGGCCGCGGCGCACGCACGGAAGGTCGCGGTGGTCGCGTCGAACCACGATTTCGACGGCACCCCCGCGAAGGACGAGATCGTCGCGCGGCTGGTCGCGATGCAGGATCTGGGCGCCGACATCTGCAAGATCGCGGTGATGCCGCGCGGCGCCGCCGACGTGGTGACCCTGCTCGACGCGACCCGCACGATGCACGAGGAACACGCCGACCGGCCCATCGTCACGATGGCGATGGGCGGGCTCGGCGTCGTCTCCCGGCTGGCCGGTCAGGTGTTCGGTTCGGCCGCGACGTTCGGGATGGTCGGCAAGGCGTCGGCGCCCGGGCAGGTCGACGCCGCCGACCTGAAGGTCGCGTTGAACCTGCTCGACCGCGCCCTCACGACCGGCTGACCGGGTCCTGTTGCGTCCCGTCGTCCGGGGCGGCGGCGTCCCAGATGTCCAGCAGCGACCGCAGGATCTCCTCCGAAACCCCGAGTCCGCCGAGGTGGCTCTCCCCGGGCAGGTGGTGGAACTGGGCGTCGGGCAGCAGATCGACCATGTGCAGGCCGTGTTCGAACGGGATGATGTGGTCGGTGTCGCCGTGCCACCAGCGCACCGGCGTCTTGACGTCGGACACCCGGAAACCCCAGTCGCGGGCGAAGACCACGACATCCGCGAACGGCGCGGCCATCTGCTTGCGGCTGCCGTTGAGCAGGTCGTCGAGGAACATCGCCTTGAACTCGGGGCGGGCCAGCAGGCGGCGGTCCGCTTCCGGTGACACCCGGCCGTACAGGTCGATGATCGGCGATCCGAGCGGGCGGACCAGCCGGATCAGCGAACTCAGTACGACCCCCGCGGGCACCCCACCGACCTCGAGCAGCGGTGCCACGAACGTGCCCAACTTCATCAGCCCGCCGTCGATGGCATCCGGGCCGACGACGGGCGCGACCCCGCCGAGCACGCCCGCGGCGACGACCCGATCGGGCATCGCGTACGCCGCGGCCAGCGTGTACGGGCCACCCCCGGACAGCCCGACGACCGCCATCCGATCCACCCCGAGGGTGTCGGCGACGGTCTTCAGGTCCTCGGTGAATGCGAGGACGTTCTCGTAGCGGTGCGGCGTGGACGAACCGATTCCCGGCCGGTCGATGCCGATCAGCCGGACGTTGGCGTGTTCGGCGAAAGCCCTGGCCTCGACCGGGATCTGCCGGCGCGCGCCGGGTGTGCCGTGCAGCCAGAACACCGTGCGTCCCTGCGCGGAACCGAACTCGGCGAACCCGATCCGCCGCCCCCGCCCCACCGCGACGGTCCCCTCCAGTTTCGGACGTTCGACGTCTACCATGCGCGACAGCATGCCACGTGATCGGGCTCACCTCCATGCCCAGGTGCGATCTGCGCTTCACCGGAACTTGTCGGACCCCGCGCGTAGCCTCGTTCGCGACCGCTCGGATCCACTCGCACGACTCCGCTCCCACAGGAAGACAGGAGGCCGTCATGGCCGAACATCAGTCCCGCACAGGCACACCCGGTTGGATCGATCTCACCAGTTCCGACACGAAACGGGCCATCGCGTTCTACACCGAACTCTTCGGCTGGCAGGCCGACACCAACGAGGACCCGCAGTACGGCGGGTACACCATCTTCAGTCACCGCGGCGCGCCGATCGCCGGTCTCGGTCCGCAGCAGCCGGGCAACCCGTACGGCGACGTGTGGACGGTCTACCTCGATTCCGACGACGCCGACGCCACCGCACGGAAGGCCGCCGAGTCGGGCGGCCAGGTTCTGATGCCCGCGATGAAGGTCGGCGACCAGGGCACCATGGCGATCCTCGCCGACGCCGCCGGCGCCGTGATCGGTGTGTGGCAGGCCGATCAGCACCACGGGTTCGGGTTCGACAGCGAACCCGGCGCGCCGGTGTGGTTCGAAACGATGTCGCGCAACTATGCCGCGTCCCTCGACTTCTACCGGGACGTGTTCGGCTGGGACGTCCAGCCGATGAGCGACTCGGGCGACTTCCGGTACTCGACCGGCAAGATCGGCGGCGACGACATTGCCGGGATCATGGACGCGTCCGGCTTTCTCCCCGAGGGTGTGCCGTCGTTCTGGCAGCTCTACATCGGTGTCGAGGACGCCGACGCGACATCGGAGGCCGTGACCCGGCTCGGCGGCACCGTCGAACGCGCGGCCGAGGACACGCCGTTCGGTCGCATGGCCACGATCGCCGATCCTCTCGGCGCACGGCTGCAGATCAACCAGGCGCCGTCGACGTAGCGGTCATCGGTGCGCCGTGACCAGGTAGTGGCGGGTCGCGGCGTCGACGATCTGCTCGGGGGTCACGTCGACCTCGCCGCGCAGCCATGCCGTCATCACCTCGGCGAGGCCCCCGACGAACAGCAGCGCGGAGACTTCGTCGTACGGCGGCTGCAACGCGCTCTCGCCCCACAGTTCCCGCGACTCCAGCGCGACGAGATGCGCGAACTGCAGCAGCAACTCGCGGCGCCGGGTCCGCAGCGGTTCTGTCGCGGCGGATTCGACGACGGCGATGCGCCCCTTGCGCGGATCGTCGGTGAGCACGGCGACGAACGCCGCGATCGCGGCTCGCGCCCGTTCCTCGGGACTGTGCTCGGTCTCGGCGAGGGCGGCGAGAGCGCGGTCGCGGATTTCGTCGGCGATCCGCTCGACGACGCAGACGAGCAGCTCGTCGCGGCCGGTGAAACTCTCGTAGAAGTACCGTTCGGTGAGCCCGGCCTCCTGGCAGATGGCGGTCATCGTCGCCTTGGGGTCCACTTCACCGCCGAAGACGGTCAGGCCCGCCTCGAGCAGTCGTTCGCGGCGTTCGGCGGCACGTTCGGCGGCGCTTCGGCCGCGATATCTGCGGGCGGGCCGGCTCGTCGTCGATTCTCCGGTTCCGGGCATGCCGATCACGCTACAGTGAAGTGACATCGAGTCCTGTCAGATCCGCCTCCGCGAGGGAGATCCACGTGACGAAGGTGCTTGCCGATCCACCTCCGGGGCTCACCGCGGTCCCCGGGGACGGCGGCCTGCCGTACGTCGGCTACAGCCTGGACTACATGCGCGACCCGATCGGGACGAACGACCGCCGCTACCGCCGATACGGGCCGGTCTCGTGGTTCCGGTTCGCAGGGAACCCGTGGGTGGTGCTGCTCGGCCCCGATGCGTGCGGCGCCGCCCTGCAGAACCGCGACCGCGCCCTGGCCAACGGGCCGGGCTGGCGGGTGCTCATCGGTCCGTTCTTCGACCGCGGCCTGATGCTGCTCGACGGCGACGAACACACCGCGCACCGGCGCATCATGCAGCAGGCGTTCACCCGCGACCGGCTGGCCGGATACACCCGATCCCTGCATCCCGCCGTCGAGACGGCGCTCGAAAACTGGTCTCCGCAAACCGATTTCCGCGCCTACCCCGCGTTGAAGGAACTCACGCTCGGGCTCGCGACATCCATCTTCATGGGCGGGGCCGAAGGCTCGTCGCACCAGGAGATGGCCGAGGTCAACAAGGCGTTCATCGGATGCGTACAAGCCGCGACCGCGATCGTGCGCTACCCGCTGCCCGGCACGCGCTGGCGACGTGGCGTCGTCGGGCGCCGACGCCTCGAGGAGTTCTTCCGTCGGTATCTGCCCGCGCGCCGGGCCGGCAACGGCGACGACCTGTTCACCGCGCTGTGCCATGTCGAATCCGAGGACGGGCAACGCTTCACGGACGACGACGTGGTCAACCACATGATCTTCCTGATGATGGCCGCGCACGACACCTCGACCATCACCCTGTCGACCGCGATGCAGTATCTCGGGCAGTTCCCGGAGTGGCAGCAGGTGTGCCGCGAGGAATCCGAAGCACTCGGCACCACCACCCCCACCCTGGACCAGCTCGAGGAGCTCACGAGCCTGGATCTGGTGATCAAGGAATGCCAGCGCCTGGTCACCCCGGTGCCCGGGATCGTGCGGCGCGCGGTCGCGGACACCGAGATCCTCGGTCACTACATTCCCCGCGGAACGCTGCTCAACGTCGGACTGCACTACACCCACCACATGCCCGAATTGTGGCCCGATCCCGAGCGATTCGATCCCGGGCGGTTCTCCCCCGAGCGCCGCGAGGATCGCGTCCACAAGTACGCGTGGTCGCCGTTCGGCGGCGGCGTACACCGTTGCCTGGGCATGTACTTCTCGAGCGCGGAGGTCAAGACGGTCCTGCACCACCTACTGCTCGGGTATCACTGGCACGTGCCCGCCGACTACGTCGCACCCATGAACTTCACGTCGCTCCCGTTCCCGTCGGACGGCCAGCCGATCGATCTGCGCCGACGTTGACCCCGCGCCGCCGCCACGGCACCGGGTAATCGGAAAACGGTCCGCCGCGCGACGCGAGGGCGTACGACGGAGACATGCCTGCAGAACCGCTCGACGAGTACTTCACCGAAACCGTGCGGTCGCTGGCGCCGGCGGTCGAGCATCGTCCCGACCGCCGGGTGAGCGACGAATTGCTGCTGCACTACTTCGACGCCCAGGCCCAGTCGCGGCACCTCGATTTCGCGGCCCGCGACCTGCAGCGGCGCGGGGAGGGTTTCTACACGATCGGTTCGGCCGGGCACGAGTCGAACGCGGCACTGGGTCTGGCCGCGCGCGTGACGGATCCGGCGCTGCTGCACTACCGCTCGGGCGGGTTCTACGCGGCCCGATCGTCACTGGTGCCCGGCAGCACCCCGATCCGGGACGTGCTGGCCGGTTGCGCCGCGTCGACGCTGGATCCCATCTCCGGTGGCCGCCACAAGGTGTTCGGGAACGCGGCCCTGAACGTGCTGCCGCAGACGTCGACGATCGCCTCGCATCTGCCGCGCGCGGTCGGGCTCGCCCTGGCGCTGGCGCGGATGCCGCGTCTGGGCATCGACTGTCCGTGGCCCGCGGATTCGGTGGTGTTGTGCAGTTTCGGGGATGCGTCGGTGAATCACTCCACGGCGGTGGGTGCGCTCAACACCGCCGCGTACCTGGCTCATCGCGGGTTGCCGTTGCCGATCCTGTTCGTCTGCGAGGACAACGGATTCGGTATCAGCGTGCGCAGTCCGGTCGGGTGGGTGGAGCGGACACTCGCGTCGTATCCGCGTGTCGGATACCGGATGGTGGACGGGGCCGATCCGGTCGACGCGCTCACCGCAGCGTCGGAAATGCTTGTGTCCGTTCGCACCTCGCGCGTGCCGGCGATCCTGCACCTGAAAGCGGTCCGCTATCTCGGGCATGCCGGATCGGATGCCGAGTCGGCCTATCGCAGCCCGGCGGAGATCACCGGTGACTACGCGCGCGACCCGTTGCTCGGCACCGCACGCGAACTCGTCGGCCGCGGGATCCTCTCCCCCGAACAGATCCTCGAGCGGTACGAGCGGTCGCGTCGGTCCGTCGGCGATGTGCTCGCCGACCTCGGAACGCCACCGAGGATGACGTCGGTCGCAGAGGTCGTGCGGCCGCTCCACACGCACGGCCACCCCCGGATCCCGGACGATCCGGGTCCGGTACCTCAGGAGCCGCTCACTCTGGCGCAGGCCGTCGGCCGCACCCTGGGCGACCTCCTCGAGCAGATGCCGCAGGTGTGCGTGTTCGGGGAGGACGTGGCCGTCAAGGGCGGTGTCTACGGGGTGACCCGCGGGCTGGCAAAACGATTCGGCCCGCTGCGCGTGTTCGACACCCTGCTCGACGAGCAGACGATTCTCGGCACCGCCCTCGGATTCGCGGTCGCCGGGCTGCTGCCCATCCCGGAGATCCAGTACCTCGCCTATCTGCACAACGCCGAGGACCAACTGCGCGGGGAAGCGGCGACGCTGAAGTTCTTCTCCGACGGCAGTTACCAGAACCCGATGGTGGTGCGCATCGCCGGCCTGGCCTATCAGCGGGGCTTCGGCGGGCACTTCCACAACGACAACTCCCTCACCGTGCTGCGCGACATCCCGGGGCTGACGGTCGCGGTGCCGAGCCGCCCCGCCCACGCCGGGGCGCTGCTGCGCACGTGCGTCGAGTTGGCCCGCAGCACCGGGCGGGTGTGCGTGTTCGTCGAACCGATCGCGCTGTATCACCAGCGGGATCTCTACGAGGACGGCGACGGCCTGTGGGCGCAGGTCCCCGATCCGGCGGCGGTGCAGCCCGGCGAGGTGCAGACCTACGGCGACGGCACCGACGCACTGCTGGTGACGTTCGGGAACGGGGTCCGCATGTGCCTGCGCGCCGCGCATCGGGCCGCCGCGCGCGGGCTCGACGTCACGGTTCTGGATCTGCAATGGATCGCCCCGCTGCCCGTCGCGGCGCTCGTCGAGCATGCCGAACGGTTTTCGCGGGTGCTGGTCGTCGACGAGACCCGCCGCAGCGGCGGGGTGTCCGAGGGGGTGGTTACCGCGTTGGCCGACGCCGGATACGAGGGCGAGGTCCGGCGGGTCACCAGCCGTGACAGCTTCGTGCCGCTGGGGCCCGCCGCGAGCGCCGTGCTGCTGTCCGAGGACGACATCGCCGGTGCGCTGTAGCGCCGGTGTGCCTTTCCGGCGGTGGGGACCGCCGGAAAGGCACACCGACGTCAGCACTCGGACAGGACCCTGGTCATCGCGTCGCGTTCCTCCGGGGTGACCCACAGCCCGTACGCGGCCTTCACCTCGATCTGACGGGACACGTAGGTGCACCGGTACGCCCGGTTCGGCGGCAGCCACGACGCGGCGTCCGAGTCCCCCTTGCCCTGGTTGGTCGGGCCGTCGACGGCCTGCAGGTTGCGCGGGTCGTTCGCGAGATTGCGGCGGGTCTGCTCGTCGAGCTGCTGGGCGCCCTTCTGCCACGCATCCGACAGCGCGACGATGTGATCGATCTGCACCGCCGCCGACGTCTCGGCACCGCGCTGGAAGAAGATCGTCCGGCCGGTGTACGGGTCGTTCAGCGTGCCGGTCCGGACCGTGCAGTCACGGGTCGCGGGCACCAGCGAGAGGTCGATCAGGTCGCGCTTGAGGATGTCGTTGCGGGTGTCGCAGCCGTTGCGCCCGAACTGGACGGTCACGTCGTCCGTCCACGCGCTTCCGAACAGCTCCCGGTCGTAGCCGGTCTTCGGGGCACGCCCCTTGACCGGCAGGGTCGCGAGCGTCGCCAGAGCCGGCGAGACCGCGGGTCCCGGAGCTGCCGCAGACGGGGCCGCGGCGGTCGGGGTCGCGGAGGGACGCCACGTCGGCGTCGCCGACGGACTCCCGCTGGGCCGCCAGGTGGAGGTGACCGGTCCCGTGGGCGTCGGGGTCCACGAGCGTGGCACCGAGGTGAGCCCCTCGGCCGTGACCGCGTCGGATTCGTCGCGCCCACCGGGAGCGAGCGCGACGAAGGCGACGACGATCAGGACCGCGAGGCCGACGATCCACAGCCATCGCCGCAGCGACGGCCGGTCGGCCTGGGACACCTACTGAGCCAGACGCGGCATCTTCACGACCTGGCCCGCGTAGGACAGGCCGGCACCGAACGCGAGGAGCAGCGCGGTGTCACCTTCCTCGACCTGACCGGTCCGCAGCATCTTCTCCATCGCGAGCGGGATCGACGCGGCGGAGGTGTTGCCGGTCTCGATGATGTCGTCCGCGACCGCGACGGTGTCCGGAAGCTCGAGCTGCTTGACGATGACGTCGTTGATGCGCAGGTTCGCCTGGTGCGGGACGAACGCGTCGAGGTCGGTGAGCGCGACCCCGGCCTTGTCGGCGATCTGCCGCGCGAACTTGCTCATCTCGAACGCGGCCCAGCGGAACACGGCGGTGCCCTCCATGATGATCCACGGGCGCTTCTGGTCCGGGTTCTGGGCGAAGTCGACCCAGTCCGGCTCCTGGCGGATCGCGTTGCCCTGCTTGCCGTCCGAACCCCACACGGTCGGTCCGATGCCGACCTCGTCGGATGCTCCGACGACCACGGCGCCGGCACCGTCACCGAAGATGAAGCGCACGGTGCGGTCGGTGGGCTCGGTGGCGTCGCTCATGCGCTCGACACCGATCACCAGCACGTGCTCGGCGGAACCGGCCCGGACCAGGTCCGAGGCGACGCCGAGGGCGTAGCAGAAACCGGCGCAGCCGGCGGCGATGTCGAGGGCGCCGGCCCCGCCGGTGCCGAGACGGTCCGCGACGATCGCCGCGCACTGCGGGGTCTGCAGCGGATAGGTCGAGCACGCCACGATGACGGTGTCGATCTGGGCCCCCGCCATGCGCGCGGCCTCGAGGGCCTTGGCGCCGGCGGACACCGCCATATCGGTGACCGATTCTTCGGGGTGAGCCTTGGCGAAACGCCGCGACTTGATGCCGGAACGCGACTGGATCCACTCGTCGCTCGAGTCGATCAGCTCGCAGATCTCCGCGTTGGTGACGACTCGCTCGGGGCGGTGCACGCCCAGCCCGAGCAATGCGGTGTTCCGCAGCGGGGCGGGACCGGCAATCTGTGCACCCATCAGGCGAACTCCTCTTCTTCGGGCACTGCGTGTCAGTGCACGACAACCTCAATACGGTAACGCGTAGCGAAATTGTGCCCGGGGTCACGGTCCTTGTGGTAGGCGCTTCCCACCTCGAATCGCAGGGGCGTGCGACCCCGATCGGCTGCGGCCCGGATCACAAGATCGACAAGTTCCGGGATTGGCTCACACTCTCGGCGCGGCAGCTGCTAGCGTCCGGCGCTGTGCATCTGTTCGGGGGAAAAATGCGAAGTTTGGTTCGATACTGCGTGACGACCGCTACGGTCACCGCGCTGACACTGACACTGGGGGCGGCGCTCGCGTCCGCCAACCCCAATGCGATCAATCCGATCCCGGGCCTGAACGGCGTGAACGGCGTGCCACAGCTCGGCGGACGGGCCCGGGCGGTCGCGCAACAGACCGGCATCCTCAGCCAGAACCGGACGCAGGACCTCAACGTCCTCGGTACCGACCTCGGCATCATGTGGGACAACGGCCGCGGCGAGATCCTCACGGCGTTCGGTGACACCGCAGGCCTCGGCCTGCCCAACCTGCTCTCGGGCAGCCTGTGGGCGTGGCGCAGCAACGTGCTGTTCCGCAGCAACGACCGCGACCTGTCCAACGGCATGGACTTCAGCAGTGCCGTGACGGACGCGTTCGGCCAGGCCAAGGAGCTGATTCCGAGCCCGAAGATCCCGTTCGTCGAGATCAGCCGGATTCCGACGGCGGGTATCGCGGTCGGTGACACCCAGTACCTCAGCGCGATGTCGGTGAAGAACTGGGGACCGGCGGGAACCTGGGAGACGAACTACTCCGGGCTGATCTTCTCGAACGACAACGGCGAGAACTGGGCTCCGGCGCCGGAGACGGTACGTCCCAGCGAGGGCGGCAACCGCAACTTCCAGATGAGCGCGTTCTTGAAGCGCGACGGCTTCGTCTACCAGTACGGCACTCCTCCGGGTCGCGGCGGTCTCGTGCACCTGGCGCGCGTCCCCGAGGCGCAGATCCGCGATCTCGGCGCCTACGAGTACTGGGACGGCGGCGCGTGGGTGCGCGACGTGAACGCGGCGCGGCCGCTCATGGGCGACGGGGTCGCCGAGCTGTCCGTGCAGTGGAACGACTATCTCGGTCAGTTCCTGATGCTCACCACCGACGCGCACAATTCCGTAGTGATGCGCCGCGCCTCGTCGGTGACGGGTCCGTGGAGCCCGCCGGAGGTCATCGTCGACACCCGCGAGCTTCCGAGCGCGTACGGCGCGTACATCCATCCGTGGTCGTCGGGTCCGGATCTGTACTTCCTGACCACCGTGCATCAGAACTACAACGTGCTGCTGATGCACACGACTCTGCACCGCTGAGGCGTCACGCGTCCTCGGTGTGGGTCTCGACGGTGCCGCTCCAGCGGTCGTTCGGGTCACCGGGTGTCCGGCCCGTCCTCGTGCCTGCCGCTTTCGGGCCGGCAGTCACGGGTCGTGCCGGCATCCGGTGCATCGGGTGGCGGGGGTTCGGCGTGCCCGGCCGATCCGACAGCGATCGAGAGGCCACCGGCAACCTTCCGGGGATCCGCTATCGAAGCACCACGCCATCGGCATCGACGGGGTAGGAGTTCACATCGAAGTCGTAGTCGCCGTGCACACCACTGAGATATCCGCCCCAGCCGACACCGCTGTTGCAGATGTGGTCACCACCGTTGAGCTGCACGTTGCATACCCGGAGCGCGGGCAACCCACCGTAGTCGTCGTTCGCACCACCGAGCGTCGGCACCCACCTCATATCGGTGGCCGCAAATCCCCCGACGCCACCCGTTCCGCCCGGATGCTTGGGGTCGCCGATCAGGACGATGCCGGCTTTGCCGCGGAACTCCTTCCCGTTCTCGGTTGCCCACTGATGTACGACGGCTGCACCACCCGAGTAACCCACGGCGTGGATGAAGTCGGCAGGACATGCCCGAGCATGAGCACGGACGAGCCGATCGAGTTCTCTCACACCGGACCGGGTATCGAACGAGTTGTACCCGACGCGCTGGTCCTCGTTGAGGAACCCCACCGAGGTGTTGTTGGTCAGGCCGCCGACGACGACGTCCCATGTGCCGACGCACGATTCCGCGGCCGGGGGCACTGTGGGCGTTGCCGAGGACACTGTCGGCGATGCCGAGGACACTGTCGGCGATGCCGAGGACACTGCGGGGGTTGCGACGGCAACACCTGCGGCGACACCCAAACCCAGGAGTGCCGCGCCTACCGCTCTCGAGGACGTGCGAATCATCTTCTGTCTTTCTGCTCGGCCACATGTATTACGGGCGTGACGATTCGGAAGCAACGCGGTCGGGAACGTGCGGGTGGGCAACGCCTCCGACATGCCGGGGGCGTTGCCCACCGCGATGCTCGGAACGGATCAGGCTCGGATGTCGTTCGAACCCGCGCCGCACGCACCGACGGACCGCAGGAAGCTCACGGGGTCGACCGGCCCACCACGATGAATGCGCAGGTGCAGATGTGGTCCTGTCGAGCTACCCGTGTTACCCGTTGCACCGATCGCCTGACCGGCGGCGACGTGAACCCCCACGCCGACCCACGTCTGGGAAAGGTGGCCCATCTG
Organism: Rhodococcus sp. NPDC003383; assembly: GCF_053589115.1. NCBI lineage: Bacteria > Bacillati > Actinomycetota > Actinomycetes > Mycobacteriales > Nocardiaceae > Rhodococcus > Rhodococcus sp. NPDC003383. Next base: position 123,978 of record NZ_JBSFRG010000012.1, on the reverse strand, counting down.
GATCTGCTCACCGGTGTCGGCTTCCAGTTGAATGTAGGTTCCGTATCCACCGGGATCGTTCGGGCCGGCCACCGAGATCCTCCCCGAGGTCGGCGCGTGCAGCACCGTACCGACCCCGATGGCGAAGTCGGTGCCGTCGTGGCCACCGTGGAACCCTTGCGACACCGGTCCATTGACCGGCCACTCCCAGGCGCATCCGTTGGATGCCTCGGACGCGGCGTGCGCACGTGCCATACCCGGAGAAAGAATCCCGCTCATTGTTGCGAGAGCAGCCGCTCCTGCAGCAATTGCGATCAAACGTCCTGCGGTAGAAACACTTTGCACCCGATGCTTGCCCATGATTGTTCCCTCGGTCGGTCGAGATGATTGGTGGTGATCTCGACCGGGGCGATGTACATCGCCGCTTACGGAGCGCAGTGACAGCTTCCGTCAATCGAGACGTACATAGCGTCTCGGTAACGGCGGGAACGGGCAACGTCAGAATTACCCGGGTATATACCTATTTTCGAGGTTTCGAATGGGTTTCGCGTGTCGTCGTACCGACCGGTTGGTGACGAAACCGTATAGAACACCGGTCTATCCGCGACCGACTCAGCCCTCGCTGGAGGGCAAGTATATGACGTAGGTCACATCTCTGTAACGCGGGGATCGGATGCTCTACGCTTCCATCACGGCGGGAAACACGCCGAGCATACTATGCATCCTCAACCAAACGCGTACAGAGCGAAAGGGATTGACGCGCGCCGTCACACCGGCACGCACCCGCGCCACTCGAGCGAGTCTATGTTCACCCGATCGGCAGGCGGACTCGGAGCTCGTACCGCGGCGCCCTATTGCACGTCCCGGCGAGGCCCGGCCGGAGCGGAACACCGCTCCGGCCGGGCCACTCGAAGTCACGTATGGCGCTGCTGCCGAAGAGTTTTCAACCCTCCAGGGCGCTCCGGGTGCGGGGTCGACGTCGAAACCGCGACCCGCCCGGAACCGACAGCACGAAGTGATGCCCTGTGCGTCTCGGTTCCGGAGGCATGGGATCCGTTGCGGTACGCGTCATCACGCGATCGGGCGGCGTGGGCCGACCGCACCACCGCCACCCACCGTATGGCCCTTATGCGGCGATGTTTCCGGGTCGGGCAGAAGCGGAACGACACGGTTCGAAGATCGGGAATCTCTCCCCCGGTTGGGTGCACCGGAAATACACCCTCACCGGCCGATCGGGCGACACCGGAAGCGCACCGTCGATCCACGAATAGACCCACGGGCCCTCGTCGAGTTCGACGATGGCGATCACCGACGGGCACGGCGCGTCGCACACGGGGTCGGGTGCGCGGTCGGCGGTCCGGCACGACACGATCACTCCCACGCCGGCCGAGTCGACAGGCTCGAGGTCGCCGTGGCCACACGAGTGGCAGGAGACGGTCAGGGGCGGGAGCAGCACGGCGCAGTCCCGGCATTTCCAGATGACGAGTTTCCCGCCTCGCGTGGTCATGCGCCCGCGACCGGAGACAGGGGCGGTCATGCCGCGACCTCGACAGGGAACCCGCCCAGGACGGTGCGCATCGCGTTGCCGAAGTATTCCGGGTCCGAGAGCAGCCATTCGTGTCCGCCCGGGACGGTGAACACCGGCGGACTCCCCAGCAGTCGGCGCAGAGATTCGAGGCTCGCCCGCGGCACCCGACGGTCTCCGCGGCTCCACAGCAGTGAGACCGGCAGGCGTCGCTCCGCGAGCCGGGTCAGCTCAGCGGTCGGCTCCCGGCCTCGGGCCGTCCGGTCGAGGCGTCCGGCTCCGTCGCGATCGCCGTCGTCGGACACGCCATCGAGCCTCGTGCCGCCGACGGGGTTCACCAGGACGAGTCGCGTCACGCGATCCGGATGATCGTGGGCGGCCCGGATCGCCAGCGCCCCGCCGAACGAGTGCCCGACGAGGGTCACGGGACCGAGTCCGGCCGCCTCGAGGAACCGGCCGAGCCAGCTCGAGCAGTCCGCCAGCATCCGCTCCTCGAGGGGGCTGCCGGGCGCTGCCGCGAACCCCGGTATCGCCGGGGCATACACCCGCGCGCTGCGGGCCAGCGTCGCCAGCGCATGCCGGTACGTCCAGGGCGTCGACCCGCATTCGGGGAGGAAGACCATCGGCGTTCCCCGCCCGAGGACCCCGCACATCTCCGCACGGGCGTCGACGTGAACGGTGGACCAGTGCATCGTCGGGTGGGAACCGTCTGCAGGGAGCATCGGCGAGCGGTGTGGGTAGTGCATCGAGTGAACCTTCGTCGAGCTGGTGAGGCACGTCCCACGATGCCGCCCAGGCTGCGGAAAGGCGACGGTCGTTATACCCGCGGGCATACCTGTTTTACCGAAAGAAGGAAACCGGTCGGTCCCGAAAACGCGGCGAACCGGACTTGCCGTCGTTCACCACCTGCATATACACCGTCGAGCGCGTAACCGGCTTGCACCCGGGTACCGCGTGACATAGGAGAAATGCATGGACGCACAGGATTGGGACGAACGGTACGCGGCGGCGGACATGGTGTGGGGTTCTCCGCCGAATCCCGTCGTCGTCGAGTTCACCGCGGCGCTGCCACAAGGACGAGCGCTGGATCTGGCGTGCGGCGAGGGCCGGCACTCGTTGTGGCTCGCTACGCGCGGGTGGGAGGTCGACGGTGTCGACTTCTCCGGCGTCGCGCTCGAGAAGGCCCGGCGGATCGCCGCTCAGGCGCCCAAGCGCAGCCGTGATCGCCTGCGCTACATCCAGAAGGATGTGACCCAGGACCCTTTCGACGGTGAATATGACCTGATTCTCTCGGTATTCCTCCACCTCCCCGCACCACAGCGCGCGAGCCTGATCGACAATGCGATCAATTCCCTGAAACCTGATGGAATCCTCATATTTCTGGGCCACGATTCGACTAATCCCACACGCGGAACCGGAGGCCCTCGGAACCCCGAAATCCTCTACACCCCAACGGATATAGTGGACGAGATCGACGGCCGGCTGGAAATTGTCGTCGCCGAAAGGAGGGCCCGGGAAACTGATTCCGGAACTGCTGTCGATGCCCTTGTCGTCGCGCGGAAATCCGCCCTTGGCAGTTAGTTGCCTGGCGAGTAGCATAGGGATGTTACCGACGAGTAATAACTTGGGCGGTACTTGACACCGCAGCTCGACCGCACCGCACTGGGAGACACAGATGGGCCATTACAAGAGCAACCTCCGCGACCTCGAGTTCAATCTGTTCGAGGTCCTGAAGATCCAGACGCTCCTCGAGGCCGGCAAGTTCGGCGATCTCGACGAGGACACCGCCCGAGGCATCCTGGCAGAGGTCAAGGCCCTCGCCGAGGGTCCGGCCGCCGAAGCCTTCGCCGACACCGATCGCAACCCCCCTGTGTTCGACCCCGAGACCCACTCCGTCTCCCTCCCCGAAGGCTTCAAGAAGGCGTTCCGGGCCTGGTGGGACGCGGGCTACTGGTCCATGGGTATCCCCGAGGAGATCGGCGGCACCGACGCGCCGCGCGCGCTGCTGTGGGCCTCCAACGAGATGATGCTCGGCGCCCAGCCGGCCGCCTTCATGTACGCCGCGGGCCCCGCCTTCGCCGGTGTCCTCTTCGAGAACGGCACCGACGAGCAGAAGAAGTGGGCGGCCACCTGCGTCGAGCGCGGCTGGGGCTCCACCATGGTGCTGACCGAACCCGACGCGGGCTCCGACGTCGGCGCCGGCCGCACCAAGGCGATCAGGCAGGACGACGGCTCCTGGCACATCGAGGGCGTCAAGCGGTTCATCACCTCCGCCGACTCCGACGACCTGTTCGAGAACATCTTCCACCTGGTCCTGGCCCGCCCCGAGGGCGGCAAGCCGGGCACCAAGGGCCTGTCGCTGTTCTTCGTCCCGAAGTTCCACTTCGACTTCGAGAAGAACGAGCTCGGCGAGCGCAACGGCGTGTTCGTCACCAACGTCGAGCACAAGATGGGCCTGAAGGCCTCCGCGACCTGTGAGGTCACCTTCGGCGGCCACGGCGTCCCCGCCAAGGGCTGGCTCGTCGGCGAGGTCCACGACGGCATCGCCCAGATGTTCGACGTCATCGAACACGCCCGCATGATGGTCGGCACCAAGGCCATCTCCACACTGTCCACCGGCTACCTCAACGCCCTCGACTACGCCAAGGAGCGCGTGCAGGGCGCCGACATCACGCAGATGGCGGACAAGACCGCGCCGCGCGTGACGATCACCCACCACCCCGACGTCCGCCGCTCGCTGGCGATGCAGAAGGCCTACGCCGAGGGTCTGCGCGCCGTGTACCTGTACACCGCCGCTCACCAGGACGCCGTGGTCGCCGAGCAGGTCTCCGGCGCCGACGCCGACCTCGCGCACCGCATCAACGATCTGCTGCTGCCGATCGTCAAGGGTTGCGGTTCGGAGCGCGCCTACCTGTACCTGACCGATTCGCTGCAGACCCTCGGTGGCTCGGGCTTCCTGCAGGACTACCCGATCGAGCAGTACATCCGCGACTCGAAGATCGACTCGCTGTACGAGGGCACCACCGCCATCCAGGCGCAGGACTTCTTCTTCCGCAAGATCGCCCGCGACCGCGGTGTCGCCCTGGCGCACGTCGCCGGCCAGATCAAGCAGTTCATCGACTCGGATGCGGCCGACGAGCGCCTCAAGCCCGAGCGCGCCCTGCTGGCCACCGCGCTCGAGGACGTGCAGGCCATGACCGCGACCCTCACCGGTTTCCTCATGGGCGCCCAGGAGCAGCCGACCGAGCTCTACAAGGTCGGACTCGGCTCGGTGCGCTACCTGCTCGCGTTCGGCGACCTGCTCATCGGCTGGCTGCTCCTGAAGCAGGCCGAGATCGCGCTCGCCGCGCTCGATGCCGGCGCCGACGAGAAGGACGCTCCGTTCTACAAGGGCAAGGTCGGGATCGCGTCGTTCTTCGCCAAGAACGTGCTGCCCGAGCTGACCGCGGCGCGCAGCATCATCGCCAACGTCGACACCGACATCATGGAGCTCGACGAAGCGGCGTTCTGATCGAACCGCCCGGGCAGACGAGCCCGGAGGGTTGACACGCTGTGGCCCCCACCGGATTCCCGGTGGGGGCCACTGCTGCGCTCCGCGCCGGTGTGCACAACTGGCGCCCGGAACCGCCACAAAGGCACACGGGGTGTCAGAAGACGACGACTCCGCGCAGGTTTCGGCCCGCGTGCATGTCGGCGAAGCCCTGGGCGATGTCGTCGAGCTTGTAAGTGGTGGTGATCAGCTCGTCGAGCTTCAGCTTCCCGGACGTGTACAGGTCGATCATCCACGGGATGTCGGCCGTCGGTGTGGATGCGCCGAAAAGCGAACCCTGAAGCCGCTTCTGGTAGAGCACCAGTTCCATCGGGCTGATCGGGATTCCGACGTCGGTCATCTTGCCGAGACCGGTGACCACGCAGGTTCCTGCCTTGCGGATCGCCGAGAACGCCGCCGCGATGTGCTCACCGGTCGTGACGCCCACGGTCACGATCGCGGCGTCCGCGCCCTGTCCGTTGGTGTACGAACGCGCGATCTCGGTGGCCTCCGCCATGTCCGCGACCGCGTGGGTGGCTCCGAACCGCAGCGCGCTCTCCCGCTTGAACGGCACGGGATCGACGGCGATGATCCGGGCCGCGCCGGCGTGGGCCGCGCCCTGGACGGCGTTGATGCCGATCCCGCCGATGCCCTGGACGATGACCGTCTGGCCGGGGTAGATCTCGGCGGAGTTCACCGCTGCTCCCCACCCGGTGCCGACTCCGCAGCCCAGCAGGCACAGCTTGTCGAGCGGCAGGTCCTTGTCGACCTTGACTGCCGAATCGACGCTGACGGTGGTGTATTCGCTGAACGTCGACAATCCGCACGTCTGGGCGACGGGCACCCCGTCCAGGCTCATGCGGAAGCTCGAGGGGTCGTCGGGGCGGGTCCCGGTCATGATGGCGGCGCCGCGGTCGCACAGGTTCTGCAGTCCCTTTGCGCACCATCGGCATCGGCCGCAGGCGGCCAGGAACGAGAACACGACGTGGTCGCCCTCGCTCCAGCCGTGCGTCTCGGGGCCGACCTGAACGACGATTCCGGCGCCCTCGTGTCCGCCGCAGATCGGGTAACTGCCCACCGCGTGGTCGCCGACGGCGATGTGGTCGTCGGAATGGCACAGGCCCGCAGCGACCATCTTCACCGTCAGTTCACCGCGCCGCGGTTCGTCGAGTTCGAGATCGGCGACCTCGTAGGTACCGGGTGCCCGGCGGATGATCGCGCCACGTGTCTTCACAGTATCGCTCCGAAAGTTCGTGTGGTGGTTCCGATGTGGTGGTGTTCAGCCACCGGTATCACTTGCTCACCTGCGCCGACATCGCGGCGCGATATTCCTCGGCGTAGGGCGGCAGCATGCCCCATTCGCGACGCGGGTCATAGTCCGGAGCGACGAACACGGTTCGGGCGTGGCTGAATTCGAGGAAGCCCTCGCGGCCGTTGTAGTGGCCCATCCCCGACTCCCCGATGCCACCGAACGGTGCGTCGAGCATGCCCGCATGCATCATGACCTCGTTGATCGTGACGCCACCGGAGGTCGTGCCCTCGACGACCGCGCGCTGCTCGTCCTCGTCGTGCCCGAAGTAGTAGAGCGCCAGCGGTTTCGGACCGGAATTGATCTCGTCGAGAACATCCGCGAGGTCGTCGTACGTGCGGATCACCATGGCGGGGCCGAAGATCTCCTCCCGGGAGATCGCCGCCGATGCCGGGGGGTCGATCACCAGACGCAGCGGGCGCCGACGTTCACCGGTGGTGATCGGCTCGGACGGAACGACCTCCACGCGTACTTCGAGTTGCTGTGCCTCGCTGATGTATCCGTCGATGCGGGCGGCGTGCCGATCGGAGACGATCGCGGTGACGTCGACGTTTCCTGCGATCGTGGGCAGCAGTTCGCCGTAGGTCCGGCCGATGGCGGCGACGAACGATTCGAGCTGTTCCGCCGGGACGTACACGGTGTCGGCGTTGACGCAGAGCTGACCGCTGTTGGTCGCCTTGCCCACCGCGATGCGGAAGGCCGCGGTGTCCGTATCGGCCGAACGCCCGACGATCACCGGGGATTTTCCGCCGAGTTCGAGCGTGACCGGCACGAGGTTGAGCGCGGCGTTCGCCATCACCGATCGTCCCGCGGCCGCGCTGCCGGTGAACACGATGTGATCGAACGGCAGGGCGGTGAGGGCCTGCGCGATCTCCGGTCCACCGGTCACGACGGCGACGTCACGGGGATCGAGGAACTCCGCGGCCGCCGCCGCCAGCACCTCCGCGGTGCGCGGCACGATCTCGGACGGCTTGAGCACGGCGCGGTTGCCCGCTGCCAGCACGCCGGCGAGCGGACTCAGGAGCGTGAAGAGCGGGGCGTTCCAGGTGCCGATGATCGCGACCGAGCCCTTGGGCTGGTACTGCACCTCGGCGGTGGCTCCGAGCTGGTCGTACGGGGAGAACACCGTCCGCTGCTCGGGCTGCATCCACGTCTCCACGTGATCTCGCGCGTATTTCAGCGCGGTCAGCGATCCGAGGATGTCGTTGACGGTCGAGTATCCCGGGTGGCGCCCGCCGAAATCGGCGTCGATCGCGTCGACGATCTCGTCGTGGCGGGCCACGACCATCTCGATCACCGACTCGATCCGCGCCCGGCGAGCCTCGGCGGAACTCGTTCTCTGCGAACGGAACTCCCGTCGCTGACTCTCGAGCAGGTCGCGCAGTTCGGATTCGGTGCCGGTCAGTGTGTTCACAGCGGCGATGCTATGAACGACATCACTCCTGCCCTGCCGATGTCCCGCTCATCGGGACCCGAACGGCGCGACCGTGTTACTCCTCGTCGGCCGATGCGTCGGGCACTGCAGGCTCGTCCGTCTCGGATTCCGGTTCCGGAGCGCTGCTCGTCGTCGGCTGCGCACCGGGCTGCGGCCGGCCGCTCGTCGTCGGCGACGAACCGGATTCCGGTGTGCTCCCGGGCGCGCCGGCGGGGTTGCGTTCCGGTCCCGGAGCGGGCTCGCGCTCTTCCTCCGGTTCGATGCACTCGACGATCGGAACCGGGTCGTACTTGACGGTGCGCGTCGTGCGGGAAAGCTGCGCTCCCGTCTTCGCATCCGTGATCACGCGGGTGTCGCTGACCGTGAAGCCCTGCGCGCCGCTCGACGGAATGCACGCGTCGCCCGCCGGAAGGGTGATCTTGTTCGGTGACGTGAACGCCGTCCGGTCCCCGGTGAACGACTGCACGTCCACCGTCTTCGTGCCCCAGAGCCGGACCGTGATGTCCGAACTCGTGCCGATGGTCTGGATCAGCACGCCGGTGTCGAACGGGTTCCGGAACTGGAGGTCGATCGCGCCCTCGAACACGGTGGCCTCACGCGCCGCCGGGTACCGCGAGATGTAGTAGCTGTGCTCGGTGTGGGCGACGTCCTCCATGCCGGCGAAATACGTTGCGTTGTAGAGGGTTGTCGCGAGCTGGCTGATGCCGCCGCCGACGGCCGTGCCGGGCCGGCCGGCCTCGATGATGCCGGACTCGACGTAGCCCTGCGCCGCCCCGCGCGGACCGGTATATCCGTTGAGCGAGAACGTTTCTCCCGGCTTGACGAGTGCACCGTCGATCTCGGAAGCGGCAAGGCGGATGTTCACGCCCGAGGCGTAGGAGAAGCCACCGGTGGTGAATTCGCCGACGACCTCGCGGATGCCGAGCTTCTCGGCGGCCTCGGTCGTGAGCGCGGGATCCACGGGTGCGTACACGGCCGGGGTGGTCCGGTCGCCCGGCGCGGCCAGCAGCTGAGGCAGCGGCTCGAGAGTCTTCGTCCAGTCGACCAGTTCACCCTTCACCGCGGGCACGATCGTCGGACCACCACCCTCGATGACGATGCGGGCGTCCTTCGGTTCGACCTCGGTCTCCGCGAGCTGCGGACGCAGGAAATCGACCACGACCTCGGAGTGGTATTCGGGGATCAGGCCGCCCTCGCCGTCCGGCACGAACGACAGGATCGTGCCGATCCGGTCGCGGGGCAAGGTCGCGACCGTGTTGTCGCGACCCTGGACCTTCACGTCCGACGCCACCGCGGGTATCGCGATCTCGGTGAGTGCCCGGTCCACCGCTTCGGGTGTGACGGTCACGTCCAGCGTGGTCACCGGCAACGCGACGTCGCCGAACGCCCACTTCTCGGAGAACACGTCCGCCGCGACCTGGGGATCGAGATTCTGGCCGGGTTGCGGAGACACCGCGACCGGGGTCGCCCCCTCGAAGACGACGGTGCCCTCCCGCGGGGCGCGTTCGGCGCTCGAACGCACTCCTTCGAGTGCGTCCGTGAGTGCCGCGTCGTCGCGGACGGAGACAACGCCGATCTCGTCGGTGCCGAACAGCGACGCCAGCCGGGTGAACGGATTGAGCGGCTGCGATCCGATGCGATCGAGCGTGTGCTCCCAGTCGACCTCGAGTCCGGCCCGGGCGGGAACGACCTCGGCGGTGGTGTCGCCGGCGGTGACGGGCACGGGGTTTTCGAGGCGTCGGCCGAGTTCGTCGCGCAAAAGTGCCTCGGCGTCGTCGACCGATTCGCCACCGATCTCGATCCCCGCGACCGTCACGCCGCGCGGGACCTTGCCCGACGACGTTGCGAGATCGACACCGTAGAGAACCGCGAGAGCAGCGGCGACACCGCCGGCCACGATCGCGATCTTCCGCCACGGCGGTCCCGCAGGCGAGGGGGATCCGCCGGTGCCGTCCGGCGGTGTCGGGGGCGGAGACGACGGCGGGACCGGTCCGCCGGCGACGACCGGAACGACCTCGGTCGCCGCGTCGTCGGCGGATTCTCCCGCCGCACGGCCCTCGTCGGATTCGGCGGAGGCGGTGCCTTCCGGCGTCCTTTCCGTCGGGGGCTCGGCTGCGGACGCAGCCGGCTGGGCGGGCGGCGTGTTCCTGATCGCGGACATGTCGATCGCGACGGTCGGCGCCGAGTCGTCGACGGCGAGTGCCTGCTCGGCAGGTGCTGTGTCGGGTACCTGCTCGGCCGGCGCCTCGGTGGGCGCCTGCTCGGCGAGTGCCGCGGTGGGCGTCTGCTCGGCCGGCACCTCGGTGGTGTCCTGCTCGACGAGCGCTGCAGCGGTTGCCTGCTCGAGGGGTGCTGCGGCGAGTGCCTGCTCGGCCGGTGCTTCTGCGGCCGGTTCCGGCTGCAGACCGGCCTGCGGCGCGGTCGGCGGTTCGTCCGGGGTGCGGTCCGCGGCCGGCGGATCGATTCCGGCGTCCTTCAGGGAGGTCGCGGCGGTCGGTGCCGCAGGCTCGACCGGGGCCGCAGGCTCGGTGAACACGGGCTTGGTGAACGCGAAGGGCGCGGGCTTCTTCGGCGCAGCCGGAATGGCGGCGGTCGGGATTTCCCAAGGCTTGAGCCGAGTCTGCGGGGGCTCGGGAGCCGGCGGGGTCTCCGGCGCGGCGGGCGCGCTCTCGGTGGCGGACGTGTCCGGGGCGACGGGCTCCTCCGCGGCCGCCGGTGTCTCCGGCGCCCGGTCCCCGGCTTCCCGCTCGGGTGCCGCATCGGCGACCTCGGCAGCGCCCTCCTCGACAAGGGCGTCTTCGACGGGGGCGGCCGCGCCGTTCCGAGCTGCGGACGGTTCGGGTGCCGGGGCGGCCTTCGACGGGGTCGGGAGCGGAGCCATCGAGACGAACCGTTCGGTGGGTGCCGGGGCGGTCGGCTCGGCAACGACATCGGGTTTCGCGTCGGCGGCGGTTCCTGCCGTGTGGTCCGGTGCGGCCGCGGCGGCCGTTTCGGGCTTCCTCTGCGCTTCCGCCTCGTTGGGGGGAACGGCACCGCTCATGTTCGCGCGGTCGTCCGCCCCGTTGTTACCACTCACCCGTGTCCTTCCGACTGGGCACCCCACGACCGGGTGCGCCTTTCCACCAAGCGTAAATGCCGGTCCCGGCGCACTCCGATCCGAGCCCGGCGCAAGGGCACCGGAAACGAGAAAGACCCCGCGTTGCCACCAGGTCGGGGGTCAGGCAGCAATGCGGGGTCGCTAGGTCTATCGACCCTCTCCCCGGAACGTTACAAACCTTCCGGAATTTTTTCGTGCGGTCTTCTCAGGCCTCGAGGATCGCGGTGACGCCCTGTCCCCCGGCCGCGCAGATGGAGATCAGGCCGCGTGCGGGCTTGCCGGTTTCGGCCTTCTTCTCGTGCAGCATCTTGGCGAGCGACGCGACGATCCGGCCACCGGTCGCGGCGAACGGATGCCCGGCCGCCAGGGACGATCCGTTGACGTTGAGCTTGCTGCGGTCGATCGAGCCGAGCGGTGCGTCGAGGCCGAGCCGGCCCTTGCAGTACTCCTCCGACTCGAAGGCCTGCAGCGTCGCGAGCACGACGGACGCGAACGCCTCGTGGATCTCGTAGAAATCGAAGTCCTGCAGGGTCAGGCCGTTGCGCTTGAGCAGGCGCGGGATCGCGTAGGTCGGGGCCATCAGCAGACCGTCGCCGCCGTGGACGTAGTCGACCGCGGCGGTCTCGGAGTCCACGAGATACGCGAGGACGGGCAGGCTGCGGGCGGCCGCCCACTCCTCGCTGGACAGCAGGGCCGCGGATGCGCCGTCGGTCAGCGGAGTGGAGTTGCCGGCCGTCATGGTGGCGTCGCCGAGTTTCGTGCCGAACACCGGCTTCAGCGTCGACAGCTTCTCGACCGACGAATCGGGGCGGAGGTTGTCGTCGCGGGTCAGGCCGAGGAACGGGGTGACGAGGTCGTCGAAGAACCCGCGGTCGTAGGCGGCGGCCATGTTGCGGTGGCTCGCGGCGGCGAGTTCGTCCTGGTCGGCGCGGGCGATGCCGAATCCCTTGGCGGTGATCGCGGCGTGTTCGCCCATCGACAGGCCGGTGCGGGGTTCGCCGTTGCGGGGGATCTCGATGCCCAGCATCGACGGGCGCACGTGGCCGAGCAGCTTGAGGCGGTCACCGGTCGAACGCGCGCGGTTGAGCGACAGCAGGAACTCGCGCAGGTCGTTGTCGACACCGATGGGCGCGTCGGAGGTGGTGTCGACGCCGCCGCCGATGCCCGACTCGATCCGGCCCGCGGCGATGGCGTCGCCGACGGCGATGATCGACTGCAGGCCGGTGCCGCAGGCCTGCTGCAGGTCCCACGCGGGTGTGTAGGGGCTCAGCGGGCTGCCGAGCACGCATTCGCGGATCAGGTTGAAGTCACGGCTGTGTTTGAGGACCGCGCCGCCGACGACGGCGCCGAGCTGCTCACCCTGCAGGTTGAAGCGGCTGACCAGACCGTCGAGGGTCGCGGTGAACATGTCCTGGTTCGAGGCGCGGGCGTACTTGCGGTCGGACCGGGCGAACGGGATGCGGTTTCCGCCGAGGATCGCAACGCGGCGCGACGAGCGCGAAGAGCTGGAACGGGCTTTTGTGGTCACGTGTCGTCTCCCGGTGTTCTGATGGATGCGAACTCTGGATACTATTCTTACTCACGAGTAAGTTATTGTCGACACCGCATGACCTCCGAACCAGAGAAGGTGGAATCGTGGCCGAAACCAAGGGCGCACCCAAGCTCTACGCCCAGTTCATCACCTCCGCACCCGGTGCTTTCCTCGCCAAGCAGTTCGGATTGCCCCAGCCGGAGAAGCTCCGCCGCTACCAGCCGGGTGAGCCCCCGCTCGCCGGTCCGGTGCTGCTCGGCGGCAACGGCCGCCTCGTCGAGCCGATCCGCGCCCTGCTGAGCGACTACGTCTTCGCCGAGCCCTCCGAGAAGAACTTCGGTGCCCTCGTGTTCGACGCGACCGGCATCACCGACGCCGCCGGGCTCGAGCAGTTGTTCACGTTCTTCCAGCCCGCCATCAAGGGCCTGGGCCCGAGCGGCCGCGTCGTCGTCCTCGGCACCACGCCGGAGGAAACCGGCTCGGTCGACGAGCGCATCGCCCAGCGCGCCCTCGAGGGCTTCACCCGCAGCGTCGGCAAGGAACTGCGTCGCGGCGCGACCGTCCAGCTCGTGTACGTCTCGCCGCAGGCGCCCGCCGGACTGTCCGGTGTCGAATCCACCCTGCGGTTCCTGCTCTCGGCCAAGTCCGCGTTCGTCGACGGCCAGGTCGTGCGCATCGGCGACGGCGAGGCCACCGCACCCGAGTCGTGGGACAGGCCGCTCGCCGGGAAAGTCGCGGTCGTGACCGGCGCGGCCCGCGGTATCGGCGCGACCATCGCCGAGGTCCTCGCCCGCGACGGCGCGACCGTCGTCGCCGCGGACGTCCCCGCAGCGGGCGACGCGCTGTCGCAGACCGCCAACAAGGTCGGCGGCACGTCGCTCGCTCTCGACGTCACCGCCGCCGACGCCGGCGACAAACTCGCCGCGCACCTGCTCGAACGCCACGGCGGCGCCGACATCATCGTGCACAACGCCGGCATCACCCGCGACAAGCTGCTCGCCAACATGGACGAAGGCCGCTGGAACTCCGTGATGGCGGTCAACCTCATCGCCCCGCAGAAGATCACCGACGTACTCGTCGCGAAGGGCGCACTGAAGGACGGCGGCCGCGTGATCGACGTGTCGTCGATCGCCGGCATCGCCGGCAACCGCGGCCAGACCAACTACGGCGCATCCAAGGCCGGCGTCATCGGCCTCGTGCAGGCCACCGCGCCCGTGCTGGCCGAGAAGAACATCACCATCAACGCCGTCGCACCCGGCTTCATCGAGACCGCGATGACCGCCGCGATCCCGCTCGCGACCCGCGAGGGCGGCCGCCTGATCAGCTCGCTGAATCAGGGCGGCGAGACCGTCGACGTCGCCGAGACCGTCGCGTGGTTCGCGAACCCGGCGTCGAGCGCTGTCACCGGCCAGGTCGTGCGCGTGTGCGGCCAGTCCATGCTGGGGGCGTAGATGGCCGTCATCGAACTCGACTCGGTGCCGTCGATCCTCGACGTCTACTCCCGCGCCGTGGTCTCGGCGCTGCCGGTGATCGGCGCGTCCGGCACGTCGCTGCCGGACGACACGCTCCTGCTGCGCGGCGTACGCGTCGATCAGGACAACCTCGCCGAGTACGCGAAGGTGTGCGGTCTGCGCTTCGGCGACACCCTGCCGATGACCTACCCGTTCACGCTCGCGTTCCCCGTCGTGATGAAACTGATGGTGTCCAAAGGCTTTCCGTTCGCCGCCATGGGATCGGTGCACGCGGAGAACGTGATCGAACAGTTCCGGCCGATCTCGGTCACCGAGCCGCTGGACATCCGGGTACACGCGGAAGACCTGCGCGAGCACCGCAAGGGCATGCTCGTGGACGTCGTCACCGAGATCTCCGTGGGCCGTGAACCGGTCTGGCGGCAGACCTCGACGTTCCTGCACCAGCAGCGCACGTCGCTGTCCGGCGCCCCGAAGCCGGAACCGGAACCCCAGGTGATCCCGCCCGTGCCGACGTCGACCCTGCGGGTCGACCGCAAGACGATCGACCGCTACGCGGCCGTCTCCGGCGACCGCAATCCGATCCACGTCTCGACCTTGGGCGCCAAGGCATTCGGCTTCCCGCGCACCATCGCGCACGGCATGTGGAGTGCCGCAGCGGCGCTGCGGGCCGTCGAGGGACGCGTCCCGGACAAGGTCACGTACTCGGTGCGGTTCGGGAAGCCGGTGCTGCTGCCGGCGACGGTGAACCTGTACGCGCAGCAGGTCGCGGACGGCTGGGATCTGTCCCTGCGGCATCCGGAGAAGCAGTACCCGCATCTGAGCGCCACGCTGCGCTGAGACGGGACGGCACAACGACTTCGGGTGGTCCGGGGCGCGATGGGGGCGTCCCGGTCCACCCGATCCGTATTCGGGGGTCAGCCGGGCGTATCGGTGCGTCGGCGGCCGGCGAGGCCACGCCACGCGAGGTTCTCGAGCAGATCGGCGGCCTTGGCGACGTCGATCTCGCCGCCGGCGATGCGGTCGGCGACCGCCTCACCCGCGCCGACCAGTGCGACCGCCATGATGGTGAAGTCCATGTCCGGTTCCGGGTCGCGCGTGCTCGATTCGAGCAGGTGCGCGGTCAGTTCGATGAGCCGGTCGCGGCTGCTGCGCACCTGGTTCGCGAAGGCCTGCTGGGCGAGGGCCTGACGGTAGAGCACCATCCACGAGTGCCGATGTTCGTCGACGAATCCGAGGAACGACTCGAGCGCGACCCGCAGTTGCGCGCGCGGCGGCAGGTTGGGATCGCCCGCCGGTGCCAGGGCTTCGACGAATCGCTGCCCCTCCCGGCCGATGCACGCGGCAAACAGTTCGTCCTTCGAGCCGTAGTACAGATACAGCATCGGCTTCGAGATCGAGGCGCGCGCCGCGATCGCGTCCATCGACGTCTCGTGGAAACCCTTCTCGGAGAACACCTCCACGGCGGCATCGAGCATCTGCTGTTCCCGCACCGCGCGAGGCAGTCGCTTGGTACCGCCGGCCATGTCTCCTCCATACTGCTCGGGTCTCGCTCCTTACCCTAGGGTAAGGAGCGCGGGTGGGTTCTCCGGATTTCGGAATCCCGGAAAATCAGCAGTCGAGCGCACCCTTGGCCCGCGCGACCGTGCGCACCGCGTCGTCCACCTGCGCGGCCGGCAACGCGCCCGACCGCACGGACTGCTCGAGACGATCGAGAACCTCGGGCACCTGATCGGTGGTCAGCCACAACGCCTGGTCGACACCGGCGATCAACGCCGCCTCCACGGCCTCGGCGATGCCGTAACTGTCGGTGATCGCGCGCATCCCGGACAGATCGTCGGTGAAGATCACCCCGTCGAACGGCGGTGCCCCGTACCCGGCACCGTCGCGCAGCAACCGCACCGCCGCGGGGCTGATGCTCGCCGGCCGCCCGTCGGTCAGCCCCGGCACGTCGAGATGGCCGATCATCACGGCGACCCCGGACGTGACGAGTTCGCGATAGGGCACGAGGTCGATCCGCTGCAGCTGAGCGAGCGGCGGGGCGACCACCGCGCCCGTGTGCGAATCACCCGACGCCGAGCCGTGACCCGGAAAGTGCTTGAGCACCGGGAGAATTCCCGCATCGCGCAACCCCCGCGCGTACGCGTCGGCGTACTGCACGACGACCTGCGGATCGTCGGAGTAGGAACGGTCGCCGATCACGTCGTCGTCGGCCCGGTCGGTCACGTCGACATCCGGCGCGAAATCCACGGTGATGCCCAGCTCCCGCAGTTCGCGGCCGCGCTCGAGCGCCATCGTGTAGGTTTCCTCGACGCTCATCGTCTGCGCCGTGACCCGCGCCGACGGATCCTCCCCGAGCAGCTCACCGACCCGCGAGACGCGGCCGCCCTCCTCGTCGATCGTCACCATCAGCGGCAGGGAGCTCTGTGCGGCGACCGCGGGGATCTCCCGGTTCGACAGCATCGACACGTCGGTCCAGCTGCCGATGAAGATGCCGCCGATCTGCTCGGACTGCACGATCGCCAGCGCGTCGTCGGTGCCGGTCACCCCGACATTGAGCAGCTGCGCGAGTTTCTGCCGCAACGACAGCGACGCGAGCAGATCGTCGCCGCACACCGGTGTGGGTGCCGGTGCTGCCACGGGCTCGGTCGTCGTGGTCGTGGTCGTGGGAGCCGCCGATGTCTCGGACACGGACTCGGTTGCGGCGGTCGACGAGACGTCCGGCGAGTCGTTCCCGCCGCAGCCGGCGACCGCGGTCGCGGCGGCGAGCACGGCGACGAGGCTGTGACGGATACGCATGGACATCGACGGTAGCCGACCATCGCACAGTCGGCTCCCACAGCCCGCCGGTAACGGTAATGTGCACCCCGAGCAGCCGGTTTCGACCCAAGGGGTGTGCGATGCCCGCAGATCTGATCCTCATTGCCTACGACGGTTCCGAAAACTCCAAGCGCGCCGTCGAATACGCGGGCCGCTTCCTCGAGTCCTGCCGCGCCGTCGTCGTCACCGCGTGGGAACCGATGGTGCGCCAGGCCGCACGGATGTCCGGGCTCTCCGGGGTGATGCAACCCGAATGGGTTCCCGACGAGGACAGCGAGGACGTGGCGCTCACCGACGCCAAGGTCACCAACTCCGAAGGCCTCGAACTGGCGCGCGCGGCGGGCCTTCAGGCGGAGGGCCGCACCGTCGAGATCGTCAACGCGGTGTGGACCTCGATCATCGAGGCCGCCGACGAACTCGACGTCGACATCATCGTCACCGGAACCCGCGGCACCACCGGGCTGCGGTCCCTGCTGCAGTCCTCCGTCGCCGACCACGTGCTGCGCCACAGCCACCGGCCGGTGCTGATCGTGCCGCCGGGACGCTAGGCGCACCGCCGTCGCCGCCGGGCGATATCGTCGAGCGATCATGGACGGCTTCCTTCTCTCGCGCCCGGAGCGCACCCTCCGCACCACCGGAATCAGACGCCTGTACGACACCGCCGCCGAGGCGTCACGGGCACTGCGACGCGACGAGGCCGATCTGATCGTCGGGGCCCTGCCCTTCGACCCGGAGCGCCCGCCGGCGCTGATGCAGCCCGAGGAGAGCACCGTCACCGACGGGCCGTGGACCCCACCCGACGACCTCGACGCACTGCCGCCGGTGCGGGTCGCCGCGCAGAACCCGCCCCCGCGCATCCACGTCGCGCGGGTACGGGCACTGATCGAACGGCTCGAACTCGGCGAGTTCGGCAAGGTGGTCGCCGCACGGTCGGTCGCGCTCGACGCGGACGAGCCGCTCGACGCCCTCGCCGTCGCCGCGCGCATGGTCGCCCGTCACCCGACGGCCGCGACCTACGCCGTGGACCTCAGTGCCGCCGGCGAACGCTACTGGGGGCACACCCTCGTCGGCGCGACCCCGGAAGTTCTGGTGAGCCGGCGCGGCAGCACCGTCACGTGCCGGCCGCTCGCCGGGACCGCCGCGCGCTGCGCCGACCCCGCCGACGACGAGGCGGCCGGTCGCGACCTCCTCGCGTCCGCGAAGAACCTCGCCGAGCACGCCTACGTCACCGCGTGGATCCGCGACCGTCTCGGTCCACTGTGCACCGAGCTGGATATCCGCGAGACCCCGGTGCTGACGAGCACCCCCGACGTGTGGCATCTGGCGACCCCGATCACCGGGACATTGCGCGACCCGGCCACCGACGCCCTGACCCTCGCGACGGTGCTGCATCCGACACCCGCGGTCGCGGGCACCCCCACCGAGGCGGCGCTCGCCACGATCCGGGCCGTCGAGGGTGATCGCCGCTTCTACGGCGGTGCCGTCGGCTGGTGCGACGCCGCCGGGGACGGCGATTGGCTGGTCGCGATCCGCTGCGCGGAGATCAGCTCCGACGGGCTGCGTGCCCTCGCGTGGGCGGGCGGCGGGATCGTCGCCGATTCCGACCCCGACGCCGAACTCGACGAGACGACCGCGAAGCTGCGGACACTGCTCGGCACGCTCGGCCTCTGATTCCGGGCACACCGTCGTGGCACACGGACAGAGACACACAGTGGGGGCACACCGTGTGACACGGGTGATACCTTGACGCGGTGCGAAAACGGCGCGGGGACGTCCCGCGCCGACGTTTTGACGATGGGGAGATGGGCATGGCGAAGTTCCTTGGACCCGGCCTGGGCAGCGCTGTGATCGGCGCCGTTCTCGGTGCTGCAGCGGTATTCGGTGTGACCGCCGCGGTGCAGGACAACACCCGCCCGGAGATCGACCGCAGCGGCAACGCCGATTCCTCCCTCCTGAACCAGGTTGAGTACGGCAGCCGCTGACGGCGCCGGCAACGCTGCGAGTTCACGCACTTCCTCCGGCGTGACGGCCCCGCACGATCCGGGGCCGTCCGCCGAACCCTTGTCACGTCGGTGGTTGTACGCGGCCGCCGCGGTGGCGTTCGTACTTGCGTTCGCGCAGGTCCCCGGCCTCATCGTGGCCGACACCAAGTACGACCTGACGCAGAATCCGCTGGGGTTCCTGGCCCGCGCATCCCACCAGTGGAGCAGCATCGCCCCGCTCGGGCAGGTCCAGAACCAGGCGTACGGCTACTTCTTCCCGCACGGCACGTTCTTCGCGGCCGGGCAGATCCTGCACGTGCCTCCGTGGATCACCCAGCGGATCTGGTGGGCGCTGCTGCTGATCGCCGGATTCTGGGGCATCGTGCGGCTCGCCGAAGCACTGGGCATCGGCAGCCGCAGTTCCCGGGTGCTCGCCGCCGTGGTGTTCGCGCTGTCCCCGCGGGTCCTGACGACCCTCGGGTCGATCTCGTCGGAAACCCTGCCGATGATGCTGGCGCCGTGGGTGCTGCTGCCCGTGGTCCGGTACGCGCGCGGCGATTCCGGGCGTTCGGCCCTGCAGCTGGCCGCGCAGTCCGCGGTCGCGGTGGCGCTGATGGGTGCGATCAACGCGGTCGCGACCGCCGCGGCCTGCCTCGTCGCCGGCCTGTGGTGGCTCGCGCACCGGCCCGGGCGGGCGTGGTGGCACTTCACGATCCGGTGGATCCCGTGCTGCATTCTCGCGGTGCTGTGGTGGATGGTGCCGCTGCTGCTGCTCGGCAGGGTCAGTCCGCCCTTCCTCGACTACATCGAATCGTCCGGTGTCACCACCGAGTGGGCGTCGCTGGCGGAGATCCTGCGCGGCACCGACAGCTGGACACCGTTCGTCTCCCCCGAACGCATCGCCGGGGCGGTGCTCGTGACGCAGCCGGCCGCGGTCCTCGTGACCGGTCTCCTCGCCGCCGCGGGCATGGCCGGTCTGGCGATGCGCTCGATGCCGGCACGCGGCCGGCTGACGCTGATCCTGTTCGTCGGGGTGGCCGGGCTCGGCGCGGGTTATGTCGGTGAGCTCGGTTCCCCGTTCGCCGAGCAGGTGCGCCTGTTCCTCGACTCCGGCGGGGCGGCGCTGCGCAACGTCCACAAACTCGAACCGCTGGTGCGGCTGCCGCTGGTCCTGGGCCTGGCCCACCTGCTGCGGCGGGTGCCGCTGCCCGGGTCGGTGCCGTGGGGACGCGCCCGCGTCGCCTTCGCGCATCCCGAACGGGACCCGATGGTCGCGTTCACCACCCTGATCCTGGTCGCCGCGACCCTCGCGACCTCCCTGGCGTGGACCGGCAAGCTCGCGCCGCGCGGCGCCTACGACGAGGTCCCCGGCTACTGGCACGAGACCGCGGCGTGGCTCGGCGAGAACACCTCCGACCGCGGCGAACGCGCCCTGATCGTGCCGGGCGCCCCGTTCGGCAGCCAGATCTGGGGTCTGACCCGCGACGAACCGATCCAGGCCCTGGCCGAATCACCGTGGGTGTCCCGCGACGCGGTGCCGCTGGTGCCGCCCGGCGCGATCCGCGCCCTCGACTCGGTGCAGCGGCTCATCGCCGACGGCCGGCCCTCCGACGGGCTCGCCGCCACGCTGCGCGGCCAGGGCATCGGCTACGTGGTCGTCCGCAACGATCTGGATCCCGACACGTCCCCGGCCGCGCGCAGCGCACTGGTCCACCGCGCCCTCGACGGCTCCCCCGGCCTGGTGCGGGTCGCCGAGTTCGGCCCGGACATCCGCCGCGAGCTCGGTGAGGACTTCGTCGCGGACGCGGATCTGCAGCCCGCCTATCCGGCGATCGAGATCTACCGCGTCGATGTGCCGGGCTCTTCGCCCGTCGGCCCGTATGTCGTCGACGCCGCGTCGGTTCCGCGGGTCCAGGGCGGCCCCGAATCGCCGCTGCAACTCGCCGGCGGCGAACCGCCGCTGCCCGGCCCGGTGCTGCTGGCCGCGGACACGCAGCGCGCCGGGCTGCCCGTCGACGGGGTGGTCGTCACCGACACGCCCACCGACCGCGAAACGGACTACGGGCAGGTGGACTACCACTCGTCGACGATCCGGGCAGCCGACGATCCCCGACGCACCCACAACCTGGTGCCGGACTATCCGGTCGCCGACACCGACCTCGTCCGCGCCGAATGGGAAGGCGCGCGCATCGGGGTCTCCAGCGCCGCGTCCGACGCCACGCAGCTCGGTGGCACCTCACCGGGCAGCGGACCGGCCGCCGTCGTCGACGGTGACCCCACCACCGGTTGGCACAGCAACGGCCTCGAATCCGCGGTCGGACAGTGGTTGCAGCTCGACCTCGACACCCCGATCGAGGCCGGCATGCTGCACCTGACGACGAGCCCGGGCGCGCTCGGCTCGCCCGTCAAGTGGCTGGAGCTGGAAACCGACCGCGGCACCACCGCCGTCCGGATCGAGAAACCCGGCCGCGAGCAGACGATCGCGTTGCCGCTGGGGACCACGACGTGGATCCGCATCACCGCCACCCACACCGAGGACGGCACCGCCGGGAGCCAGTTCGGCATCACCGAGGTCGCGGTGGACGACTTCACCGACCGCGAGAACCCGCGGCGCATCGACATCCGCCGGCGCATCGTACTGCCGCCGGTCCCGGACGGCGCGGACGTGCTCGGCTGGCAGCTGAGCCAGGAGTTCCCGGGCCGCGGCAGCTGCGTCGACACCCCCGACCGGGTGCGGTGCGCCCGCGGGCTGGCGACGGCCCCGGAGGAACCGAACACGTTCACCCGTTCGCTGTCGGTGCCGGCGGAAACCGAGGTCGCGCCGCAGGTGCGGGTGCGGACCCGTCCCGGTCCCGCGGTGGAGGCGCTCGCGGCGCAGCCGGATCGGGTCACCGCGACCGGTCCCGCCGACGTCGCGGACCTGTCCGGCTCCGCGTTCGCCGCGACCGACGGGGATCCGCGCACCTCCTGGGCCGCGCCGGAATCCGCCCTCGAACCCGGCGCACCGCGCCCGACCCTGACCCTGCAACTGCCGTCGCCGGAACTCGTGACCGGACTCGACGTGGCCGCGAGCCTCGGTGCGCTACCGGTGGCACCGACCCGGATCGCGGTCAATCTCGGCAACGGGCCGCAGGTGCGCGACATCGACCTCGGAGACGACGTCCGCTCGGCCCGGGTGGATCTGGAACCGCACGTCACGGACCGGATCGTGGTCAGTCTCGTCGCCTGGCCCGACGTCCTGGACCGCACGATCCTCGGGTTCGCGAAGCTCACCCCGCCCGGCCTCGCCGAGATCACCGTCCTCGGGCAGGACGGCCCGCTGGGGGCGCAGGACCCGGCCGCCGACCGGACCGTCACCGTCGGCTGCGACAGCGGCCCGGTCGTGACCGTCGCGGGCCGCTCCTACCGCACGTCGGTGACGACGACGGTCGCCGCCCTCGCCTCCGGGGAGGAGATCCCCGCGACCCTGTGCGACACCGGCACGGTCGCGCTGCCCGCGGGCCGGGTGCACCTCGACATCAGCCCGGGCGCCGCGTTCGTCGTGTCGAGCGTGGGCCTGCCCGTCCCGGGGGCGCTGCCGCCCGTGCCCGCACCGGTCGAACTCGCCACCGGCACGTGGACCGAGGATCTTCGCGAACTCGACGTCCCGGTCGCCGGCACCGAACGGATCGTGGTGGTGCCGGAGAGCACCAACGTCGGCTGGGTCGCGACCGCACCGGACGGCAGCGAGCTGACCCCGGTCGTGGTGGACGGCTGGCAGCAGGGCTGGATCGTGCCGGCCGGAACCGGCGGCACCGTCACCCTCGCGTTCGCGACGGACCGCTGGTACCGCGCCGGGATCTTCGGTGGACTGCTGCTGCTGATCCCGCTGTTCGCGGCGGCGTGGTGGCCGCGGCGGCGGCGCGAGCGGGAACTGCCCGGTCCCGCTCCGAGGCCGTGGGGCAGCACCCTCGTCGGATTCGCCGGGGTCGTCGCGGTCGCGACGGTGGCGGCGGGTGCGGTCGGGGCGGGTGTCGCGGTGGCCGGTGCCGTGTCGATCGGCGTGATCATCGCGCGCCGGGGCGAAACCGCCGCCTCACGGATCCTGGTGGGGACGACCGGTGCGGCGACGATGATCGCGATGGCGATGCTGTCGACGGGCCCGTGGCGGGCGCCGGGCGGTTACGTCGGCCACTCGTTCCTGATTCAGTTCGCGGCGGCCGTCGGGCTGGTCGCGCTGGGCCTGGCCACCGTGCCGCTGTCGCCGCGCTTCGCCCGCGTCCTGCGGTGGAATTCGCGGCGGACGGGTTCCTCGACGAGCGCGTAGCTCACGGACGCGACCGCGATGCTCAGGACGACGGTGACCGCGAGCACGAACCAGAAGTGGCCGTGGAACGGCAGGATGCCGAACACCGGGAACACGATCGACAGCACCGCGAGATGCCAGATGAAGATGCCGTACGACCAGCGGCCGACGGCCAGCGCGGTGGGCGACGCCAGGATGCGGTGGTCGCTGCGCGGCGCGAGGGTCAAGGGGGCGAGCAGCGCCGCGCTCATCACGGCGCCGAGCAGGATCTTTCCGTTGTACTGCCACGGCTCGAGGTCCGTGAGTCCTTCCGGCCCGCCCAGCGGGGTGGTCGCGAGCGCGAACGCGCCGATCGCGATCGCCGCCATCAGCCCGCGCCGCGCCGCGAGACGATGCATCCACGTCCCGCCGACGGTGGCCAGTTCGGCGAGCAGCATGCCGGCCCCGAACCACGGCAGGTAACCGGGAAGCCAGTTGTCGTGATGGATGTGCTCGGGGGTGGCCACCGGCAGCCACACCCACACCAAGCTCAGCGCGCACGCCGCGAGGATCACCGGGATGCGGAACCGCGCGGCGTCCCCGCGCAGCCGGCACAGCGCCAGCGCCAGCAGCGGCAGCACCAGATAGAACGCGACCTCGACGGACAGGCTCCACATCTGGGTGAGGCCCTCGGTGAGCGTCAGCGGCACGAACACCTGCACCAGCGTCAGGTTCGCCACCCACACCCGCCAGCCGCCGCCCGCCCCCGGCAGCAACAGCAGTACCAGGCACACGACGGTCCAGTAGGCGGGCAGGATGCGCACGGCCCGGGAGGCGAGATAACGGCCCGTCGGCTGCGCGACACCGTATCCGCGGGCCGCCGCGGCGTGCGGCCGCCACAGCAGGAAACCGGACAACGCGAAGAACAGGGCGACCGCGAGATCGAAACGGCCCCACACCCGGCCGATCACCGGATCGTGCACGGCACCGGTCTGGAACGCCACATGGGTGATGAGAACACCCACGGCGGCGAAGCCGCGCATGCCCTCGAGGGCCGGCAGGAAGCCGGTCGCGCCACGAGGTGAGGCACCGGCATCGGGTCGATTGGTCATCGCCGACCAGTGTGCCCGGGATGCGTACTGTCCCGGAAGTCCGGGTTCTTCCGCGATCCGAACGTACGCACAACCACTGTCGGCTGTTAGTGTCTGGGCTCACGTGGTGTCCGCATTGTCGTACACCAGACGATCCGTGCAGCCCTGCTGCCGGTGGGGGTACTCGATGACAACCGTTGAGTGAGGAGAGACAGCATGGCTGAGCGATCGGGCTCGGGCCGGAAACTTGCGCTGGTGTTGGTGGGCCTGGGGACGTTCCTCTTGGCGATCGCGCTGCTGGTGCCGACCTACACAGTGGGCAAGCTGAAGAAGACGCCGCTCGATCTCGAGGTCACCACTGTGGCCGAGGGTACCGGCGACATCCTCAATTCCAGGGCGCTGCTCTCCGGTAAGGCGCAGGTCGACACGAACGTCCCGATCGTCGCGCAGCGCTTCGTCACGGTCGAGGACCCCTCGAACGCCGACATCATGACGCTGCAGGCCGGCCAGACGGTGCGTCGCCTGGACATGCAGGGAGACACCGGCCTGGTGTCCGCGACCGTGGACCGGGTGACCGTCGACCGTGTCACCTCGATGCCGGTCTCGGCGGAGGAGTACCCGGATCGTGTGAGCACCATCCAGACCTCGGCGACCGCGCCGCCCACGGAGATCGACAACCGTGACGGCCTGCAGTACAAGTTCCCGTTCGACGTGGAGCAGAAGAACTACCCCTATTTCGATCTGAACGCCCGTGAGAACTACGAGATCGAGTACAAGGGCGAGGAAGAGATCAGCGGCGTCAAGGTCTACCACTTCCAGCACACGATCGATCCGGTCGACCTGTCGAAGGCCGATCCGTCGAACCCGTCGTACAAGCTGAGCCTGCCGGCCTCCACGTGGGGCGTCGAGGGCGGCGATGCGCCGGTCACGATGGTCCGCTGGTACACCAACGTCCGTGACCTGTGGGTCGATCCGATCACCGGCGTCGTCATCAAGGGCCAGGAGCAGCAGTACCAGTACTACGCCCGTGAGGCCGACAAGCCCGAGGTGACGGTCCTGAAGGTCTCGCTGCCGTTCGACCAGGACACCATCGAGTACCAGGTCGGACAGGCCAAGGACGGCCAGGACCAGCTGTCGACGTTCGGCCGCACCGTCCCGATCATCCTCGGCATCCTCGGTGCCATCTCGCTGATCGCGGGCATCGTGCTCGGTGTGCGCGGCGGCAAGGGCGGCACCCCGGCCGCCGCTGCCGGCGGCCCGGCTCCGGCCGGCCCGGCCACGACCACCCCGTCCGGCCCGGCGCACGCCGCTCCGACCCAGCGGGACCTGACCAACGACGACACCCAGGTCATCCCGCGCACCGACGCGGGACAGAACCCGCCGCAGCGGGACTGGACCACCGACGCGACGCAGGAGATCCCGAAGACGGATCTGCGCAAGCCGCCGTCGGAGCAGTAACCGTCGAGAGCTCACGCGAACGCCCGGCCGGGATTCCCGGCCGGGCGTTCGCGCGTATCAGCGTCGAATCGGCCGCGCGGCGAACGGACAGGCGCATGCGGAATTCACGTGTGCGGCTGCCGTTCCGGCGCGCGAGTTCTTCAGTTGGGCCGCAGCCGAGGTGTTCAGGACTTCTTCCGGACGGCTGGTCCGGCCGCGCGCACGGCGAGCACCGCGACCACCGCGGCGGTGACCGCCGCGACCCCGACCGCCACGGCGACGAACTGCTGCACCGTGGACGCCACGGTGGTCATGAGCACCGCCTCGACGACCAGGCCGAGCCACGCGACTCCCGCCAGACGGGTGCGTTCGCTCGCGATCGCCGACAGCAGACCGGCCTGCAGGACGGCGAGGCACGCGCCCTGCAGCGCGAACACCCACAGCAGCGACTGCACCGGGGCGTAGGCGTCGCCGACGAGCAGCGGCACGAGCGGGGCACACAGCGCGGCGCCCGCGACGACCACCGCCCCGATCCCGACGATCACCGTCAATGCGGACCGGACCGCCTCCCCGGACCGGGTCGGGTTGGCCATCTGCGGATACAGCACCACACCGACGGCCTGCGGCAGCCAGAACGCGACCTTCGTCGCGACCGCGCCCAGCGCGTACAGACCGGCGGCGTCGGCGTCGAGCACCATGCGGGCGAGCAGCAGATCCAGCGAGGTCATCGCGATCAGCGCGAGCTGCACCTGGGAGGCGCGCAGGACCGAGGCGATCCCGGGGGCGCGCGGGGCGTCCGGGATCGGCTCGGTGCCACCACGACCCACGATCACCGCGGCCCCGGCGGCGACGATCCCGGTGCCCACCGCCCCGGCCAGCAGCGC
Organism: Rhodococcus sp. NPDC003383; assembly: GCF_053589115.1. NCBI lineage: Bacteria > Bacillati > Actinomycetota > Actinomycetes > Mycobacteriales > Nocardiaceae > Rhodococcus > Rhodococcus sp. NPDC003383. The sequence continues at coordinate 97,626 of NZ_JBSFRG010000012.1, read as the reverse complement.
CGCCCCCGGACCGCCCCCGGCGGCGAGCACCGCGACCGCGGGCGCGACCTTCGCGATGCCCGCCGCGGCCAGGACGACGCTGAGCGCCGCGAACCGGCCGCGTCCCTGCAGCAGGCCCTGTTCGGCGGCGAGGAGAACCAGCAGGGGTGCGGTCACGAGGGACCCGAACGCCCCGGCCACACTGGTGTCGAGCGCCCACGCGACCACCGGCACCAGCACGGCCGCGATGCCCGCCGCGAGCGCGGCGCACCGGTAGCCGAGGCGACGCAGTTCGTCGATGCCGCTGCCGTGCACGGTTTCCCGCGCGACCACCGTCTGCAGGGCGAGCGCGGGCACCGCGAGGACGAGCTGGGCGGCGAGCAGGCTGGCGAATTCGCCGTAGCCGGCCGGGCCCAGCCAGCGGCTCGCGGGCAGGTGCAGCAGGTAGGACGCCAGGCTGGCGGTCATCGCACCGGCGGTCACCATCGTCATTCCGGCGACGGCGGATCCGGTGGGCGCGGGACGCGGCGTCTGAGGTCGCGGCATCCGCCCATCCTTACACCTGCACCGGCCCGTATTCTGCGCGCATGGTCAGGCCGGTGTCGTTGCGTTCCGTCGTGCCGGTCGTCTACAGCCTCGCGCTGGCGGTCGCGGTGCTCGGCCCGCTGCTGTTCTCCCCCGGCTATCTGTTGCTGCGCGACGCGGTGAGCACGCCGCGTTCGTTCCCGACGGATTCGGCCCTGGGCATCACCGACGCCGCGGCCCGCGCGGTGCCGCAGGACGCGCTGCTCGCGGCCGTGACCGTCGTCGTCGACGGCGGGATCGCGGTGACGGCACTGCTCGTGGCGGCGCTGTGGGCGGCGGGCTGGGGCGCGGCACGGCTGGTGGTGACGGTGCTGCCGGACCGGGCGGCCGGCCTGCCCGCGCAACTGGTGGCGGCGACGGTGGCGGTGTGGAACCCGTACGTCGCCGAACGGCTGCTGCAGGGCCACTGGAGCCTGCTGGTGGGGTACGCGGCGCTGCCCTGGGTCGTGTGCGCGACCGTCGCGGTGCGTGGCGGACTGCGCCGGGGGTGGTGGGTTCTCGGGGCGTGGCTCGCGGCGGCGGGTCTGACCCCGACCGGGGCGGTTCTCGCGGCGATCACGGCGCTGGCCGTGCTCGCGGCGCCGGGTGGCACCCCCGCGCGCGGGCCGCGGATCGCGGGCGGGGCGGCGCTGAGCGTCGTCGCCTCGGCGCCGTGGCTGGTCGCGACGGCGGTCTCGGGTGGCGGGTCCGGCGCTGACCCCGCCGGGGTCGCGGCGTTCGCGGCGCGCGCCGAACCGTGGCTCGGCACGCTCGGGTCCCTCGCGGGCCTGGGCGGGATCTGGAACGCGGACGCGGTGCCCGGTTCCCGGACGACCCCGTGGGCGTTCGTCGGGACCGCGGCACTGTTGCTGGTGGTCGCGTGCGGGCTGCCGGCGCTGTGGCGGCGCCGGGAGCCGGTCACGGTGACGCTGGCGCTGCTCGCCGCGGTCGCGGTGCTGGCCCCGGCGCTCGCGGCGACTCCGGTGGGGCTGCAGGCCGGTGAATGGTCGATGCTGCACGTGCCCGGTGCCGGCCTGCTGCGCGACACCCAGAAGTGGGTGGCGCTGGCGTTGCCGCTGTACGCGCTGGCGGCCGGTGCGGGTGTCGGGTGGCTGCGGGACCGGTTCGGTGGCCGCGACACGGTGTGGGCGACCGTGGCGGTTCTCGTCGTGCTGGTTGCCACCCCCGATCTGGTGTGGGGTGTCGGCGGCCGGGTGCGGCCCGTGCAGTACCCGGCAGGGTGGCAGCAGGTCGCCGGGATCGTGACCGCCGACGAGGGGGACGTCGCGGTGCTCCCGGCGGGAATGTTCCGGCGGTTCGGGTTCAGTGGCCGTGCGGCCGTGCTGGATCCGGCGCCGCGGATGCTGCGCGCGGACGTGCTGCAGACCGGGCAGCTCGTCGTCGCGGGCGGCACGGTCGCCGGGGAGGGCCGCCGCGCCGCCGACGTCGAAGCACTGCTGCTGGCCGGTGCGCACCCGGACGAGCTGGCCGCCCTCGGCGTCGGCTGGGTGCTCGTCGAACACGGCACGCCGGGAGAGCTCGGCGCATCGCAGCGCACCCTGGACGCGCTGGAACTCGTCCACGACGACCCCGACCTGAGCCTGTACCGGGTGCCCGGTGCGAGTGCGCAGCCCGGCGATCGGGGCGCGGCGGTCGCCGCGCACGTGCTGTGGGCGCTGCTACCGGCCGGCGGCGCTGCCGGCGCGCTCGCGATCCGGATGCGTCGGCAGACCGGCGCTGCGCGGGAACAGGCCTGAGACCCGGCGACCTTCCGCGGTCGCGGTGAGCACGTCGAGCACCCCCTCGCCGGTTGCCGCCCAAGAGAATTCGCCGGCGCGGACGCGGGCCTTGCGACCGAGGTCGCGGCGACGGTCGGCGTCGCCGAGCAGTTCGGCGACCGCCTCGGTGAGTTCGGTCGCGGAATCGACGAGCAGACCGGTGACCCCGTCGATCACCGAGTCGGTCAGGCCCTTCGAACTGCGGTAGCCGATCGTCGGCACGCCGTGCTGGGCGGCTTCGACGACGGCGAGCCCCCACCCCTCCTTGCGGGACGGCATCACGTGCACCCAGGCACGGGCGAGCAGTTCGTGCTTGCGCTCCTCGGAGACGTGCCCGTGGAAGGTGACGGCGTCGGTGATGCCGAGGTCGGCGGCGGCGTCACGCAGGTTCTGTTCCCACCAGCCGCCGCCGATCACATCCAGGTGCAGGCCGGGCACATCGCCGCGCAGCGCGGCGACCGCGGCGAGGGCGTCCTCGATCTGCTTGTGCGGCACCAGCCGGGACAGCACGCACACGCTCGGGTGGGCGGTGCGGGTGTGGTCGTCGCCGGGTTCGACGGTGTCGGGGATCGGGTCGATGCCGTTGCGCACGACGGCGATGCGGTCGTGCTCGACCCCGAGGGCACGCAGTTCGTCGGCGGACGGCAGCGACACGGTCAGGTACTGGTCGCGGCGGTGCACGCGCGGCGAGAGGGTCGATTCGATCCACCAGCCGATGCGGGCCATCACCCGTCCCGCGACCGGCCACTGTTCGCGGTGACAGTGGTGCACCAGCACCGTGGATGGTGCGCCGGCGACGAGCCCGGCGAAGAAGGGGATGCCGTTCTGGGTGTCGATCACCGCGTCGGGGCGCAGGCCCCGCAGCGGACCGAAGCCGAGGCGACCGGCGGCGATCGCCGCGAGCGCCCGCGGATAGACGGTGAGGCGGCCGCCGCCGCGGCTGATGGTGATGCCGTCGACGACTTCGCGTTTCGGGGCGCCCGGGTAGGCGGCGGTGCGGAACGTGACGGCGACGCCGCGGGCCGCGAGCTGGGCGCCGACCTGTTCGAGGTAGCGCTCACTGCCACCTCCCTGCGGGTGCCCGCTGTCACGCCAGCAGAGCAGCAGAACCTCCCGCACGTGGCGACCCCCCTCGGATTCCGGTTCGCCCGCGACCCGGGCGAACATGCGTGCTGCGACTGTATCGGGGAACACACTAACGGTGGGATCGCTCCGGAACCGGCGGGGGTTACTGCCGGGTACCGTCAGGCCGCGGTCGCAGCCGAGTCCGACGGCTCGGGTTCGCTGCCGTTGCCGGGCAGGTCCGTGCGGCTGTTGCCGAGCACCAGGATCAGGGTAGCCGCGGCGACGGCCGCACCCGCCAGGAACAGCACCGGATAGCCGACGCCGGGCACGGTCTGCACGACGACCGCGAGGACCGCGGGCACCGCGAAACCGAGGTAGGTCAGCGAGTAGAACACCGCGGTCAGCCCGGCGAGGTCGTCGGGACCGGCGATGCGCTGGATCTCCTGCAGGCCCGACACCAGTGCCAGTCCGTAGCCGCAGCCCAGGACCGCGGCTCCCGCGAGCGCGAAGGGCACGGTCAGCCGGTCCGCAGCGACCGCGCCGGCCACCATCCCGGCGACCAGGACGATCAGCGCGACGACGAGCGCGCGGGCGCTGCGCGGGGTGTCGATGCGCCGGCCCAGCGCCTGGATCCCGAAACCGCATCCGAGCGCGACGACGCACAGCAACGCCGAGAAGGCGACCGGTTTTCCGCCGGAATGCTCCGTCATCAGCGCCGGCATCACCGCGTAGGCGCAGCTCGCGGCCCCGAACACCCACGGCGCGACCGGGGCGATCACCGTCCGGAACCGCCGGTGCGCGGCGGCCGGGATCTTCAGGTCCTCGACCAGCGGCCGCCGTTCGTCGACCGGGGTGGCGGCACGGGTTTCGGGAGCCGTCGCGACCGCGAGACCGGCGCCGAGCGTGATCACGAGGTGCGTGGCGTAGGCGAGGCCGCTCGGCCACGGCGCCCACTGGGCGAGCACTCCGGCGACACCGGCGCCGAGCGCGAACCCGGCGGTCAGGCTCATCGCCGCGCGGCGGGCGCCCGCGCCGGCACCGGCCCGCGCGTCCCACGGCTGCTGGGACAGTTCCTTGACCCAGCTGCCGCCGACGGCCATGCCCAGCCCGAGCGCGATGCCGCTGAGGATGCGGCCGACGACGAGCAGCGGCGCGCTGTCCGCGCCGAACGCGAGCACGATCGAGCCCGCGGCCGCGACGAACGGTGCGGGCAGCATGAGCGGGCGGCGGCCGAGCCGGTCCGAGAGCGGTCCACCGAGCAGCAGCGCGGGCACGATGCCGAGCACGTACGCGAACAGGAAGACGTCGACGACGACGGGCGAGTATCCGTGGTCGAGCCGGTACATCACCAGCAGCGGCGTGAATTCGTTGCCGCCCCACGCGACCGCGAACATGGCGGCCGCGACCAGCGCCCAGGGCGCGATCCGTCGCCGGATGGGCGCCGGGACTTCGGTGACGGTGGCCGTCTCGACGCTCATCGTGCATCTCCTCCGGTGGCGCGCGGCAGTCCGTGGACGCGGCGCATGTGGATGTCGTCGGCGGTGGCGAAGCCCTCGGCGTCGCCCGCGTCGACGAAGTCGGCGAGCCGTGTGTGCTCGTCGATGATCGAGTTCAGTTGCAGGGGATCGCGGATCAGCGAGCGCGCGGTCATGCGCCGCTGCCGTTCGCGCAGTCCCAGGTAGAAGTCGACGAGCAGCGGATTTCCCCCGGCCCGGACGATCAGGCCGTGGAAATCCGCGTCCAGCCCGCTGAACGCGGCGACGTCGCCGGAGTCCGCGGCATCGTGCTGGGCCCCGAGGTTGGCGCGCAGAGCGCGGACCAGTTCGGCGCGCGCATTTTCGGGGCCGGCGACCACCACGCGGACGGCGTCCGCTTCGAGGAGCAGTCGCGCGGCGACCACGTGTTCGGCTTCGCCGTCGGCGACGGGCACGACGAGCGCGCCGCGTTTCGGATACAGCCGCATCCAGCCCTCGGTCTCGAGACGCAGGAACGCCTCGCGGACCGGGGTCCGGCTGGTCCCCATCTCGGCGGCGATCTCGCCTTCGCTGATCAGTTCGCCGCCGGGCAGGGTGCCGGACAAGATCCGCTCCTTCACCTCGCGGTAGGCCTGCTCCGCCGCTGAATGCAACTTAGACACAAGATGTATTTATACGCGGTGCGAACGAGTTCGTCGCCCGCAGGGGGTGATCGGGGCCGTCTGCGCTCCCATTAAGCTGGCCTCTCGTGTCCGACACTCGCCCGCCCCGCGTCGCCGGGCGTTTCGCCCGCCGCGCGACGCTGCGCCGCTCCGTCGGCCTGCTCGGGAGCTTCCGGTACGAACAGACCGCTCCCGAGGTGTTCTACGGCGGGGTCGCCCGCGACACCGTCGACCTGATCGGCGACCTCTACACCGGCCTGACCGGCCGCGACCTGACCGGCACCACCGTCGTCGACGTCGGCGGCGGACCCGGCTACTTCGCCGAGGCGTTCGACGGCGTCGGCGCCCGGTACGTGCCGATCGAGCCGGATCCGGCGGAGATGCACGCCGCCGGCCTGCAGGTGGGCGGCTCGATCCGCGGATCCGGGCTGGCGTTGCCGGTGCGGACCGGTTCGGTGGACGTGTGCTTCTCGTCGAACGTCGCCGAGCACGTCCCCCGGCCCTGGGTGATGGCCGACGAAATGCTCCGCGTGACCAAGCCCGGCGGCCTGATGGTGCTGTCCTACACGCTGTGGTGGGGACCGTTCGGCGGCCACGAGACCGGGCCGTGGCACGCCTTCGGCGGCGAATACGCGGCCCGGCGGTACGCCCGCAAACACGGCCGCGACCCGAAGAACCGCTACGGCGTCTCGCTGTTCGACGTGGGCTGCGCGGACGGACTGCGCTGGGCCCGCAACACCCGCGACGGCGAGCTGCTCGCCGCGTTCCCCCGCTACCACCCGCGCTGGGCGTGGTGGCTCGTGAAGGTCCCGGTGGTCCGGGAGTTCCTGGTCAGCAACCTCGTGCTGGTGTTGCGCCGCACCTGAGGCGGAGATCTACGGTCCGCCCGCGCGAGCTCCACGCGCTACTGTCATGCGCCATGACCGCACTCGCTTTCGACGTCGGCGGCACCAAACTCGCAGCATCCACCGTCGGCGACAACGGCATCCCGCTCGCTCCGCTGAGCGTCCCCACCCCTACGACGGGCGTGTGGGACGCCGCGGCCACGTTGCTGCGGCACGCCGCGGGCGACCGGGCGATCACGACTGTCGGGATCGCGAGCGCAGGCCCGATCGACACCACCGCAGGCACGGTCGCACCCGTCAACATCGCCGAATGGGCGACCGGGTTCGCGCTGGTCGACGCGGTGCAGACGCTGTTCCCGGCCGCGCGGATCCGGCTCGTCGGGGACGGCGCGGCCGCCGCGCTCGCCGAGCACCGGCACGGCGCGGGCCGCGGCACCGCGGATCTGCTGAGCGTGGTCCTGTCGACCGGCATCGGCGGCGGCCTCGTGCTGAACGGCCGGATCGCCCCGGGCCGTTCCGGCAATGCGGGCCACATCGGGCACATGACCTCGGCATACGGCGTCGACCAGTGCGCGTGCGGCGCGACCGGCTGCATCGAGACCGTCGCGAGCGGCCCGGCGACCGTGCGCTGGGCGCGCAGCCACGGCTGGGCCGGCGACGACGCGATGGCGTTGTGCGCGGACGCAGCCGCCGGGAACCGGACGGCGGCCACGGCACTCGAACGGGCGGGTACCGCGCTCGGCCAGATCCTCGCGTCGGCGGCGGCCCTGACCGACGTCGGCCTGGTGGTCGTCGGGGGCGGATTCGCGCAGGCCGGACCGCCGCTGTGGCGTCCGATGCTGGCGGCGGCCGCGCGCTACGGCCGATTGTCCTTCCTCCGGGATCTGCGGATCGTGCCGGCCGAACTCGGCCCACTCGGCACACTCACCGGTGCCGGAGTGCTCGCAATCGAGCCCTGACCGCCGTCCGGATGCGAAATACTTCTCGGAAGGTCGCAACCCGGGCGGGGGCAGAGATGACACCGTTCCAGCGTTACATCGCCGAGGAGATCGCCGTCGATCACGCCGACGGCCTGCTCACGCGCCGAGAGGCACTGCGCCGGCTGGGCCTGCTCGGCATCGGTCTGGCCGCCGCGTCGTCGCTGCTCGCCGCGTGCGCGCGGGAGGACGAGCCGACGCCGGCGAGCCCCGCGCCCGAGACTCCGGCATCACCGCCACCGGGGGCCGCCGAGGCCGTCCCGACCGAGGAGGTCACCTTCCCGGGCCCGGACGGCCGCACCCTGCAGGGTGCCTGGGCCGGCGCCACCGACCCGCGCGGCGGCGTCCTGGTGATTCACGAGAACAAGGGACTCAACGATCACATCCGCTCGGTCGCCGGGCGCTTCGCCGGTGCCGGCTATTCGGCGCTGGCGATCGACCTGCTGTCCGAGGAGGGTGGCACGGCGTCGTTCGCCGATCCGGCCGCGGCGACCGCGGCGCTGAGCAACGTGCCGACGGAGCGGTTCACCGCGGACATGAAGGAGGGGGTCGACGAACTGTCCCGACGGCTCCCCGGCCTGCCGATCGAGGCGGTCGGCTTCTGTTTCGGCGGGGGCATGACCTGGCTGCTGCTCGCCTCCGGCGAACCGCGCCTGGCCAACGCGGTCCCGTTCTACGGGCCGCTGCCCGAGGGAGCGGACTTCTCCGGGTCGCGGGCGGCGGTGCTGGCGATCTACGCGGAGAAGGACCAGCGGGTCGACGCGACCCGCGATGCCGCGACCGCGGCGCTCGAGCGGGCCGGGCTCACGCACGAGGTGGTGACGTTCGCCGGCGCCGACCACGCGTTCTTCAACGACACCGGGCCGCGGTACGACCCGGCCGCCGCGGCCGAGGCCTGGCAGATGATGCTCGAGTGGTTCGAGCAGCATCCGGGCTGATCCCCGATACCGGGAGCTCCCTTCCGTAAAGATGAAACGTGTTCTAGTGTTCGAGGTCACAGCACGAGAACACGGGAGGAGTCGCGGGTGATCATCGATCCGGAGGACACCGCACACCACGCCGAAGTCGCCCGCCCCCACGATTCCCGTCGCGACCCCGAACAGATCCGCGCCGACCTGCAGCGGTGGCTCGCCGAACGGGTTCCGGATCCCCGGGTGGACAACGTGCACTCCCCCGACGCGACCGGGATGTCCAGCGAAACCCTGCTGTTCGACGCGACCTGGGACGGCCGCACCCACCGGCTCGTGGCGCGCATCGCGCCCGCGGCGACCGCCGTGCCCGTGTTCCCCACCTACGACCTCGACTCCCAGTTCCGGATCATGCGCGCCGTCGCCGAGCACACCGACGTGCCGGTTCCGGCGGTCCTGTGGTCCGAACCCGACGCCGGTCCGCTCGGCGCCCCGTTCTTCGTCATGTCCCGCATCGACGGTGTCGTCCCACCGGACGTCATGCCCTACAACTTCGGTTCGTGGGTCACCGAAGCCGACGACGCGCAGCGAGCCGCGATGCAGGACGCCGCGGTCGGCATTCTCGCCCGTATCCACGAATTACCGCTCGACGCAGTCGATCCCGGCATCGCCGATCTCGACACCCCACCCGACGCGACCGCGGCGGTGCGCGCCCACATCGACCGGCAGCGCGCCTACTACGAGTGGACCACACGGACCGGGCCGCGCTCGCCGCTCATCGAACGTGCCTTCGCGTGGCTCGACGAACACGTGCCGGACGATCCGTCCCCGGCCGTGGTGTGCTGGGGCGACGCCCGCATCGGCAACATCCTGTTCGACGACTTCGAGCCCGTCGCCGTCCTCGACTGGGAACTCGCCACCATCGGTGCCCGCGAGATGGACCTGGCGTGGATGACGTTCCTGCACAGGTTCTTCGAGGACATCGCCGCGGCGGCGAACCTGCCCGGGCTGCCCGGCTTCCTGCGCCGCGACGACCTCGCCGCCGCGTACACCGCCCGCACCGGGCACACCCCGCAGCACCTGGACTTCTACACCTGCTACGCCGCGCTGCAGCACGCGATCATCATGCTGCGCATCCAGACTCGCGCCGTCCACTTCGGGCAGGCCGAGCAACCCGACGACACGGACTCGATGATCCTGCACCGCGCGACCCTCGAGGCAATGCTCGACGGCACCTACTGGCAAGCCCTGACGTGAGTTCGCAGAACAAGTTACGAGGAAGAGGAACATGACCGACTACGACAAGCTCTTCATCGGCGGCCGGTGGGTCGCACCGTCGACGGACGAGAAGCTCGAGGTGTTCTCCCCCGCGACGGAGGAACGCGTCGGCTCGGTCCCCGTCGCCGGGCCGAAGGACATCGACGCCGCGATCGCGGCGGCGCGCACCGCGTTCGACGACGGGCCGTGGCCCCGCACCTCGCCCGCCGAACGCGCGCAGGTGATCGCCAAGGCCGCCAAACTGATCGAGGAGCGCTCCGCGGAGATCACCGCGAAGCTCACCGCCGAGATGGGCCAGCCCCCGGCGTCGGTGCAGATGATGCAGATGACCTCGGCGCTGGGCACGCTGAACTACTACGCGAGCGCCGCCGAGACGTTCCCGTGGGTCGACGAGCGGTCCGGTTCGTTCGGCCGCACCCGCGTCACCCGCGAGCCCGTCGGTGTGGTCGCCGCGGTCGTCGCGTGGAACGTGCCGCTGTTCCTGGCGGCGAACAAGCTGGGTCCGGCGCTGCTCGCGGGCTGCTCGGTCGTGCTCAAGCCGGCGCCCGAGGCGCCGTTGACGATCAACATGGTCGCCGAGATCTTCGCCGAAGCCGGCCTGCCCGAGGGTGTGCTGTCGATCGTGCAGGGCGGCGCCGAGACCGGTGAGTACCTGGTCTCGCACCCCGACATCGACAAGGTCACGTTCACCGGGTCCACCGCGGTCGGCAAGCACATCGGTGCGATCGCCGCGCAGAACCTCAAGCGCTGTTCGCTCGAACTCGGCGGCAAGTCCGCCGCGATCGTGCTCGAGGACGCCGATCTCGATTCGACGATCGCGATGCTCGTGATGTCCGGCCTGATGAACACCGGGCAGGCGTGCGTCGGCCAGACCCGCATCCTGGCGCCGCGCTCGCGCTACGACGAGGTCGTCGAGAAGGTCGTCGCGACCGCCGCATTCTTCCCCGTCGGCCTGCCCGACGATCCGGCCGCGCAGCTGGGCCCGCTGATCTCGGCGAAGCAGCGCGACCGCGTCGAGGGGTACATCGAGCAGGGCAAGAAGGAAGGCGCCCGCCTGGTGCTCGGCGGCGGCCGCCCGGCCGGCATCGAGACCGGCTACTACGTCGAGCCGACCGTGTTCGCGGACGTCGACAACTCGATGACGATCGCCCGCGAGGAGATCTTCGGTCCGGTGCTGTCCATCCTCCCGTACGACTCGGTCGACGAGGCGATCAAGATCGCCAACGACTCGGACTACGGCCTGGCCGGTTCGGTGTACACCACCGACATCGAGAAGGGACTCGAGGTCGCCGCGCAGGTCCGCACCGGCACCTACGGCATCAACTGGTACGCCTTCGACCCGGGCTCGCCGTTCGGCGGCTACAAGAACTCCGGCATCGGCCGCGAGAACGGCCCCGAGGGCATCGAGGCGTTCTGCGAGCTCAAGTCCGTGCTCTACCCGCCCGGCTACCAGGGCTGACACGCACAACGAGTGGGGCACCCCGGCCCTGGCCGGGGTGCCCACTCGTGCCGGTCTACTTCTTCTTGATCTCGAACCGGTCGAGGTTCATCACCTTCGTCCACGCGGCGACGAAGTCCTCGGCGAACTTGGTCTGCGCGTCGTCGGCGCCGTAGACCTCCGCCAGGCCCCGCAGCACCGAGTTGGCGCCGAAGACCAGATCGACGGCGGTGGCCGTCCACTTCAGCTCACCCGACGCGCGGTCGCGGCCCTCGTAGACGTTCTCCGTCGACTCGGACGTCTTCCATTCCGTGCCCATGTCGAGCAGGTTGACGAAGAAGTCGTTGGTCAACGCCTCCGGCCGGTCGGTGAGCACGCCGTGGGCGGTGCCGCCGTGATTGGCGTTCAGCGCCCGCAGCCCGCCGACGAGCACCGTCAGCTCCGATGCGGTCAGCGACAGCAGATTGGCACGCTCGACGAACAGCTTCTCCGGCTGGCGCTTCTCCCCGGCGGGCAGGTAGTTGCGGAACCCGTCGGCGGGCGGCTCGAGGACCGCGAACGAGTCGACGTCCGTCAGCTCCTGCGTCGCGTCCGTCCGGCCCGGAGTGAACGGCACCTCGAGGTCGAGACCCGCGTTCTTCGCGGCCTTCTTGATCGCCGCACCACCCGCGAGCACGATGAGGTCGGCGAGCGAGATCTTCTTGCCGCCGCTCTCGAAGTCCTGACGGATCGATTCGAGCTTCGCGAGCACCTCGGCGAGCTGCGCGGGTTCGTTGACCTCCCAGTCCTTCTGCGGGGCGAGCCGGATGCGTGCCCCGTTCGCACCGCCACGCTTGTCGGTGCCGCGGAAGCTCGACGCCGACGCCCACGCGGTCGCGACCAGCTGCGGAATCGTCAGTCCCGACTCGAGGACCTTCTGCTCGAGCGCGGCGACGTCGTCCGCACCGACCAGTTCGTGGTCGACGGGCGGGACCGGGTCCTGCCACAGCTGCGGTTCCGGAACCCACGGACCGAGATACCGCGAGACCGGTCCCATGTCACGGTGCAGCAGCTTGTACCAGGCCTTGGCGAACTCCTCGTTGAGTTCCTCCGGATGGTCGAGCCACCGGCGGGTGATCGGCCCGTAGATCGGATCGAAGCGCAGCGACAGGTCGGTGGTGAGCATCGTCGGGGCGTGCCGCTTCGACGGATCGTGGGCGTCCGGGACGAGGTCGGCGCCGGTACCGTCCTTCGGCACCCACTGCCAGGCCCCGGCCGGGCTCTTGGTCTTCTCCCACTCGAAGCCGTACAGCGTCTCGAGGAAGCTGTTGTCCCACTTCGTCGGTGTGGGGGTCCAGATGCCTTCGAGACCACTGGTGATCGCGTCGGCGCCGACCCCGGTGCCGTGGGTGTTCTTCCAACCCAGACCCTGCTGCTCGAGCGGTGCGGCCTCGGGTTCCGGTCCGACGTGATCGGCCGGAGCGGCACCGTGGGTCTTTCCGACGGTGTGACCGCCGACGATGAGCGCCGCGGTCTCGACGTCGTTCATCGCCATCCTGCCGAACGTCTCACGGATGTCGCGGGCCGCCTCGATCGGATCCGGATTGCCGTTGGGGCCTTCCGGATTCACATAGATCAGGCCCATCTGCACGGCACCCAGCGGGCCTTGCAGTTCGCGCTCGCCGGCGTAGCGTGCGTCCCCGAGCCAGGTGTCCTCCGGCCCCCAGAAGACCTCCTCGGGTTCGAAGATGTCCTCGCGGCCGAACGCGAAACCGAACGTGGGGAAGCCCATCGACTCGTAGGCGACGTTGCCCGCGTAGATGATCAGGTCGGCCCACGAGATGCTGTTTCCGTACTTCTTCTTGATCGGCCACAGGAGCCGGCGGGCCTTGTCGAGGCTCGCGTTGTCCGGCCAGCTGTTGAGCGGCGCGAACCGCTGCGCGCCCTGACCGCCACCGCCACGGCCGTCGGCGATGCGGTAGGTGCCCGCCGCATGCCAGCTCATGCGGATGAACAGCGGACCGTAGTGACCGAAGTCCGCGGGCCACCAGTCCTGGGAGGTGGTCATCACCTCGACGAGGTCGCGCTTCAGAGCGTCGAGGTCGAGTTTCGCGAATTCGGTCGGGTAGTCGAAGTCGACACCCAGAGGCGAGGTGCGCTCCGAATTATGTTGCAGGACACTGAGATCTATCTGATCCGGCCACCAGTCCCGGTTGGTGAGCGGACGGTGCGCCTTGGGCGTCGGCGATTCGATGACCGGATTTTCGCTTTCGGACACTTGGCCCTTCCTTCCAGATGTGGGTGACGCGAACCTTGCTCACGGTCGTGGCCGTGAAGTCGGTGGAGGTGAACAGTCGGGGCACAGCCCCCAGTAGACGACCTCGGCCTCGTCGACGAGATAGCCGTTCGAGTCCGAAGCGGTCAGGCACGGGGCGGCGCCGACGGCGCAGTCGACGTCGGTGATGGCGCCACACGAGCGGCACACGAGATGGTGATGGTTGTCGCCGACCCGCGATTCGTAACGGGCGACCGAACCGGCAGGCTGGATCCGGCGGATCAGACCCGCCTCGGTCAGCGCGTGCAGCACGTCGTAGACGGCCTGACGGGACACGTCGGGCAGCACGGTGCGCACCTTCACGAAGATCGTGTCGGTATCGGCGTGCGGGTTCTCGTGCACCGCGTCGAGCACCGCGACCCGGGGGCGGGTCACGCGTAGCGCTGCGGTACGTAGTTGCTCTACGTACTCCGGCGTAGAGGGCACGTCACCACTATGACGCACTTTTCTGGAATGAGTCGCAAAATCGGGTGATGGGAATCGAGATCCGGTCGGACCGGATACCGATTCCCATCACCCGAGGAAGGGAGCGGCCGAAGGCGGCTCAGATGTACATCGCGGGATCGATGTAGCTCGTCGGATCGACCAGCGGTTCGTGTTGCTTCTGCGTCCGGGACCGGATCGTCGCGGGAATGCCCGTCGCGATCGAGTCCGGCGGAACGTCCCGGGTGACAACGGCGTTCGCCCCGACCGCGCTGTCGTCGCCGACGGTGATCGGGCCGAGCACCTTCGCGCCGGCACCGATCGTGACGCGATTGCCGATCGTGGGGTGGCGCTTCTCCTTCGCCATCGACCGACCGCCGAGGGTGACGCCGTGATAGAGCATCACGTCGTCACCGATCTCGGCGGTCTCGCCGATCACGACACCCATGCCGTGGTCGATGAAGAACCGACGGCCGATGGTGGCACCGGGGTGGATCTCGATTCCGGTGAGGAATCGGGTGAACTGCGCGAGCATCCGGGCCGGACCGCGCAGCGCGGGTTTGCCCCACATCCGGTGCGCGAGCCGATGCGACCAGATCGCGTGCAGTCCCGAGTAGACGATCGCGTTCTCGACGTCACTGCGCGCGGCCGGGTCGTGCCCACGCGCAGCGCCGAGATCCTCCCGGAGAGTTCGCAGCAGGTTCACCGTGCACTCAGTCCCGGATGTGCTCGAACAGCGGGGTCGAGATGTAGCGCTCGCCGAAGTCGGGAACGACCACGACGATCAGCTTGCCGGCGTTCTCGGGACGCTTCGCGACCTCGAGCGCCGCCCACACGTTCGCACCGGCGGAGATGCCGCCGAGGATGCCCTCGTCGGTGCCGAGACGACGCGCGACGTCGATCGCGTCGTCGAACTTGACGTCGATGATCTCGTCGTAGATCTCGCGGTCGAGGATCTCGGGCACGAAGTTCGCACCGAGGCCCTGGATCTTGTGGGGGCCGGGCTCGCCGCCGGTCAGGATCGGGGAGTCCGCGGGCTCGACGCCGATGATCTGCACGCCGGGCTTGCGGGCCCTGAGGTTGCGGCCGACACCGGTGAGGGTGCCGCCGGTGCCGATACCCGCGACGAAGATGTCGATCTCGCCGGCGGTGTCCTCCCAGACCTCTTCACCGGTGGTGCGCTCGTGGATCTCCGGGTTGGCCGGGTTGCCGAACTGGCGTGCGAGAATCGCGTTCTCGGTGTTCGCCACGATCTCCTCGGCCTTCGCGACCGCGCCCTTCATGCCCTCGGCGCCCGGGGTGAGGACGATCTCGGCGCCGTAGGCGCGGAGCATGACGCGACGCTCGGTCGACATCGTCTCCGGCATCGTCAGGATGACCTTGTAGCCGCGAGCGGCGCCGACCATCGCGAGGGCGATGCCGGTGTTGCCGCTGGTGCCCTCGACGATCGTGCCGCCGGGCTTCAGCTCACCGGACTTCTCGGCGGCGTCGATGATCGCGACACCGATCCGGTCCTTGACGCTGTTGGCCGGGTTGTAGAACTCGAGTTTGGCCGCGACGGTCGCGCCGAGACCGTCGGTCAGCCGGTTGAGCTTGACGATGGGGGTGCGCCCCACCAACTCGGTGACATTGTTGTAGATCCCGCTCATAGCTGGTCCTCCTCCCGGCCGTCGAGCGACCGGCTGTCGTGTGCGATGCACCTATTGCACCATCCGGTCCCGGGTCCGCTTCACCTGGGGAGTTCGAATCACCGTGAGCAAAAGTCTACGCAGGTCAGAGCGCCGTGATTCCCGCTGCCGCAGGTAGGTGCCGGAAACGGGGAAGGCCGCCCCGGCGAATCGGGGCGGCCTTCCGTAGACGTGCGATGTCAGCCGAGGCGCTGCTTGAGTGCCTCGAACTCGTCGCGGATGCCCGAGGGCACCTTCTCGCCGAGGAACTCGAACCACTCGGCGATGCCCTCGATCTCGGCCTTCCACTCGTCGACGTCGACCTTCAGGGCCTCGTCGACGTCGGCGGGATCGACGTCCAGGCCGTCGAGCGTGAGGTCGGCGGCGGTCGGGACGTACCCGATCGGGGTGGTCTGCGCGTCGGCCTTGTGCTCGATGCGGTCGACGATCCACTTCAGCACGCGCGAGTTCTCGCCGAAGCCCGGCCACAGGAAGCGGCCGTCCTCGCCACGACGGAACCAGTTCACGTAGAAGATCTTCGGCAGCTTCGCCGAGTCGGCGTTCTTGCCGAGCGTGATCCAGTGGGCGAGGTAGTCGCCGGCGTTGTAGCCGAGGAACGGCAGCATCGCCATCGGGTCGCGACGGACGTTGCCGACCTTGCCCTCGGCCGCGGCGGTCTGCTCGGACGACAGCGTCGCACCGAGGAAGGTGCCGTGCTGCCAGTCGAAGGACTCGCTGACCAGCGGAACCGTCGTCTTTCGGCGGCCGCCGAACAGGATCGCGGAGATCGGCACACCCTGCGGGTCGTCCCACTCGGGCGCGAGGATCGGGCACTGCGACATCGGGGTGCAGTACCGCGAGTTCGGGTGCGCGGCGTTGGTGCCGGACTCGGGGGTCCAGTCGTTGCCCAGCCAGTCGGTCAGGTGCGCCGGCTTCTCGCCGCCGATGCCCTCCCACCAGATGTCGCCGTCGTCGGTCTTCGCGACGTTGGTGTAGATGGTGTTGCCGGCCTCGATGGTCGCCATCGCGTTCGGGTTCGAATCCGCGCTGGTGCCCGGTGCGACGCCGAAGAAGCCGAACTCGGGGTTCACGGCGTACAGGCGGCCGTCCTCACCGAAACGCATCCACGCGATGTCGTCGCCGAGGGTCTCGGCACGCCAGCCCGGGATGGTCGGCTGGATCATCGCGAGGTTGGTCTTGCCACACGCCGACGGGAACGCCGCCGCGATGTAGTAGGCCTTGTCCTCGGGCGAGATCAGCTTGAGGATCAGCATGTGCTCGGCGAGCCAGCCCTCGTCGTGGGCCATCGCCGACGCGATACGAAGCGAGTAGCACTTCTTGCCGAGCAGAGCGTTGCCGCCGTAGCCGGAGCCGAAGCTCCAGATCTCGCGGTCCTCGGGGAAGTGGGTGATGTACTTGGTGTCGCTGCACGGCCACGGCACATCCTTCTGGCCGGGTTCGAGCGGCGCGCCGACCGAGTGCAGAGCCTTCACGAACGGGCGGTCCGTGCCCAGCTTCTCGAGGGCGGCGGTACCCATGCGGGTCATGATGCGCATCGACACGACCACGTACTCGGAGTCGGTGAGCTCCACACCGAGCTTCGGGTCCTCGGCGCCGAGGGGACCCATGCAGAACGGCACGACGTAGAGCGTGCGACCGCGCATGCTGCCGCGGTACAGCTCGGTCATGGTGGCGCGCATCTCGTCCGGGTCGACCCAGTTGTTCGTCGGACCGGCGTCGATCTCGTTCTTCGAGCAGATGAAGGTGCGGGACTCGACGCGCGCGACGTCCGACGGATCGGAGCTGGCGAGGAACGAGTTCGGCTTCTTCTCGTCGTTCAGGCGCGTGAACGTCCCGGCCTCCACCAGCTGGGTGGTCAGCCGATCCCATTCCTCGTCGGAACCGTCGGCCCAGACAACGCGATCCGGCTCGGTGAGCTCGGCAATCTCCTGGACCCAGGCAAGCAACTCGGCGTGCTGGGTCGGGGGCTTGTCGTCGGTTCCGTTGAGACCGGGAATGGTCGCTGAGGTCATCAAACTCTCCTGGGGTGTGCCCGGAACCGGATCCAGCCTCCGACCTGCACAAATGTACGCAGAAACCAGTGGCGGACCCGAGATTCCCCTCTCGGCAGGGGTACCACCCGCTTACCACCGTGGCCGAACGGAGGAAACGAGCGCCGGAAGTCCTATTCATAGAGGTTAACGCCGGACTTCCGATCGGGGGGAATCGGGTCCGGTCGGAAATGTCACAGAAACGATTCAGAGGGCGCATCCTACCGAAACCGTCGTAGTCCGGCCGAGCGATTCATCTCACTCGACGCCCAGCCTTCCGGCGTCCACACGCAGCCAGCGCGGTGTGCCGTCGGGCTCGCGATGGAACTCCCACACCCCGAACTCGCCGTCGTCGGCGATCGCGGTGAGCCGGTCGGTGCTGCCGTCGGCGTCGAGGTCCGTGGCGACGACCAGCGCAGACGGCGACGACCACGTGACCGTGTCGAACGTGCCGTCGCCGTCGAGGTCCACGGACGGGTCGGCGGCGTCGGCCAGCGCGGCGGCGGAAACCGGGTCGAACGACGCGCCCGAGGCGAAACCCTCGGGCTCGGGCAGCGAATCGGGAATCGGGTAGGTCTCCACCTGTGTGCCTCCTCGAACGGTCGCATCTACATGTTTCCGGGTTCTCACTGGATTGGACGCGCCGACATCACCCGCGGTTCCCCGGACGGGCCGGTGTCGGACGGTCCAGCACCGCCAGATCCCGCCGGCACGCCTCGATGCGGGCATTGCGTTCCCCGAGATGCCGGCGCAGCTCCTCGTCGATCGCGGTGACCCGGTCGTGCAGGGCCGACACCCGGGCGGCGTGCTCCGCCGCGGTGGTCGCGGCGGCCCGGGCCTCGGCGTCGACGATCCTGGCGAGCACCCAGGCGTCCAGGTCGGCGCGGATCTCGGTGAGCTCGTCGGTCACCCAGCGGCGCGCGCGGTCCCGGGCGGCGAGTCGTCGGCGGGCCCGGACGAGCCACCACGCCGCGCCCACGCCCCCGGCGACGGTGACGGGCACCGCCGCCAGGTGCCCGGCAGGCAGGGCGTCGAACGGCAGGGCCGCCAACCGGCCCAGCCCGGCCCCTGCGGAGGCGCCGAGCACCACGGTGAGCCGGTCCTCGATCGTCCCGGTGGTCGGCGACATCGGCGCGGCGGTCCTCCGCGGCACGGTGTCCGATGCGCCCGGCACGGCGTCGCTCTCCCCCAGCCGGGCGACGACGACGGCCGACACCCGGGCATTCAGGGTTCCCACCGCCGCGTCGAGCAGCTCCGGGGCGCGCGTCGGGTCGGCGTCCACGGCCTCGCGCACCGCGGCGGCGGTGGCCCGCACGCCCGCGGCGACCTCCTGCAGAAGTTCGAGCCGGGCCCGCTGCAGGGCACTGCGGCCGCGACCGCCCGGATCCGCGGGAGCTGCCGCCTGCTGCACGAGCCGGGTGCGTTCGGCGCGCAGCGCTGCGCCGTCGTCCGCGCGCAGGTCTTCGATGGTCTCGGTGATCATCGTGCGGGTCCGGGCGATCTCCGCGGACCGAGCGACGGTCGTGGTGGGCGCGGCCACGGCAGCCCGCAGCATCTCGAGCAGGTCGACGAGGCCCGATTCGAGCCGCAGCACGTGCCCGGCGTCGCCTCCCAGCTCCCGGGCGCGAGCCGCGGCAGTCGTG
Source organism: Rhodococcus sp. NPDC003383 (assembly GCF_053589115.1). Taxonomy (NCBI): domain Bacteria; kingdom Bacillati; phylum Actinomycetota; class Actinomycetes; order Mycobacteriales; family Nocardiaceae; genus Rhodococcus; species Rhodococcus sp. NPDC003383. The sequence continues at coordinate 78,559 of NZ_JBSFRG010000012.1, read as the reverse complement.
GCGACCGGCACGATCGTCCCGTCGAACCGGCCGGCGTGCCGCCGGAGCAGCGCGACATCGGTGTCGAGAACACGCCGCCACCCCGGGCAGTGGTCGATACCGGTCAGTGCGCACACCACGCGTGTGGCCCCCTGGGCGGCGGCCTCGAGCACGTCCAGTTCGGTGCGACCGACGAACGCGGTCGCCTCGAGCACCATGAGCACGACCGGGGCGGATCCCTCGCGCACGAACTCGACGTCTCCTCCCCCGGACGCCGCACGGAGCTCACCGAGTTCCGCGACGAGCTCGTCCTCCCCCGAGCCGGGAACCGCTGCGACCCGGACCCGCGGCGCGGGCGGATCGCCGTGCAGGCGCGCCCAGCCCTCGGGATTCCAGCGGCGCAGCACGTCGTCGACGGCCGGCTCCGTCACGGCGCTCGCCCCGGGGCGAGCACATCGAGTGCGTCCTCGATCGCGTCCCGGGCCGGCGGAGTCGCGGCGAGCCCCGCGACCGTCGCGGCCAGGACGTCGTCGCGGCGACGACGCGCCCGGTGCAGCCGCGCCGCGATCGCACCTGCGAGGGCGTCGGTGTCGGAGAACGGGAGCACCGGCGTGCGCAGTCGTTCGGCAACCGCTCCGATCGCCGCGTCGTCGGCAGGGTCGGTGCCGGTGAGGACCACGATCACGCGCCCGGCCTCGACCCGGTCGATCAGCGCTCGGTCCGCCGGGTGGATCGCGTGCGGCGGGCGGCGGACGGCTGTCACGAGAATCACGACGTCGCCGTCGACGATCGGATCGGCTCGGCCGGGCACGTCCGTCTCGAGGTGTTCGACCGTGTATTCCTCCGGCGCCTCGGGGACGGCGAGTGTCTCGGCGCCGCTGCCGGCGCGCTCGACGATCTGCACGCTCGGCGGACGATCACGCGTGCGCAGAGCCGCATGCAGGGCACGTCCCGCCTCCGCGTCGAGCCGTTCGACGCGGTGGGCGAGCTCGCGCCACGCGTCGTCCGAATTCCCCATCAGAAACATCCCCCCGAATGCCCCCGGCAACAGTGGACGGATTGTCGCAGAGGAGGCGGCGCGCGGCAGCGGTCCTGAGAAAACCCTGTGGTCACACCAGTCCCTCCTGTCACGCACTCCCGAGATACGCGACAATGGGTGCCGTGAACGAAGCCGATCAGCACACGACCGAGACGCCGGAACAGCGCCCGACGCGAGGAAACCGCCTCTACCCGCGGGTGACGAGTTTCCGGTCCCGCCGGGGCTCGCTGACCGACCCGCAGCAGGAATGCTGGGACCGTCGGTGGCCCGAGCTCGGCCGTGACGTCGGCGACGAACTGCTCGACATCGACGGCTGGTTCGGCCGCAGCGCACCCACCGTCCTGGAGATCGGCTCCGGTACCGGGACCGCCGCGGTCGCGATGGCCCAGGACGAGCCCCACGTCAACCTGATCGCGATCGAGGTCTACAAGCCGGGCATCGCCCAGACGCTGCAGCGCATCGAACGCACCTACGACACCGACCGGCCGGTGCACAACCTCCGCATCCTGCGCGGCGACGCCGTCGAGGTGCTCGAGCACATGGTGGCGCCGGAGTCGCTCACCGGCGTGCGGGTGTTCTTCCCGGACCCGTGGCCCAAGGCCCGCCACCACAAGCGCCGCCTGCTGCAGGCCCCGACGTTCGCGCTGATCGCGAGCCGCCTGAAGCCCGGCGGGGTGCTGCACGTGGCCACCGACCACGCCGAATACGCCGTTGCCATCGAAGAGGCCGGAAACGCCGAGCCCCTTCTCACCCCCCTCGACTGGGACTCGCCGATCAGCCACGAACGGCCCGTCACCAAGTTCGAGGACAAGGCTCACCAGGTGGGCAGCGCCATCACCGAGCTGATCTGGGGGAAGATCGGAGCATGAGCCTCGACGAAGATATGTCCGCGACGTCCGATTCGGTGACGGGTGCGGCCGGCAACCCACACCGGCGTGTGCTGCTCGTGTGGGATGCGCCGAACCTCGACATGGGGCTCGGGGCGATTCTCGGCGGCCGGCCCACCGCGGCCTACCGCCCCCGGTTCGACGCCCTCGGCCGCTGGCTGCTCGCCCGCACCGCCGAACTCTCCCGGTCCTCCTCCACGACCCTCGAACCCGAGGCGACGGTGTTCACGAACATCGCGCCGGGCAGCGCCGACGTCGTCCGGCCGTGGGTCGAGGCGCTGCGCAACGTCGGCTTCGCCGTGTTCGCCAAGCCCAAGATCGACGAGGACAGCGACGTCGACTCCGATATGCTGCACCACATCGAGCTGCGGCGCAGCGAGGGCCTCGCCGGTGTGATGGTGGCTTCCGCGGACGGTCAGGCCTTCCGGGAACCCCTCGAGGAACTCGCGAACGCCGGCATCGCGGTACAGGTACTCGGATTCCGCGAACATGCCAGCTGGGCGGTGACGTCCGAGATCCTCGACTTCGTCGATCTCGAGGACATCCCCGGCGTGTTCCGTGAGCCGCTTCCGCGGGTCAGCCTGGACATGCTCCCCGACGAGGGTGCCTGGCTGCAGCCGTTCCGACCGCTTTCCGCCTTGCTCGTCGGACGCAAGAGCGTCGCCGAATAGGAGACTTCACGTGTTCGACCGCTGGGGAGAGCTCGTCTTCCGCGCCCGTTTCACGGTGATCGCGGTGATGGTCGCCGCCTTGCTGGGGCTGGCCGGATACGGGCTGAGCCTGAACGACCATCTCAGCCAGAGCGGCTGGGATGATCCCGGCTCGCAGTCGTCGCAGGCCGCACGGCTCGCGGACGGCACCTTCGGTCGCGACACCGCCGGCGACGTCCTGGTCCTGTACACCGCACCCGAGGGCAAGACCGTCGACGATCCCACCCTGGCCACGAAGGTCAAGGAGAATCTCAACAACCTGGTCGAGAACCATCCCGACGAGATCCTCAAGATCAACGGTGCCTACTGGCCGACGAACGGGGCGCCCGCCCTGCCGGCACTCGCCGACGAGTCACGACAGCACGCGGTCGCGTCGATCGCGATCGCCGGTGACGACGACACCGCGTTGACGAACAACTTCCGGGTGATCAAGGACGAGTTCGCGATCGACGGCGTCGAGGTGCAACTGGCCGGTCTGCAGCCGATCGCCGGTGCCCTCAACGACACGATGGCCAACGACATCCACCGCATGGAGATCCTCGCGATCCCCGCCGTCGGCATCCTGTTGTTCTTCGTCTTCGGTGGCGTCGTCGCCGCGTCGCTGCCACTGATCACCGGTGGCCTCACGATCGTCGCCGCGAACGGCATCGTCCGGTTCATCACCAACTTCGCCGAGGTCAACTCGTTCGTCGCACCCGTCGTGTCCCTCATCGGCCTGGGGCTGGCGATCGACTACGGGCTGTTCATGGTGTCCCGGTTCCGGGAGGAACTCGCCGAGGGATACGAGACCGCCGCGGCGGTCCGGCGCACGGTCGTCACGGCAGGCCGCACCGTCGTGTTCTCCGCGACCATGGTCGTCACCAGCCTCGGCGGTCTGCTGCTGTTCCCGCAGGCGTTCCTCAAGTCCGTCGCCTACGGCGCGATCGCCGCGGTCTCCCTCGCGGCGCTGACGTCGATCACCCTGCTTCCGGCGATCCTGAGCATCCTCGGCAAGCGCATCGACAAGTTCGGCATGAAGCGGTTCGGTCAGATCCAGTCGAACGAGCAGATCGAGAACAGTCTCATCGGCCGCCTCACCCGCTGGGTGATGCGCAATCCGCTCAAGGTCACGATCCCCACCGTCGTCGGGCTGCTGCTGCTCATCATGCCGCTGACCGGCATCAAGTTCGGTGGCATCAACGAGACCTATCTCCCGCCGGACCACCCCACGCGCGTCGCGCAGGAGAAGTTCGACGACCTGTTCCCCGGGCAGCGTGCCGAGCCGGTGCGCATCGTCATCCGCGGCGCCGAGGGCGGCGACCTCAACGAGATCATCAAGACCGCGAGCGCCGCACCCGGCCTGGTGGAGAAGTTCTCCATCGAAGGTCCCGCCAAGGACGGTGTCCGCGTCATCAAGGCCGGGCTGGTCGACCGCAACGCCTCGGCCGACACGATCGACTACCTGCATTCGGCGTCGTGGCCCGACGGTGTCGAGGTACTCGTCGGCGGCACCCCGGCGATCGAGCAGGACTCGATCGCGGCGCTGCTCGACACCCTGCCGCTGATGGTGACGGTGGTCGTCCTGCTGACCACCCTGCTGATGTTCCTGGCGTTCGGTTCGCTGGTGCTGCCGGTCAAGGCCGCGCTGATGAGCGCGCTCGGCCTCGGCGCCACCCTCGGCATCCTCACCTGGATCTTCATCGACGGAAACGGCTCCGGGCCGCTCAACTTCACGCCCGGCCCGATCATGTCGCCCGTGCTCGTGCTGATCATCGCGATCATCTACGGCCTGTCCACCGACTACGAGGTGTTCCTGCTCTCCCGGATGGTCGAGGCCCGATCCCAGGGCGCGAGCACCACCGAGTCGATCCGCATCGGCACCGCGCACACCGGCCGCATCATCACCGCCGCCGCGCTGATCCTCATCGTCGTCACCGGCGCGTTCGGATTCTCCGAACTGGTGATGATGAAGTACATCGCGTTCGGCATGATCGCCGCGCTGATCCTCGACGCGACCGTCATCCGCATGTTCCTCGTCCCCGCCACCATGAAGCTCCTCGGCGACGACTGCTGGTGGGCACCCGCGTGGATGAAGCGCATCCAGGAGAGGATCGGTCTCGCCGAACCCATCCTCGCGGACGAACTGATGCCCGAGGACGTGCCCGAGCTCATCACCGTCGGCATGTTCGGACCGGCCACCGTCGCCGCGACCGGGGCACATCGCCTCCCGCCGATGGTTCCCGGCATCGGCCCGTCGGACATGACCCAGCCGCTGCCCAAGATCGCGGCGCCCCGCTCGTCCGCCGAACAGCGCCGCGCCCGGGAGTTCCCGCCCGCGCCGCGCCGCCCCTCCCCGTCCCGTGCCGGACGCGTGCCCGTGCCCGCTCCCGAGCGGCGCCCGGACTCGCGCAACGCCGGCCAACCCCCGGCCGCGCACGGACTCGTCAGGCCGCCGCAGCCCAACCAGCCGCAGCCCAACCAGCAGTCCGCACCGCTGCAGCGCGGACAGGCGGCACCGCCGCAGCGCGGACAGGCGGCACCGCCGCAGCGCGGACAGGCGGCACCACCGCAGCAGCCACAAGCAGCACCGCGGCCGGCCCCGCCGGTTCGGAACGACAGCACCGGCCTCGTGCGCAACCCGCAGGCCGCACCGCCGCAGCAGGCACCAGCGGCACCGCCGCAGGTGTCGCAGCCGGTACGCCGCGACAGCGCTCCCGTGCAACGCAGCGCGCAGGCACCGGCGGAACGACCGATGCGTCCCACTCCCCCGATGCCTCCGCAGCCCCGTCCGGCAGCACCGCTGCCGCAGCGGGCTGCCGCCGAGCCGCTTCCGCAGCGGCCTGTCGCAGAGCCGCTCCCCCAGCGGACCGGGGCCGACCGGCAGCCGCCGCTGCCGCCTCGTGCCGCGCCGGATGCGCGTCCCGCAGGGGATCCGCAGTCGCCGACCGCGGTGCCCCCGTTGCCGCCGACGACCGCGTCGCCGCAGCCTGCCACGGCGCTGCCGCCGGTGACGGCCACGTTCGCCCCGCCGCTGCCGCGTCGTGACGCCCAGGGTTCCGGGCCCGCGCAGGACCCGCAGTCCCCGACCGCGATCCCGCCGTTGCCGCGACGTCAGCGCGGGACCGTGCCGCCGCCGTTGCCGCATCCCTTCGTCCGTCCGCAGGTCCCGCCGCAGCCGCCCACCCGTCCGGCTCCGGCCCCGCGCCCGGAAGCGGGCCGGGCTCGCGACCCTCAGGCCATCGAGAACTGGCTGTCCCAGTTGCGGCGTACCGCGCCCGGCGTCGAACAACCGCGTCCCCCGCGCCCGGCGCCGGATCAGGTTCCGGCACCGCGGGAGCAGGATCCGCGGCTCGGCCGGTACCGCGACCCGGACCCGGAGCGGTCCGGTCCGACGACGGGCCGGCACGGTGACGAGGACAACGCGGGTGGAATCAGCGTCAGCGAGTTGATCGCCCGCCAGCGCCGGACGTAGCTCGGACCGGGAACTGCGTGATCAGCGCAGGAACTGGCACCGCGCGATCAGCGCAGGAACTGGCAACCGCGCGATCAGCGCAGGAACTGGCGCAGTGCGGTGCCGAGAGGGTGCCGGACCGTCAGTGCGCTGAAACGCAGCCGGCCGGTGACCACGAGGTGCAGCGGCCCGAACGGCGGACCGGACCGTACCTTCGAGTTCGTGCTCGACGCGACCGGGTCGATGCCGTTGACGTCCGCGGTCGCTTCCGGCGGGACGACGAGCGTGATGGAACCCAGGTAGTCGTTCACCTGAATGTTCACGACCTGGGTCTGCATCACCGCTTCGGTGAAGTCGAGGACCACGGTCGACATCCGCGTGTCGATCTGCAGCGTCGGCGGCACCTCCCAGCGACCCTTGCGTGCGATGTTCGACATGCGGCCGCGGATCACCGGCGCACCCGCAACCGGCGCACCCGCAACCGGCGGCGCCGTCATCGGGGGTTGCGCCGTCATCGGGGGTTGCGCCGGCGCGTACTGCGCCTGCATCTGCCGAAGGTATTCGGGACGCAGCTGGATGCCCGGCAGGTCGATGAGAACCTGGTTGACGTCGGCACGGGTCTTGGCCGCCAGCACGGTGTCCATCCGTTCGGTGAACTCACCGAGCGAGAGCATGCCCTGACCGACCGCCCGCTGCAGCAATTGACCGACGTGTTCCCGTTCCGCGTCCGAAACGCGCAGATCCCGCGAGTCCATGGCCACCACAGTAGGTGGAAGATCGCGCCTCGTCGCGTGGCCGGAGCCGATACCTGTCGATCCGCAGCAGCTTCGATCGTCATCACTGTGGCGGGCCACATCCGCGCCCGTCGAAATTCACCGAGCCGCAGTGCGCGGACGGACGACTCGGCAGGATCGAGTCGGAGCGATGAGAGAAGAGGCGATTCCCGTGCGATACACGATTCTGATGCACTACTCGGAGGAGACCGGCGAGTCGATCGGTGAGGAGACGATCGCTGCCGGCCGGGAGGCGTTCGCCGCCTACACAGCCGCGTTGGAGCAGGCCGGCGTCCTGATCGGCGCGGAGGTTCTCGCCCCCTCCGAGCTGACGACCACCCTCAGGATGGTCGACGGCGAACTTCGCGTGCAGGACGGGCCGTTCGCCGATACGAAGGAGCAGCTGGGCGGAACCGTCGTCATCGACGTGCCGGACCTCGATGCGGCGATCGAGTGGGCGCGTCAGGCGCCGCCGATCCACTGGGGTGCGGTCGAGGTCCGGCCGGGCGCGACCCACACGGTCGAGGGTGTCTGGACACCGAACCGATGAGACGGTCCGGGGCGTGGGCCGCGGCCGAGCATGCGGCACGCGCCTCACGCGCCCGGTTGGTTGCGCTGCTCGCGTCGAACTCCGGCGACCTCGCGCTCGCCGAGGACGCCGTGGCGGCGGCATTCGAGCAGGCGCTGGTGATCTGGCCGGAGCGGGGTGTTCCCGCGAATCCGGACGGCTGGCTGCTCACCGTCGCCCGGAACCGGCAGCGTGACGTGTGGAAGTCCGCCGCGCACCGCACCGCGGCTCCGCTCGAGCAGGTGCCCGACAATGTCGGCTCGGTGGCGACGCTCGACGAGGTCGACCCGGATGCGATCCCGGACCGGCGGCTGGCGCTGTTGTTCGTGTGCGCGCATCCTGCGATCGCCGAGTCCGCGCGTACCCCGCTGATGCTGCAGGCGGTGCTGGGTTTCGATGCGGCACAGGTTGCTTCGGTGTTCGCGGTCTCGTCGTCCGCGATGGCGGGGCGGCTCGTCCGCGCGAAGCGGCGCATCCGCGACGCCCGGATCCCGTTCGTCGTCCCGGACCGCACCGTGATGCCCGAGCGGCTTCCCGCGGTCCTCGAAGCGGTCTACGGATGTTTCACGATCGCCCGCGGCCCCGGGGTGACCCCGATGGCGTCCGAATCGCTTTATCTGGCAACTGTTCTCGCGGAGTCCGTCGACGAACCGGAAGCCTGGGGGCTGGCGTCCCTGATCGCGCTGTCGCTGAGCCGGGCCGGCGCGACCGGCGCCGACTTCGTCCCGCTCGACGAGCAGGACCCGGCGTCGTGGGACGCGGAACTCGCGGAACGGGGCGAGCGCATGCTCCGCCGGGCCTCGGCCGGCGGGCGCATCGGGCGTTTCCAGCTCGAAGCCGCGATGCAGGCGGTCCATGCCGCCCGCCGACACACGGGGGTCACGGATTGGCCTGCGCTCGATACACTTTCGCGGGCGCTGGTGCACACGGCGCCGACCCTGGGGTCGCGGGTCGCACGCGCCGCGATCGCCGGCCGCGTCGACGGCCCGGAGGCGGGCCTCGACGTACTCGACGCGGTCGCCCGCGATCACCCCGCCGCAACCTCGTATCAGCCGTTCCACGCGGTGCGCGCCGACCTGCTCGCGCGCGCGGGCCGGACCGCCGACGCCCGCGCGGCGTTCGACCGCGCGGCGGAACTCGCGACCGACGACGCGGTCCGCGCCTGGCTGCGGAACCGGTCGCCGTGACCTATTCCAGACCCTGCTCGATGGCGTAGCGGGTCAGTTCGACCCGATTGGCGAGCTGCAGCTTCCGTAAGGTCGCCTGGACGTGGTTCTCCACCGTCCGATGGCTGAGGGTGAGCTTCGCGGCGATCTGCTTGGCGGACAGTCCTTTCGCGACGAACCGGAGCACCTCGGTCTCCCGATCGGTGAGCGTCGGCGGTGCGGGCGAGCGCCGGTCCACGGTCGCCGACATCCGCCGGTATTCGCCGAGCACGAGGCCGGCCAGGCCGGGCGTGAACACCGCCTGACCGGCCGCGGTGGCCGCGACCGCCTCCACCAGTTCGGCCGCCGACGCGCTCTTGACGAGATACCCCGACGCACCGGCCTTCACCGCGCCGAGCACGTCGTCGCGTTCGGACGACGCGGACAGCACCAGCACCCGGGTCCCCGGGGAGGCACGCAGAACTGCGACGGTCGCGTCGGTGCCGCTGCCGTCGGGCAGTGACATGTCCATGAGCACGACGTCCGGGCGCACCGCCGCCGCGCGCCGTCCCGCCGACCCGACGCTGTCGGCAGCGGCGACGACGCGGAAGCCGGCGGCGTCGAGGTCGCGGGAGACGGCGTCGCGCCAGATGGGGTGGTCGTCGACGACCATCACCGTGACGGGTTCCGAAGTGTGGTCACGCACGGGGCGCCTCCCGCGGTACTCGGATCTCCCATTCGGTGCCCTCGCCGGGAGCGCTGTCGAGGACCGCGACACCGCCCAGCCATTCGGCGCGCCCGACGATCGACTTGGACACGCCCATCCGGCCCTGCGCCTCCGCCTCGGCGAGCCGCCCGTCGGGGATGCCGCTGCCGTCGTCTCGGATGCTGAGGATCACCTCGTCGCCGAGGTCCTCGAGCAGGACGTAGGCCTTGGCACCGGGACCGGCGTGCAGCGCGGTGTTGTCCAGGGCCGTGGCCGCGGCGGCGGCGAGTTCGGTGGCGCGACCCCGCTCGAGCAGGACGGGATCGGCCGGGGCGGCGACCGTCACGTTCGTTCCGGCCCGGGCGCGCAGCAGCGCGCGCAGATCCACCTGTTCCTCGCCGCGGTCGACCCGGGTGCCCTGTTCGGAGATGAGCATCCGCAACGCGGCTTCCTGCTCGCCGGCCAGACGGGCCAGCTCGGCTGCCGGTCCCCCGAGTTCGTTCCCGCGCCGCTGGACGAGGGCCAGCACCTGCAGCACCCCGTCGTGCACCTGCCGGGCGAGCCGGTCGCGTTCCTCGGTGGCGGCGGCCATCCGCACCGCCTGTGCGAGCTGCCGGTGGGCGTGGCGCGCGGTCACGGTCGCGAAGCCCATCGCGACGCCGACGGCGACGAGCACGGGGGCGGTCGCGTCCCGCCACAGGTCGAGGTTGATCTGGTCGCGCACGACGGCGCTGACGGTGGCCATCACGAGGGCCGAGCACGTCCCGGCGACCGGGCCGCCGAGCACCGCGGCGGACAGCACCGCGTTGGCGACCCACAGTGTGGTCGGCATCGTCTGGTGGTTGCTGTACCAGTCGTGGTCGGCGACCAGCCGGGTCGCACCCATGAGGGCGATCGCGACGATCTGGTCGAGTGCGACGACCTTCCACCGTTGCGTTCCGCGCGACAGCAGGACCGCCGAGAGCACCGACCACGCCGCGAGGAGGGCGATGAAGAACCAGCCCAGGCCGGGCCGGGTGTAGTGCGGGACGGTCGAGATGTGGGAGCTGACCGCGTAGGCGAGGGTGACGAGGCGGAACACCTGCGAAGCTCGCCACAGCGGCGCATCCGGATCGGCATCGTGCCGTCCTCGTGCGGTTCCTCCCATTGCCGACGTTCCCCCGATTCGTGTCGATCGGGGAGATCGTAGGGTTCGGTGACGCGTTTTATGGACCACGCCGTGCTGTGACGGTCGTTACAGTGGTTTGATTTGAAGTCGTGTTGAGGTCATATCGGGCTGTCGCGACGACTCTGCGTAGTCGCTGGCCCCTCTATATGGTCTCGATGGGTGCGTCCAACCTGTTCGGCGCCCTGCTGGTCTTCGCGTTCGTCCGCTACGGCATCCCGATCTCGGAATCGGAGAACATCATCGCGGACCGGGTCCGCAACTTCGCGGTGTTCGCCGTGTACCTCGCGTTCGCCGGTGTCGTCAGTCTCACGGCCGCGGCGGTGATGCTGCGGTCGGTGGTCCGGTGGCAGTTGCGCGGGGGCCCGCCGACGCGATCGGAACAGATGGCGGCGCTGCACGCACCGCTGCGGCAGGCCATCGTGCATCTCGGGCTGTGGATTCTCGGCGGCGTGTTGTTCGTGTTCCTCACCGCGGAGGAGATGCCGTCGTTGGCCGCGGCGGTGGCGATCACCGTGGCGATGGCCGCGACGAGCACCTTCGGCTTCACCTACATGCTCGGCGAGCGGATCCTGCGGCCGGTGGCGGCCCAGGCACTCAGCGAGGGCCGGTTCGACCGGACCATGGCGCCGGGGGTCGGCACCCGGCTGGCGATGACGTGGGGGCTGGGCACCCTGATGCCGGTGGCCGGCATCGTGCTGTTGTGCGTCACGCAGCTCACGTCGGACATGGAATTCTCGTCCGATTCGCTGTCGTGGGCGATTCTCGCGCTGTCGATCATGGCGATCGGGCTGGCGCTGGTCCTGTCGATGCTCACCTCGGCGCAGATCTCCGATCCGGTCAAACAGCTGCGCTGGGCGATCGAGCGGGTGCAGCGCGGCGCGACCGGTGTGCAGGTCGAGGTGTTCGACGGCAGCGAGATGGGTCGCCTGCAGGTCGGCTTCAACCGGATGATGGCCGAGTCCGACGAGCGGCGGCGGCTGCGTGAACTGTTCGGTCAGCACGTCGGCGAGGACGTCGCGCGCCGCGCGCTGCAGTACGGCACCGAACTGGGCGGCGAGACCCGGTACGTGGCGGTGCTGTTCGTCGACATGGTCGGCTCCACGGCGACCGCCGCGGAACGGCCGCCGAACGAGGTCGTGGACCTGCTCAACGAGTTCTTCCGGGTCGTGGTCGACGTCGTCGACCGGCATCACGGGTTCGTCAACAAGTTCATGGGTGATGCGGCGCTGGCGATCTTCGGGGCACCGCTGGACCGCCCGGATGCACCCACCGCGGCGCTGGCCGCGGCACGGGAACTGCGGTTCGCGCTCGACGAGATCACCGGCCTCGACATCGGTATCGGGGTGTCGGCGGGGCTCGCGGTGGCCGGCAACATCGGCGCGGCCGAGCGGTTCGAGTACACGGTGATCGGTGATCCGGTGAACGAGGCGTCGCGCCTGACCGAGCTCGCGAAGATGCGTCCGAGCCGGGTGCTGGCGTCGTCGAGCGCGTTGTACTTCGCCGACGACGAGGAGCGCGCGCAGTGGGAGCTGGGCGACGAGGTGCAGCTGCGGGGTCGCCGACGGCTGACCCACCTGGCCTCGCCGATCAAATATCCCGAGTGAAGTGAGGCCGGTCGCATCGGGGCGTTGGCTACGCTGATCCGCGTGGCGCCGCCTCGCGATGAACCACCCCGTCCCGGCGCAGCGCCGCGTCGGGGCGCCTTCGCATGGGTGAAATGGCTGCTCGGCGTCGCACTCGTGGTGCTGCTGACCGTCGAAGGTGTCTACCTGTGGCCGTCGCTGAGCGATTCCTGGCGGGCCCTGACGGAGTTGCACTGGGGCTGGTTCGCGGCGTGTATCGCGGCCCAGGCCGCGGCGCTGAGCGGCTTCGCCGGTGTCCAGCAACGCCTGCTTCGTGCCGGCGGGGTCACCGTCGGGCACTTCCGGTCGGCGTCGGTGGTCTACGCGAGCACGGCGATGTCGGTGACCTTGCCCGCTGGGCCGGTGTTCTCCACGGCCTTCACGTACAAGGAGACGCGCCGCTGGGGTGCGACGCCGGTCGTCGCGTCCTGGCAGCTGGCGGTGTCCGGGGTGATCGCGACGGCGACCCTCGCCGCGGTGGGGGTGGCCGGGGCGCTGGCGGTCGGGTCGCGGGTCAGCCCGGTCACGCTGGTGCTGGCCGTCGCGGGGGTGTTCGCCCTCTTCTTCGGGTTGCGTCACGTCGCGAGGAATCCGTCGTCGATCGAGGCGCTGGGTCTGTGGGTGATCCACCGCGTCAACCGGCTGACGAAGAAGCCCGCCGAGACCGGTGTCGAGTCGTTCGAGCGGATCCTGGGCCAGCTCGAGTCGGTGGACCTGAGCCGGCGGGATGCCCTGACGGCGCTGGGCTGGTCCGGCGTGCACCGGGTGTTCGACGTCGCGTGCCTGGGTCTCGCGTGCTGGACGGTCGGTGGGGATCCGTCGCTGCCGGGGTTGCTGATCGCGTTCACCGCGGCCAAGGCGGTGGCGAGTGTGCCGCTGGCGCCGGGCGGGCTCGGTTTCGTCGACGGCACGTTGATCGCGACGCTGACGGCGGCGGGGATGAGTGCGTCGCAGTCGCTGGCGGCGGTCTTCGTGTACCGCGTGGTCAGCTTCGTGATCGTCGCGGTCGTGGGCTGGATCGTGATCGCGGTGCTGTATCGGTCGCATCGCATCGACGACGCCGAGCTGGATCTGGAACGGGAGCACCAGGACCGGTCGCTGCTCACGCGCCGGCGCGCTTCCCCTCCCTCGGCCGAGGTCGATCCCGGCCACGATCCCGACCGCGTTCGATAGTGATCCGCATCACACAATAGTTGCGCAATCAACCATCCGGTGCCATGGTGGAACACATCGGAAGTTGAATCTTTAATCAGTACGAGGAGTTGCCATGACCACCGCCACCACCGCGACGTTCCCGGGCCTGACCGCCGGCACCTGGGCCATCGACCCCGTCCACTCGACCGTCGGCTTCACCGTCCGCCACCTCGTGGTCAGCAAGGTTCGCGGTAACTTCACGAACTTCTCCGGCGCCGTGGCCGTCGCCGAGGACGGCACCGCCGCCGTGTCCGCCGAGATCGCCGTCGACTCGATCGACACCCGGAACAGTGACCGCGACGCGCACCTGAAGTCCGCCGACTTCTTCGAGGCCGAGAAGTTCCCCACCGCGACATTCACCTCCACCGGCATCCGCAGCACCGGCAAGGGCTACGTCGTCGACGGAGAGTTCACCCTCCGCGGCGTCACCAAGCCCGTCGAGCTCGAACTCGAGTTCAACGGCGTCAACCCGGGCATGGGCAACGGCCCGGTCGCCGGCTTCGAAGCCACCACCGTCATCAACCGCAAGGACTTCGGCATCAGCATCGACATGCCGCTCGAGGGTGGCGGCGCCGTCGTCGGCGACAAGATCACCATCAACCTCGAGATCGAGGCGGCTCTCCAGGCCTGACCCACCTCTCCCGAACGAGCGCCCTCCGTCCCCGGAGGGCGCTCGTTCCCGTCCGGGGCCGACGGATGCGCATCCGCACCGCCGACCTACCCTTGAACCCGTGAGAAAGTACGCGCCGGCGCTGGTGATCGATATCGTCCTCGTAGTCGTCTTCGCCGCTCTCGGGCGCTCGAGCCACGACGAAACCCTCGACATTCCGGGTATCGCGACCACCGCGTGGCCGTTCCTCGCCGGATTGACCGTCGGCTGGTTCGCGACCGCGGGGCTCTACCGCGACAAGTTCGACGCCCGCGCCGCCGTCCCGACCGGGATCCTCGTGTGGCTGTGCACCCTCGTCGTCGGCATGCTGCTGCGCGCGGTGACCGGGCAGGGCACGGCGACCGCGTTCATCGTGGTCGCGACCATCTTCCTCGGGTTGTTCCTGGTCGGCTGGCGTGTGATCGCCCGCGTGTGGGACCGTCGCCGCGACGTCGCGACCCGGTGACGCCGACGCGCTGACCCTCGAAATATCCCCGCGGGTGTGTGCCCGGTGGGAAAGTGACTTTCATGAGTGACACCGCGGCACGTCCGGATTCGCAGTCGGACCACCGGTTCTTCGGCCAGCCGCTCGCGCTGGCCAACCTGTTCGGTGTCGAGATGTGGGAACGCTTCTCCTTCTACGGCATGCAGGGAATCCTGATCTACTACCTGTACTACTCGGCCGAAGAGGGCGGGCTGGGGATCAGCAAGGCGGCCGCGACGTCGATCGTCGGCGCCTACGGCGGCACCGTCTACCTGTCGACGATCCTCGGCGCCTGGATCGCCGACCGGCTGCTCGGCTCCGAACGAACCCTGTTCTACAGCGCCGTGATGATCATGTGCGGCCACATCGCGCTGGCGCTCATCCCCGGGCTCGCCGGGGTCGGGGTGGGTCTCGTGCTCGTCGCGGTCGGCAGCGGCGGCCTCAAGGCGAACGCGACGTCGCTGGTCGGCGACCTCTACGACGAACACGACGAACGCCGCGACGCGGGCTTCTCGATCTTCTACATGGGCATCAACCTCGGTGCCCTCGTCGGTCCGCTGCTCACCGGCTGGGTGCAGACCAACATGGGCTTCCACTACGGCTTCGGGCTCGCCGCGATCGGCATGGCCATCGGCCTGATCCAGTACTCGATCGGCCGCAAGCGGCTCGCCGGCATCGGCGCGACGCCTCCGCATCCGCTCCCGGACACGCTGCGCATGCGCGTCGCGGCCATCGCGGCCCTCGCGGTGGTGATCATCGCCGTGGCCTCGCTGACCGGCCTGATCACCAGCGACAACATGTCGGACATCGTCGTGACACTGACGATCGTCGCGGCGGTCGTCTATTTCGTGATCATCCTGTCGAGCCGGGCGATCACACCGGTCGAGCGCAAACGCGTCATCTCGTTCATCCCGATGTTCCTGGCGAGCGCCGCGTTCTGGTCGCTGTTCCAGCAGCAGTTCACGATGGTCGCGGTGTACTCGGACACGCGGCTGGACCGGAACCTGTTCGGCTGGGACTTCCCACCGTCCTGGGTGCAGTCCATCAACCCGGTGTTCATCATCATCTTCGCGGGTGTGTTCGCCGCCGCGTGGACGAAGCTCGGACCGCGGCAGCCCTCGTCGCCGATGAAGTTCTCGATCGGCACGATCATCATGGGCATCGCGTTCCTGTGCTTCATCCCGATGTCCGGTGGCGGGCCGAACAGCGCGCCGCTGCTCGGCCTGGCGGGCATCCTGCTGCTGTTCACGTTCGCCGAACTGTTCCTGTCCCCGGTGGGCCTGTCGCTGTCGACGAAGCTGGCTCCGCAGAACTTCCACACCCAGATGGTGGCGTTGTTCTTCCTGTCGGTGGCCCTGGGCACGGCGATGGCCGGCACCCTCGCCAAGTACTACGACGAGAACAACGAGGTGCCCTACTACCTGTGGATCGGCGGGGCGTCGATCGGTGTGGGCATCGTGCTGATGGCGATCTCGCCGTGGATCCGCAAGATGATGCAGGGCGTGCACTGAACCCAGCCCCGCCTTGCGGCCCTGCCCCGCGGCTACCGCAGGGCGAGCCACGCGGCCAGCCCGAAACCGGCGATCGCCACACCGACCCGCAGCACGCCCGGCGGGATGCGCTTGACGACCGGCGGGCCGCACCAGCCGCCCGCGACGGTCCCGATCGCCATCGCGACGGCCGCGGGCCAGTGCACCGGACCGAACGCGGCGAAGCCGATCGCAGCGACCAGGTTCGCGACGCCGAGCAGGTAACTCTTGAGGATGCTCGCCCGCCAGATCGTCTCCGACGAACACACGAGGATGAGCGCCAGGAAGATCACGCCGGCGCCGGCACCGAAGTATCCGCCGTACACGGCGACGAGGAACACCGCCGTCGAGAACGTGCGCGGCAGGTCGCGGCCCCCGGCGAACGCGCGGATCCGGGGCTGGAACAGCAACGCGAGCGCGGCGAGCGCCACCAGATACGGGACGATCGCCTCGAACGACCCTTCCGGCGCCGCGAGCAGCACGACCGCACCGACCACGCCGCCGATCGCCGCGTAGGCGGTCCATCGCCACACCCGCGGTCCGGTGTCGACGACCTCGCGCGCCGAGTTCGACAACGCGCCGACTCCGACACCGACCATCGCGACCGTGTTGGTGACGTTCGCCGCGACCGGCGACAGGCCGACCGCGAGGAGCGCGGGATAGGACACGATCGAGGCGAGTCCGGTGACGAAGCCGATGAGCCCGGCGAAGAAGCCCGCAACGACGAGCAGCAGCAGGTCGAAGAGGGTCACGACGGACAAACGTACCGGGGTCCGCTTTCACCCGCGAACGCTGGGGCCGTTTCCGGTCAGAACGCCTCGGTGGGCTTCCCGAGTTCGCGCAGGAACATGTCGGCCATCTTGATCGCGCGGTCGCCGCCGTCGGCGTTCGCGACGAACACCGCGAACGCCATGTCGCCGCTCACCCCGTAGAACCAGCGGTCGTCGCCGTTGTCCCCCGCGATGCCCGTCAGGCCCGCATGTCCCTTGAGGAACGACGCCGGTCCGTTCTGGACGTTGTCGACCATCATCGCGCGCAAGGCGTCGATCGTCTCGGCCGGCAGCGGCTCGGCCGGGTCCGCGACGGTCGCCGGCTGCCCCTGCACGATCATCGGCATCGCCGCATCGCCGCGCGCGACCGACGCCGCGAGCATCGCGGCCCCCAGCGGGCTGAGCAGTGCTTCGCTGTCGGACGGGGAACCCGTGAACTGCACGACGCCGCTGCGGTTCTGCCCGAACTGCGCGGTCTCGAATTCGAAACCGGGCACGGAGTAGTCGAGACCGAGACCGAGGCTGCGTGCGACGTCGCCGAGTTCGGCGGTGCTGACCTGCGACGGGTCCTTCCCCAGCGCCATACCCGCCGCGACACGGACCGGGTCCATCGCCGACCCCGCCGGGTACATCCCGCGGGTCGCGACGGCCCCGAGTTCCATCGCCTGGTTGTTCACGTCGACTGCGAGGATGCCGCCGGTGGACGGCTGGATCGCGACGATCGCGGCGGGTGTTCCGACGCTGACGACGGCCTCCTTCGCGGCGAGCTGCACGTGCGAGTCGAGGGTCGAGACGAGATCCGGCGGTGGCGGACCCTGGAATCCGGCGACCTGGATGGGGCCGGCCTGCGGATCCTCGAGGGTCACGGCCCAGCCGGCGGTGCGGTCGCGCTCGAGCTGCCACGCGCTGCGCAACGAGTCGAGCAGCGGGCTCGAGATCCGGCGATCGGCGCTGATGAGCGTCGGGGTCTTCACCACTTCGACGCCGGGAATGGAAACGATGTCGTCCTCGAGGAACTGGTAGTCCTGGTCGCGCAGCTTGACGGCGGCGATCCGCTCACCGGGCTGTTCCGCGAGGCGCTGTTGCATCGACTCGGCCGTGATGACCGGTGCGACCGGCTCGAGGACGTCACCGAGCATCGTGGTCGTCAGCACCGGATCGGGCATCTTCGCGGGATCGAGCACGACCGTGTTGATCGTCTGCTCGGCCATCAGCAACTGCCCGTTGCGATCGAAGATCTTCGGGGGTGCCGCGTCGGTGCGTACGTGGTGCACGGTGCGTCCGCCGCCGAGATCGGGTACGACGACGTCGGGGCTCCACGACACGCGCCAGCCGACGGCGAGCTTCTTGACGGAACCGTCGACCTGATAGGACCAGTCCTTGTCCGGTCCGAAGTTCCAGTTCCCCTCGAGCGTGAAGTAACCGGACTCGCCGGAAAGCTCGACCAGCTGGGTGATCTCGTACTCGACCGTGCCGTCGGACAGTCCGTCGAACATCTGGGTCAGCGTCGCGGACGCCGCGTTCGGGTAGGACGTCAGAGCTGCGGCGCCCTCGGCGTCACGTTCGTTCAATTCGGCTACGAAATCGTCGACGAGGCGCTCCACATCGCTGCGTGAGTCGGCGATCGTGAACGCCACGATGCCGGCCGTCACACAGATCACGATCGCGGAGATGAGGGCGACCACTCGCACTCGTCGCCGTTCCCGAGAACCCATAAAGATCAACCTTCACTTCAGTCACTTGAGCCTCAAGCACAGCTTGCCTACGATGCTGTCACAGTTGGACTACGAGGTCCGAATCACCTCCTGAGCATGCGCCCGGCCACGTCCAGCGCAGGAGCCGAACTCCCTGCTCCCGCAACGAAAACCGCGAACGCGAGATCGTTCTGCGCTCCGATGAACCATCCGTGCGCCTCGTTCGTGCCACCGTACTCTGCGGTCCCCGTTTTGCCGATCAGTTCCGGAATGTCGTTCAAAACGGTTGCGGTCCCGTCGGTCACGGTCTCGCGCATCATAGTTCGTAACGCCGCGGTTACCGGTGCAGGCGCGGCGTCCACGGTCCGATCCGCGGTCGCCGGCTCGTCCTGCACGATCATCGGAAGCGGGGTCGACCCGCGCACGATCGACGCCGCAACCATCGCCATCCCGAACGGCGACGCGGTCACCGCGCCCTGGCCGATCGCCGACTCGACGCGCTGCGCCGCCGAACCCGCGACCGGGACGCTTCCGGTCACGGTCACCAACCCCGGTGTCACATAGTCGATGCCGAGTCCGAACCGGGCCGCGGCGTCGGTCAGCGCATCCGGCGGCAGATTCACCGCCAACTGGGCCATCGTCGTGTTGCAGGAACGCGCGAACGCCGTGTGCAGGGGCACCGACCCGAGATCGAAACTGTCGTCGTTCGGTATCGTGCGATCCTCGATCGTCGCGACACCCGGGCACGGCAGCACCGTGTCCGGCGCCGCCGACCCCGCCTGCAACGCCGCGGACGTCGTCACCGTTTTGAACGTCGACCCCGGTGGGTAGAGACCGGTCAGCGCGACCGGGCCTTCCGCGTCCGCAGCGGCGTTCTGCGCGACCGCGCGCACCGCTCCGGTCGACGGTTCCACAGCCACGACGACGGCCGGCTGCGGCACCGCGGCGACCGCAGCCTCCGCGCGCGCCTGCAAGCCGAGATCGATCGTCGTGCGGATGTCCGGCGCGTCCGTCCCGTCGACCCCGGTCACCCGCTGCGCCGACCCGTCCGCATCCACCGACTGCACGACCCAGCCCGCGGCCGCGTCCTGCCCGTCCTGCCACATCTCGGCCAGACCCGCCCACACCGGCGACGCCAGCGCCCGGTCGACGGTCAGCAGCCGTGTCTGCGGGGCCAGCGACACCCCGGGCAACGCTGCGAGCTGTGCTTCGACCCGGGCCAGGTCCTCGTCGCGCAAGGTCACCGCCGTCACCGGTCCGCCCCCGGCCGCCGCGAGATCCGCTGCCAGTGATTCCGCCGTGATCGTCGGCACGACCGTCGCCAGCACCGGCGCGACCGCAGCGGGGTCGGCGGTCGGGTCGAGGTTCACCAAGGTGACGACCCGCTGTTCCATCAGCGGCTGCCCGTTGCGGTCCAGCACCGACGCGGGTGTGCCCTCGGCCCGGAGGTACCGCAGGGACGTGTCCGCGGTCAGCCCGGGCGCGAGCACCGCGGGATCCCAGCGGATGCGCCAGCCGGCGTCGCCGTCGACCGCGGACCCCGACGTCCGATAGGACCACTCGCCCACGCTCGGTGCGGGCTCCGGGGCGGCCGGCGTCGCCGAAGTCTCCCCGACGTCGGTCTCCCCGGCCTCGTCTTCGGCCGGGTCGGGTCCCAACCGCCACGCCACGTCGAGTTCGAAGGTGTCCTCGTCCCCGGTACCAGCGAGCATGACGTCGGGCGAGTCGGAGCCGAGTCCGTCGAACAACCCGTCGATGGTCGCGGCTGCGGCTGCGGGATCGGTGGTCAGCGCTGCCGCGGCCTGCACGTCTCCCGCCTCGAGTGCCTCCGCGAACTGCTGGGCGACGGTCTCCGGCTGATCGGGTCCGGTGGAGCAACCGGCCACCACGAGCGCACCCACCGTCAGCACCACCGGCAGGACCATTCGTCGTCGAAGAGTGCGCACCCGCCCGATCATGCCCCAGTTCGATCGTCCGTGCCCGTCGCCACACGGCGTACCGGGTGCACGTAACGGAAACCACGCGCCGAATCGGAATCGGCGCAGGTAACAGCACGGGCGGATTCCGAATCGCGGGGCGGATGTCGGCTCCCCGCCGTCGGGACCGGCCGCTCACGCCCCGGGACGGAGTGCGGTCGCCACCTCCTCGAAGGCGGTTTCGAGGTGCGCCGCGTAGCGCTGTGGATCCCGGATGATCTCCGGGGACGTCAGCACCGTCAGGGTCAGGTCGTCGCCGAGACCGATCAGCCCGTGGGTGACGGTGGCCTCCGAGGTCAACGGCGGGCAGAGGGTTCCGAACAGCATCGGCCGGCCGGCCAGCGCCCACGGACCGTCGCCGCCGATCCGGATGCTGGTCAGCATCGTGTGCATGCGCGGACCGGGACGGGCATCCACGCGACGCCGGTGCGCGGCCAGTTCCACGGGGAGCAGGAACGACGGAATCGCGTTCGTGTCGGTCAGGTGCCGCACGGACGCGGCTTCTCTGCGTTCGACCAGCGACGCCAGCACCGCCGCGGCGCGTTCCCGGATCGAGTCGATGTCGGGGCGCAACGCGACATCCGCCCAGTCGATGCTGTTGACACCGACTGCCTGCACCTCATCGGCGAACGCGATCGTCACGAACGCCGTCAGGTCCGGCGGGCACTGCCCGGCGACGTCGGTGAGATACCGCTCGAGCGCAACCGACATCGCCGTCAGCGCGAGCGCGGTGACCGTGAACCCCTCCGGGAGCGACCCGGCGCGACCGAGACGCAGCACGAGCAGCGTGCGCCGGTCGCCGGGTTCGGAGTTCAGCACGGTCCGGGTGAGGCTCGCCGGTGGAGCAGAACCCTGGGCAGCGGTCCGGGCATCGCGCAGCGCGGCACCCATCGTCCGCAGATAGTGCACCGTCGCGCGCGGAGCCCGGGCGATCCCGCGCGCCGCGGCGAGCGCACGGTTCACGCGAGGGACGACCGGACCCAGCCCCGGGAAGTGCACCGGCTCGGTCCCGCCGCCGAACAGCGCCTCCGACAAGGGATTCAAGATCGGTCCCGTGATCAGTGAATGGTTCCCGCGCAACACCACGACGGTCCCGGGCGTGGTCGTGCCGGGGACGTTCCGGACGTCGTGGAACACGTCGATTCGCCAGGCCGTGGCGCGGACGTCGAGCGGGGTGGCGGCGAGCTGTTCGAGTACCCGGATCAGCGCCTGCCAGTCGAGTCCTGTCCGCCGATCGTGGACCACCCGGTCCTCCACCGGCCGGTCGTCGGCCACCCAGTACGCGTGGTCCAGGTGTCCGGGAACGCCCACGATGCGACGGTTCATCGGCGCATAGAACCGCGCACGTCCCCGGAAGTGTTCGGTGATCTCCGCGGCGGTCGGGGGCGTCCCGGTCCCCGAGTCGAACACCCAGAAGAGGAGGGTGTCGAGGTGATGACCGCGATCGGCTTCGAGAACATAGGTGGCGTCGATCGGCCGAACCTGCGATGTCGGTCCCACTGCACTCCTTCGTAGCGTGTCGCGAAAAACCGGTTGCGCGTTCCGAACCGTGTGCATACCGTAGTCACGTCACGTTGTCGCCGATCGGAGAAGGCCCTTGCTCCTGTAGAGGTTTCGCACCCCGCACGTTCCTCGTGCGATCCGTCGCTACCTCCAGGAGTCACCATGACCTCTCCCATCGGCATTTCTCTTTCCGACCTGCACTACGAGCATCCCGACGGCGATCCCGTGTTCGACGGGCTCGACGCGACGTTCCCGCTCGGCCGCACCGGTCTCGTCGGACGGAACGGATCCGGCAAAACGACTCTGTTGCAGATCGTTTCGGGAACCCGGAAGGCCACGCGCGGGTCGGTCACGACACGCGGGCGCGTCGGTTACCTCCCGCAGGACATCACCCTGGACCCGGATCTGCGGGTCGAGACGGTCCTGGGGATCGGCGAGGTCCGGGCCGCGCTGCGACGCATCGAATCCGGCGACGGAACCGCCGCGGACTTCGACACCGTCGGCGATCGCTGGGACATCGAGGAACGCGCGATCGCGACCGTGCACAGGCTCGGTCTCGACCGGATCCTGCAGGACCGGAACGACTTCGATCGCACCGTCGGAACCCTGTCGGGCGGGGAGACCGTTCTGCTCGCGTTCACGGCGCGACTGCTCGACGATCCGCAGGTGCTG
This sequence comes from Rhodococcus sp. NPDC003383, assembly GCF_053589115.1. NCBI lineage: Bacteria > Bacillati > Actinomycetota > Actinomycetes > Mycobacteriales > Nocardiaceae > Rhodococcus > Rhodococcus sp. NPDC003383. The sequence continues at coordinate 56,061 of NZ_JBSFRG010000012.1, read as the reverse complement.
TTGCTCGACGAGCCGACCAACAACCTCGACACCGCCGCGCGGGGCAGGTTGTACGAGGCGTTGCGGCAGTTCACCGGAACTCTCGTCGTGGTCTCCCACGACCGCGACCTGCTCGAATCGGTGGATGCGATCGCCGAGTTGCGCGACGGTGCTCTGCGGCTGTTCGGCGGCAATTACAGCGAGTACGAGCGGATCGTCGCGGCGGAACAGGAGGCCGCGCAGGCGGCGGTCCGCGACGCCCGCAACGACGTGCGCCGGCAGGCCCGCGAACTATCCGCGGCGCACATCATTCTGGATCGTCGAGAACGCTACGGGCGCAAGATGTTCGAGAACAAGCGGGAACCCAAGATCATCATGGGGGCCCGCAAGCGTGCGGCGCAGGAGTCCGCGGGTCGCCTGCGTCGCGAGCACGAGGGCAATCTCGAGCAGGCCCGGGAGCAGCTCACCCGCGCCCAGGAGGCGGTGCGGGACGATCGGGAGATCCGGGTGGACCTCCCGGCCACCGTGGTGCACCCGGGCCAGCGGGTTCTCGACGAGCCGCTCAAGATCGTCGGGCCCGAACGCATCGCGCTGCGGGGGCCGAACGGTTCCGGGAAGACGACGCTGCTGCATCGCATCGCGGACGCCGGGCCCCGGGTGCCGTTCGCGTTGCTTCCGCAGCGGCTCGACGTGTTCGACGACGACCTGTCCGTCGCGCAGAACGCGGCGCTGCGCGCACCCCATCGCAGCCCGCAGGACATCCGAGCGCGCCTGGCGCGCTTCCTGTTCCGCGGCGCCGATGCCGACCGACCTGTCGGGGCGTTGTCGGGAGGCGAGCGTTTGCGGGCGGCGCTGGCAATCCTCCTCGCGGCCGATCCGGCACCGCGGTTGCTGATGCTCGACGAGCCGACGAACAACCTCGATCTGCCGAGTCTCGGGCATCTGACGCAGGCGCTGCTGGCGTTCGAGGGTGCGCTCGTGGTGGTGTCGCACGACGAACGGTTCCTCGCGGAGATCGGTGTGACCCGATCGGTCACACTCGGAGGATGAGTCGAGCGATCAATCCTGTCGACGGCACCGCCGTCGCGTACGCGGCGGTGGGCCCGGCGGACGCGCCCGCGCTGCTGCTCGCGCACGGGAGCGCCCTGTCGTCGGCGATCTGGCGGGGCTTCGGGTACATGGCGGCGCTGCGTCCGCGATACCGGCTGCTCCTGCCGGATCTGCGCGGGCACGGCCGCAGCGACAAGCCCACCGATCCCGATTGCTACGCAATGGATCTCGTCGTCGGCGACCTGCTCGCGGTACTGGACGACGCCGGCGTCGAGCGCGCTCACGTCATGGGCTATTCGTTCGGGGCACGGTCGGTGCTGTCGCTCGCGGTCGCAGCCGAGGACCGGGTGCGGTCGTTGATCGTGGGCGGTGGCAGTGCCCGCCCGCAGGCCGGGGCGTTCGACCGGTTGTTCTTCCCCGGCTGTGTCGACGTTCTCGAACGCGACGGCATGGAGGCGTTCCTCGACGCCTGGTCCGCGCACCGGCAGTGGCCGGTCGACGCCGCGACCCGCGCGGCGTTCCGCGCGAACGACGACCGGGCCTTGGCCGCCTATTTCCGCAGGTCCGAGCAGGAACCGGGCATCGCCGACGAGGCACTGGCGGCGCTGCGGGTGCCGACCCTGGCGTTCGTCGGATCGGAGGATCTCCTTCGGGTGCCGGACACGCGGGCGCTGACGCGGACGATTCCCGGCGCGCGGCTCGCGGTCCTGCGCGGATTCGACCACGCCACCACGATCGCCGCGAGCCACGAGGTGCTGTCGGTGGTCGAGCCCTTCCTGGCCGCTGCCCCTCGTGCGTGATTTCGGTAGCGGCCGCTACCGAAATCACGCACGGGGCCCAGAGCTACTGGTCCGCGCCGTCGACCCACTGCACGAGCTGGAACACGATGCCGTTGGGATCGAGCATCTGGAAGTAGCGCTCGCCCCACGGCTCGGTCTCGAGCGGGGTGACGATGCGGGCGCCTTCGCCTCGGAGCCGCTCGTATTCGGCGTCGATGTCGTCGACGACGAACGCCACGAGCGTTCCCTGCCCGGCGGCACCGGCATGGCTGGCCGGTTTGAAGGTGCCGAGCCCGGTACGCAGGAAGATCAGGTTGAATCCGGCGTCCTCGCGGGCGAGGGACACGAAACCGTCGGCGGACATCTCCGGGGCGAAACCCAGGTGCCGGATCGCGAACTCCGCCGACGCCTCGACGTCCGCGACATTGAGGGACAGGGCACTGCCGGTGATCTGCACGAGAACTCTCCTTCTTGTGGGATGCCCTCGGTTAACGTACACCGTACGGCAATTGTTCCCGGAGGTCCGGCAGGTTGTCGCGTGCACGCCCGGCAGGCACCATGAAAATGCCCCGAACACCCCCTCCTCTCGGAGGCACTCATGACCGACATGGATATCGCCCCCACGGTCGAGGCCCTCGCGCAACGGGTCCTCGACGCATCGCTCGGAACGGTCGACCTGATCGCCATCTATATCGGCGACCGGCTCGGCTGGTACCGCAGTCTCGCCGCGGACGGGCCGGCCACTCCGGAGAAACTGGCCGAGCGCACCGGCACCCATCCTCGTTATGCGCGTGAATGGCTCGAACAGCAGGCCGCGACCGGGCTGCTCGTCGCGAGCGACGGAGATCCGCGGACATACACCCTCCCGGATGCTGCCGCCGAGGTCCTCACCGACGAGCACAGCCTGAACTACCTCGGCCCGCTCGCACGCATGCTGTGCGGTTTTGCCGTCCACCTGCCCGAACTGCTCGATGCCTACCGCACCGGCGGCGGCGTGAGCTGGGCGGACCTCGGTGCGGACGCGCGGGAATCGCAGGCCGCGATGAACCGGCCGTGGTTCGAGAAGGCCCTGCCGCCGGCGCTGGCGTCGGTGCCCGAACTCCACGACCTGCTGCAGAAACCGGGGATCGAGATCGCCGACATCGGTTGCGGTGGAGCATGGTCGACGATCGCGCTGGCGCGCGCGTACCCACAGGCCCGGGTGACCGGCTACGACATCGATCCGGCGACCGTAGCCCTCGCCACGTCCAATGTCGCCGAACACCCGGATGTTTCGGATCGCGTCACGATCATCGAAGCGGATGCCCAGGAACTTCCGGAAGGACGATTCTCGGCCGCGTTCGCGTTCGAGTGCATTCACGACATGCCCCGGCCCGTGGAAGTGCTCGGCGCGATGCGGCGGGCACTGACCGACGACGGCGTGGTCGTCGTGATGGACGAAGCGGTCGCGGACGAGTTCACCGCACCCGCAAACGAAATCGACCGCCTCATGTACGGGTTCAGCCTGACCTGCTGCCTGCCCGACAGCATGAGCCACCCCGGCTCGGTGGGGACCGGAACGGTGATGCGCATGCCGACGTTGCGCCGCTACGCGCTCGACGCCGGGTTCGCCGACGTCTCGGTCCTGCCGATCGAGAACTTCGATCTGTGGCGCTTCTACCTGCTCACCACGTAGCGATCGTGCGGCCGCCCCGACCGCGGCCGCACGATCCGTTCCGACTCCTCGCTATTCTCCCGCGAGGTCGGCCGACAGGTCCGCGACCACGACGCCCTCGGGCACCTGGACCTCTTCGATCGGCTCGGGCCGGTCGTCGAACTCGAGCTTCAGCGCCCGGCACATGGTGGCGTGCATGTCGTACATGCAGGTGATGTACGTCAGTTCGAGGATCTCGGAGTCGGAGAGCTCGGCCTGCAGGGCGGCGAACACCTCGTCCGGTACGCGGCCCCCGTCGTGGACGAGGCCGTCGGTGTAGGCGAGCACGGCACGTTCGAGCGGGGAGAACAGGTCGCTGATCTGCCAGGACGGGATCGCGGCGATCTTCTCCTCCGGCATGCCGAGCGACCGCATCTGCTTGCAGTGCTGCGAGAAGACGAACTGGCTTCCGCGGGCGTACCCGGCGCGTCCCTGGCCCAGTTCCCGCAGGAGGGGATCCAGTTTCGCGTTCCGGTAGAGCGAGAATCCGCGCACCGCGTGCCGGAACACTGCGGGTGACTGGGCGAAGACCGTCCACCAGTCACCCGGGGTGGCGTGGATGGTGCCGTGATCGACGGCGGGATCCTTGTCCGGGCCGAAGAGCCTGTCGTAGAAGAACAGGATCTTCTCGTCGGTCACCTCGGCGCGCGGGACCTCACGAAGTCGGGGCATGGCGGTTCCTTTCGGGGTTGTCAGCGGACGCTCGTCGCGCGCCGGTCGGCGGCGGTCTTCGGCTCGTGCCGGACGTCATCCTCCGTGAACTCTCGTGTCCAGCAAGCGAATTCCAGAAGAGCACCGTCCGGGTCCTGGAAGTAGAACGATCGGACGAAGGTGCCGGCATGCACCTCCCGGGACACCCCCGCGGGGCTGTCGTCGTGGTTGAGGACACGGCTGACCGCGATGCCCTCGGCCTTCAGCCGGGTGCGGTACTCGTCGAACTTCTCCGGCGGCACCGCGAAGGCGACGTGGTTCATGGAGCCGACGGCGCTGGCGAGTTCACCCTGGTCCGGCAGGCCCTTGGGCGCGGCGATACCCGGTGCCGCGTCGGGGGCATCCGCGAGCCAGAAGAACGCGAGGGTGTTCCCTCCTCCGCAGTCGAAGAAGAAATGCTGGCCGAGTCCGTCGGGCAGGTCGAGTGTCTTGACGAGCGGCATGCCCAGCACACCCGAGTAGAAGTCGATGGTGCGTCGCATGTCGGAGCACACGAGCGCGAGGTGGTTGATTCCGCGGAATTCGAACTTCGGATCCGAGTTGTCCATTGCGATCCCTTTCGGCGCGATGACGAGGAAGAATGTGTCGTGGCTGTGGCCGAAAAATGACTTGACAGTCATGTCATCTTCTTGGATAGTTTGACCGTGGCCAAGTCATCTGTCAACACCCCGTCCGTCCCTGCACCGGTCGACACCCTGACCGCACGCGGCCGCAAGACCCGCGATGCACTGCTCGACGCTGCCCGCACCGTGTTCGAGACCGTCGGTTTCCCCGACACGCGGGTCGAACAGATCTCACAGGAGGCCAAGGTCTCCTACGGAACGTTCTACCGCTACTTCGAATCCAAGGAAGACATCTTCCGTGAGCTCAGCACCCGCCTGTTCGAGGACGTGCACCGTCGCGAACCCGCAGAGCCCGACCTGTCCCCCGCCGCCCGTCTCGTCGCGTCCAACCGCTCCTACTACCAGGCGTACCGGCGCAACGCGCGACTGATGGCGATCGTCGAGCAGGTCGCGACGTTCAACGACGAGTTCCGCGCGCTGCGTCAGCAGCACCGCCAGCAACTGGTCGAACGGACGTCGCGGGCGATCGCCCGCTGGCAGGCCGACGGGCTCGTCCGCTCCTCGCTCGACCCGGTGTTCGCGGCCCGTGCCATGGCCGCGATGGTCGACCACACCCTCTACCTCTGGCTCGTCCAGGGCGACGAGGCCGACGAGGAACGGCTGCTGGACACCCTGGACCAGATGTGCCTCGGTGCACTGGGACTCGACCCCGACACCGCATAGCTGCGAGGAGAACCCTGCCCCATGAACGGCATTTCCCAATGAACGACCTCGCCGATCGCTTCTTCGCCGCCGTCGAACGCGGCGACGAGGCGACACTCACCGAGCTGTACGCGCCCGACGCGCGTATCTGGCACAACGACGACGGCCTCGAGCAGACCGTTTCCGAGAACCTCCGAGTACTGCGGTGGCTCGCGCGCACGCTCGAGGACTTCCGTTACGAAGACATCCGCCGGCACATCCTGCCCGACGGATTCGCTCAGCAACACGTGGTCCGCGGCGTCCTCCCGGGGCACGGCCCCCTGGAGATTCCCGCCGGCCTGTTCGTCCGCGTCGAGGACGGACACATCTCCCGCATCGACGAGTACGTCGACTCCGCCGCGATCCGCCCCCTTCGCGAGATCGGTTCCCGCAACCGAGCATCGCGCACATAACACGAGAGGCAGCACTGGAATGATGGTGAACCAGCCCGACGGCGAGATCGCCGACCTGCGCGCCCGGATGCGCGCCTTCATCGACGGCGAAGTCATCCCCGCCGAACCGGTCCTCACCCGTGAGGGTGACGACGCCCGGAAGACGCTCGACGGATTGCGTTCCCGCGCCAAGGAACTCGGACTCTGGGCTCTCGGACACCCGGCCGACGTCGGCGGCGGGGGCGTGCCGTTCCTCGACTTCGTCTACCTCAACGAGATCATCGGACGCTCCGAATTCGGCCAGCTCGCCGTGGGTTCGGTGTCCATGCAGGACACGCTGATGCTGCGCAAGCACGGCACCGAGGAGCAGAAGAAGCGGTGGATCCCGCCGCTGGTCGCCGGGGACTTCCTGCCGTCCGTCGGCCTGACCGAACCCGACGTCGCCGGCTCGGACCCCACCCTGATCGAGACCCGGGCGGAACTCGACGGCGACACCTGGGTCATCAACGGGCACAAGTGGTTCACCACCGGAGTCGCCGACGCCGGATACTGCTCCGTCTTCGCCCGCACCGAGCCCGAGTCCACGCCGCGCCACTCGCGGATCAGCGCGATCATCGTGCCCACCGACACCCCCGGATTCGAGATCGTCCGCTCGATCCCGACCATGGGCCACGACCCGAGCGACCACTACGAGGTCCGGCTCACCGACGTCCGCGTCCCAGCCGCCAACCTCCTCGGGGAGCGAGGCAAGGGGTTCGTCGTCGCCCAGGATCGTCTCGGACCCGGCCGGATCTTCCACTGCATGCGCTGGCTCGGGCAGGCGCAGCGGGCATTCGAGCTGATGTGCGAGCGCGCAAACAGCCGCTACGTGCACGGCACGCTCCTCGCGGAGAAGGGCGAGATCCACCGCTACGTGGCGGAATCGGCAGCCGAGATCCACGCGGCGCGGCTGATGACCCTCGATGCGGCCCGTGCCATGGACGCCGGCGAGGACGCGCGGGTCCAGATCGGCCTGATCAAGTTCTGGGGAGCCCGGATGCTCCACAACGTCGTCGATCGTGCGATCCAGGTCCACGGGGCGCTGGGCCTGACCGGCGACACCCCGCTCGAGGAGATGTACCGCCGCGCCCGGTACGCGCGGATCTACGACGGCCCCGACGAAGTGCACCGCATGTCGACGGCGCGTCGTCTCCTGCGCGACCCCGAGGCGGCACCGTGGCGATGACCGAATCCCCCACCACCACACTCGCCGACGGCATCGCCGACGTCCTGTCCGATGCCCGGGACGAAACCGTCACGGTCGCGGACGTGCACCGACTCACCGGCGGGGCGAGCAGGCAGGTGTGGTCTGTCGAGGCCCACACCTCGGACGGCAGTCCCCTGCCGGTCGTGCTGCGCCGCGACCCGCCCGGCCACGGCGACGCCGACCGCATGCGCGCGGAGGCCGCGTGCCTGCGCGCCGCGGCCGCGGCCGGCGTCCCGGTCCCCCAGGTCCTCGCGGCCGGCGACACCGCACCGGGGATCGACGCGCCCTATCTGCTGATGAACAGGGTCGACGGCGAATCGCTCCCGCGCAAACTGCAGCGGGACCCGGAACTCGTCGCCGTCCGGGCCGAGCTCGCCGAGCAGATGGGATACGCCCTGGGCCTGATCCACCGCAGCGACGTCGCCGAGGTGGCGATGCTCGATTCCGGGGATCCGCTCGACGCGATCGAAGCGGTGTACCGGGAATTCGACGAGCCGCGCCCTGCCGTCGAGATGGGATTGCGCTGGCTTCGTGACCATCGACCACCGGTGCGGCCGAAAGCGCTGGTACACGGTGATTTCCGGATGGGCAATCTGCTCGTCGACCGAACCGGGATCCGCGGCGTCCTGGACTGGGAACTCGCCCACCTCGGCGACCCCATCGAGGACCTGGGCTGGTTGTGCGTCCGCGCCTGGCGGTTCGGTGCCGAGTTGCCGGTCGGTGGCATCGGCACCCGCGAGCAACTCGTCGACGGTTACGAACGCGCCACCGGGATCCGCCCGTCGGACGCCGAACTGCACTGGTGGGAGGCCTACGGCACGCTGCGCTGGCTCGTCCTGAGCCGATTCCAGGCGCAGCGGCACCTCAGCGGCGAGGAGTTCTCCCTCGAACTGGCGTCCATCGGACGCCGGGTGTGCGAATCCGAGTACGACCTCCTGCTCGTACTCGGGCTCCTCGACGACCCGGGTGACGCGCCCGAACCGCGTTCCCGGGCCGCCACGGTTCACGACCGGCCGACGACGACCGAGATCGTCGATCTCGTCGCCACGACACTCACCGACGAGATCGCGCCGGCACTGGCCGACGATGCCGACCGGCAGCGGTACCTGCTGCGGATCTGCGCGAACCTCCTGCGCATCGCCGGCCGGGAGCTGTCCGCCGGGGACGACGCCGCGAACATCGTGCGCGGTCGGCTCGGCGAACTCGGCTGCGACACCGAGGCCGATCTCGCCACCGGAATCCGCTCGGGTGCCCTGGATTACGACGACGTCGCCGTCCGTCGGGCCGTCTCGAGCGCTGTCCTCACCAGGCTGCGGGTCGCGAACCCGCGGCATCTGGTTCCCTGAAATTTCGAAAGGCATTCCATGTCCGACCTGCTCGGCGCCCGGACCGCGACGCGGCCACAGCTGCGTCGCCTGCTCGATTCCGGATCCCCGGTTCTCGCTCCCGGCGCCTACGACGCACTCACTGCACGGCTGGCCGAAGCCGCAGGCTTCTCCACCGTGTACATGACCGGATTCGGCACCGCCGCATCACTGTTGGGACGGCCGGACGTCGGCCTGCTGACCGCGACGGAGATGGCGGACCATGCCCGCCGGATGGTCGCGGCCGTCGACGTGCCGGTCGTGGCCGACGCCGATACCGGCTACGGGAATCCGATCAACGTGATCCGCACCGTTCGCGACTACGAGAACGCCGGCGTCGCAGCGCTTCAGCTCGAGGATCAGGTCTCGCCGAAGCGGTGCGGCCACATGGCCGGAAAGGCGGTGATTCCCGCCGGGGAGATGGTCGCCAAACTGGAGGCGGCGACCGCAGCGCGCACCGACCCGGATCTGCTCGTCATCGCCCGCACCGACGCGGCGGCGGTCGAGGGTATCGATGCGGCGATCGAGCGCGCGAAGCGTTACGCCGATGCGGGCGCGGACCTGCTGTTCGTCGAGGCTCCCGCGAGCGCCGACGACGTGCGCAAGGTCGCGTCCCGGCTGAAGGGCCACCGCCTGGTGTTCAACTGGGTGGAGGGCGGCCGGACCCCGGGTCTCCCCCTGGACGAGCTCACCGACCTCGGGTTCGCCTTGGTGCTGTTCCCGATCGGTGCGCTCCTCACGGCGACCCGGTCGGTGCGCGAGTTCTACGGGGCGATCCTCCGGGACGGAACGCCGCGCGCGGTGCTCGGCGAGCTGCCGCCGTTCGACGAGTTCACCTCGTTCATGGGTCTTCCCGAGATCGACGACCTCGGGCAGCGTTTCGCCGAACGGTGACCGGACTCCTTCCGGTTCCACGACGAAGGCCCTCGGCTACGAGCCGAGGGCCTTCGTCGTGGGATCGGACGGCCGTGGGATCAGATCGCCGTGGATCAGGCGACGGTGACGAGATCGGGTTCGGTGTCGCGGCCGTCCGCCAACGGCCGGGTGTCCCGGCGGCGGCCCGGAATCCGGGCGACGACGGGACCGAGAAGACCGCGGAACACGCTGATGACACCGTACGGCAGCACGAAGATGAACAGGATCAGGGCCGCACCGTACGTGATGCCCGCGGCGGACTGGTTGATGTCCGCGGTCCATTGCGGCACGTACACCACGAACAGGGCACCGAACACGACACCGGGGACCGTGCCCAGTCCGCCGACGACGATCATGGTGATGAACGCGATCGCGAGCGGCAGCCCGAACGCTTCCGGGCCGACGTACTGGACGACGAAGCTGTAGAGCACGCCGCCGGTGCCGGCGAGGGCGGCACTGAGGGCGAACACCGTCGTCTTCGTCCGGGTGGCCGGAACACCGAGTGTGGTGGCGACCGCTTCGTAGTCGCGAATCGCGATGAGCGAGCGGCCGATCCGGCCGGTCGACAGCCTGCGGACCACCAGGTACGCGACCAGCGCGACCACGAGGCACAGGTAGTACACCCACTGGTCCCGCTCGAGGCCGGTGAACCCGGGCGCGTCGGCGGCGGAGATGTTGATGCCGGCGTGACCGTCAGTCACGTGTTCGAACCGCTTGATGACCGCGGGCGTCACCAGCGCCAGACCCAATGTGGCCAAGGCGAGTTGGAGCCCGCGTAGCCGCAGCGCCGGCAACCCGAAGGCGTACCCCACGAGGTAGCACACGACGAAGGCGAGCGGCAGCAGCAGCAGGTACGGCACACCGTGGTTCTCGACGAGGACCCCGCTGAGATAGGCCCCCACGGCGAAGAAGAAGCCGTGGCCCAGCGAGATCTGACCGGTGTTGCCGGTCAACAGGTTCAGTCCGAGCCCCACGACGATGTACACCAGAACCATCGACCGGTCGAAGTTCACGTACGGTGCGGACACAAGCGGGGCCACGACCGCGACGAGGACGACGACGGCGACCATGGCCCGTGAGAGCCACAGCGGAGCATCGAGTTCGGCTCGCGGTCGGCGAAGTGAATCGAGGAATGTCATACCCGTGCAACCTTTCTGGTGCCGAACAGGCCCTCGGGCCGCAGCAGCAGGACTCCGAGGATCAGGGCGAGCGCCACCGCCTGTTTGAAGTCGTGCCCGATCCACGAGATATAGGTACCGGCAAGGTTTTCGGCGACCCCGACGCACAGTCCGCCGACGATCGCGCCGACCGGACTGTCGAGTCCTCCGAGCACGGCCGCGGCGAACGCGTAGATCAGGGAGGCGACCAGCATGTTCGGCTGGAGGAACAACTGCGGAGCCGCGAGCGAGGCGGCGAGCGCACCGATGGCGGCGGCGAGCCCCCAGCCGATGGTGAGCATCGACCCGACCGGGACACCTATCAGCTTCGCGGACTCCGGATTCCCGGCGGCAGCGCGCATCGCCAACCCGATCCGGGTGCGCTGGAAGAGAACGAACAACAGTGCCGCGACCACGACGACCGCGCCGACGATCACCACCGACTGACGGGACATCGCGACCGGCCCCAGGGTGATCGCCGGGCCGGAGACGATCGAGGGGAACTCCTTGCTCTGCACACCCCAGATCCAGCCCGCCGCGCTGTTGAGCACGAGCATGAGACCGAGCGTGATGATCACGAGCGGCATGTGGTTCGGGGACGAGGCGAGCGGCCGGATGAGTACCCGCTCGGTGAGGGCACCGAACAGGAAGGCCACTACCATCGCACCGGCGATCGCGAGGTAGAGCGGGGCGCCCCACTGGTGGAACTGCCAGGCGCAGAACGCCGAGATCATCGCCATCTCGCCCTGCGCGAAGTTCACGATTCCGGATGCCCGGTAGACGAGGACGATGCTCAGGGCGAACGCCGCGTACAGCGCACCCCAGGTCAGCCCGTCCACGACTTGCTGAAGAAACACCTGCATGTCTGAAACTCCTGGTCAGTAGCCGAGGTAGGCGCGGCGCACCGCGTCGTCGTGGGCGAGAGCCTCGGCGGGGCGCTGGGCGACGACGCGCCCGGCGTCGACCAGGACCGCCGAGGATCCGATCTCGAGTGCCAGGTGGGCGTTCTGTTCGACGACGAGAATGGTTGTGCCCGTGTCCTCGTTGATCTGCCCCAGCGCGCGGAACACCTCCTGGGTGATACGCGGTGCGAGTCCCAGCGACGGTTCGTCGAGCAGAAGCAGCCGCGGTTCGGGGACGAGGGCGCGGGCGATCGCGAGCATCTGCTGTTCGCCGCCGCTGAGACCGGCGGCGAGTTGCGTCCGGCGTTCGCGCAGGCGCGGGAAGAACTCGTACCACCGCTCGATGGACCGCGTCGTGGCGGCCTGCGACGTGGTGTACCCGCCGATGAGAAGGTTCTCCTCGACGGTGAGATCACCGAAGGTGCCTCGCCCCTGCGGAACGTGGGCGATACCGAGACGTGCGATGCGGTCGGTTCGCACGCCGCTGATGTCGCGGCCGTCGAACACGATCCGCCCGCTGGTGTGCACCATCGCGCAGATCGATCGGAGGATGGTCGTCTTGCCGGCACCGTTGGCGCCGAGAACCACCGTGACCTCACCGGCCGGAACGTCGAAGTCGATGCCGTGCAGGACTTCTGCGTTCCCGTATCGCGCGTGGAGATCGTGGACGGCGAGCAGGCTCATGCCGCACCTCCCAGATAGGCCTCGACGACCTCCGGGTGTGCCGCCACCTCGGCGGGATCGCCCTCGGTGATCTTGCGTCCGAAGTTGAGCACGACGATCCGGTCGGAGATGGACATGACCATCGCCATGTGATGCTCGACGAGCAGCACGGAGAAGCCGCGTTCGTCGCGGAGGTCGCGGACGGTCTCGGCGAGTTCGAGAACCTCCTCGTGGATGAGGCCGTTCGCCGGTTCGTCGAGCATGAGCAGCTTCGGCCGCTGCATGAGGGCCCGGGCCAGTTCGACGCGTTTGAGCGTCCCGTACGGCAGGTTGCCGGCCGGTTCGAGCCCGACGTGGGCGAGGTTCATCGCCTCGAGCAGCGCCCACGCCTCGTCGCGTTCGTGCCGCTCCTCGCGGCGTGCGGCCGGCGAACCCAGTGCGGTGCGCACGAATCCGGCGCGGGTGCGCGAGTATGCGCCGCTGAGGACGTTCTCGACGACCGTCATGGTGGGAAAGAGCCCGATGTTCTGGAAGGTGCGCGCGATGCCTGCCGCGGCGATGCCGTCGGCGGGCAACTCCAGCAGATTCGTGTCGCCGAACGTGATCCGGCCCGAATCGGGCTGGTAGAGCCGCGAAATGCAGTTGAAGAGCGTCGTCTTACCCGCGCCGTTCGGTCCGATCAGTCCCATGATGGTTCCGGGGGCGATCGAGAACGACGGACCGTCCAGGGCGACGACGCCGCCGAAGCGCAGCCGCACGTCCTCGACCCGCAGTTCCGGCACGGCTGCGGTGTTGCCCGCCGCCGGGCCGGTGTGCACCGTCACCGATCCTCGCCGCGGGTGACCACGGCGTCGTAGTGCCAGCTGCCGTCCCGGAAGGTCATCGGGGCCATCGACGTGATCGCGTACGGGTAGTCGGGGGTGGTGTCGAAGGTGATGCCCTCGATGGACAGGTCCGTCGTCACCCCGTCGAGGTTCCGGACCGCGTCGAGCAGATCCGTTCGGCTGCAGCCGTCCATCTGCTCGAGAGCGGTGACGAGAAGCTGTGCGGTGTTGTAGCCGGTTGCCGCGATCGTGTCGGTGCTTGCGAAATCGCGCGCGTGCCGGGCGGCGAATTCACGCCACTTCGCCACACCGGGCTTGTCGTCGTGTTCGGGGCTGCTCACGTCGTAGATCCAGTAGAACGAGTGGATTCCCTCCGCGGCTTCCAGACCCGCGGGTGCGAGCACGAAGTTCGTGTCGGTCGCGCCCGAGTAGATGTATGTGTCCGGATCCCAACGCAGTTCGTGGGCCTTCTTCAGTGACTGGGTCACGAAGCTCGCGGTCGCGAAGTTCATGAAGACGTCGGCGCCCGAGTTGGCGAGGTTGACGACCTGCGAATCCACCGACGGCGTGGTCGGTTCGTACGACTGCCGTGCGACGATCTGCGCGCCGCTGCCCTCGAGAGCGGCTTCGAGTGCGGCGAGGCTGCCGCTGCCGAGGCTGTCGTTCGGGTAGAGCACCGCGATCTTCGCGTTCGGATGTCGAGCCAGCATCTGCTCGGCGTGGGCCGAAACTTCCCATCCGGTCTGAGGATTCACGGCGCCGGCGACGACGGGACGATCGGCGACGGAGGCGAGCAGTTCGTCGCTGCCGGTCATGGGGAAGACCAGCGGGACGTTCTTCGACGACAGGTAGTCGACGACCGCGAGGGTCGACGGCGTCCCGACGAGGTTGTGGATGGCGAAGACCTGTTCCTGTTCGACCAGGGAGCGCACGTTGCCGACGGTGCGCGCGGGGTCGTAGCCGTCGTCGAGGGCGGTGTAGACGATCCGGCGGGTCCTACCGTCACCCATCGTGACGCCGCCGTCCTGGTTGATGTCCTCGAACAGGGCGGTCGCGGCCTTCGCCTGCGGACCGGCGACGGACTGCATCAGGCTCGAACCGAACCGGATCTCGGTGTCGGTGATGCCGGGATCGCATTCGCCGGCTTCGATCGTGGTGCCGCGACCGGAACAGGCGGTCAGCACGGCGGCTGCGGACAGGGCGGTCAGGCCCACGGCGAGAGTACGTTTCATGATCGCTCCGGGGAGGGTGGGGAGGGAGTTTCTGTGCATGACGGGATCGGCGGCAGCGCGAAGCTGCCGCCGATCCGGTGGGGGCCGATCAGGCCGGGGAAGGTGCGAAGCGATCCCGTAGGTCGCGCTTGAGGATCTTGCCGGTCACGTTCTTGGGGAGTGTGTCGACGAACTCGACGCGGCGCGGCACCTGGAATCCGCCGAGATGCTCGCGGCAGGTCGCGATGATGTCGTCGGCGCTCGCGTCGGCTCCTTCGCGGAGAACTACGACGGCACAGACGATTTCGCCCCAGGTTTCGTTCGGAACGCCGATCGCGGCGGCTTCGGCGACGGCGGGGTGGCGGTAGAGGGCCTGCTCGACCGCGAGGGACGCCACGTTCTCGCCGCCGCTGATGATGAGGTCCTTCTTGCGGTCGACGATGTACACGAAGCCTTCGGCGTCCTGCCGCACCAGATCACCGGTGTGGAACCAGCCGTCGGTGAAGGCGGCCTCGGTTGCCTCGGGATCGTTCCAGTATCCCGACATGACCTGGTCCGCGCGCACGATCATCTCACCGATCTCGCCGCGGGGAACATCGTTCATCGCGTCGTCGACGATGCGGATGTCCGCCAGTCGCATCGGTTTTCCTGCGGCCGCCAGCAGTTCGGGCTCGCCGTTCGCGGCCCGGCGATGCGACGCCTCGTCGAAATGGAGGACGTTGCCGGCCAGCTCGGTCATGCCCATTCCCTGGTAGAAATCGCAGCCGAGCCGGTCCAGGCCTTCGCGGAGCACCGCTGCGGGGATGGCGGACGAGCCGTACCCGATCGCTTCGAGCGTGCCGAGATCGTGCTCGTCGAGCGCGGGATCCTGCAGCAGGAAGTTGATCATGGTGGGAGCGAGTCCGGTCTGCGTGACCTTCCACTCCTCGACCGTCCGGAGGAAGGTCGCGTTGTCGTAGGCACGCAGAATCCCGACCGTGTTGCCGTTCAGGTGGTTGAGCAGCGTCACGTAGCCGCCCACGTGACAGAGCGGGAAGCAGAACAGAAACACGGTACCCTCGGGCAGGTTCCAGTGGAGCGCCGACGACGTGATGCCGCTGAGCAGGTTCCGGTGGCTGATCGCCACGCCCTTGGGCATTCCCGTGGTGCCGCTGGTGTAGACCAGCCACGCGATGTCGTCCGGGGACGGCCGGGTCACCGGCGGCTCCGTCGATGCGTTGCGGACGAACGACTCCCAGGAGGTGTCCTCGTCGGAACCGTCGATGACGACGATCGTGTGGACGGAGGGGACGCGCTCCCGGACCGTTGCGGCGACCTCGGCGAATTCCTCGGAGACGACGAGCACCGACGCCCCGGAGTGCTCGACGAGCGCGACGATCTGTTCGGGATGGAGCCGGAAGTTGAGGATGGTCAGCGCCATTCCGGCCATCGGGACGCCGTAGTAGCAGTCGAAGTACTCGGTGCAGTTCGTCGAGAGGATCGCGACCCGGTCACCCGGATTCGCTACGGCAAGAAGTGCATTCGCGAGTCTCCGGGTTCGGTCGCGCAGTTCGCCGAAGTCGACCACGTCGTTCTCGAATCGGAGGGCGATCCGGTCGGGATGTTTGCGTGCGCCGTACTCGACGATGTCGCTGAGCAGCATGTCGGGGGTTCTCCTGAGGTCGAGGGGATTGTGCGAGCGACCGTGGCGCTCAGCGGATGGCGAGCGGATTGATCGGCGACCCGACGCCACGGGTGAACTGCAGGGGCGGTCCCGCGTAGAAGAAGTCGTAGACACCGTCGGCCGCGCATGCCGCGGCGAGTTCCTCGAAGTTGAGCATTTCGGCGAGCGTCATGCCCATGTCGCGGATGAGCACCATGTGCAGTTCGAACAACGCACCCGGGTTCTCCCCCGGCATGACCTCGACGGCCCAGTTGTCCGCGCCGACCACGGCGACGTCGCGGTCGCGGAGCCACTGCGCGCAGGCGAGCGACAGGCCGGGTTCCCCCGCCATGTACGACGCCGGGTCGCGCTCGGCGAGAAACTTTGCATGCCAACCGGTTCGGATGAGCAGGATGTCGCCCGGCCCGACCTCCACCTGCTGGGATCGGGCGACCGCGTCGAGTTCGTCCGGTCCGATCGCGGTTCCCGCCTCCAGCCAGTCGACGCCGCGGTGGCGGGCGATGTCGAGGAGGACGCCGCGGCCGGCGATACCCTTGGACTGCGTATGGATGCCGCACTTGTCGGCGCCCTTGACGGTGATGCCGGTGCCGGGATGACCGTTGTAGATCTGCTCGTCGTACTGGACGTGCGAGAGCGCGTCGTACTGCGATCCGGCCTGCAGCGGCATGAACACGTAGTCGTCGGCCCACTTGAATCCGCCGGGCAGGACCTGCTCCTGGCCGTTCTCGGACATGAGGCGGATCGGGTTGATGCGGGCGCCGCCGGGCTGAGGCCCGTCGCCGTCGAGGGGGATCCCCAGCTCGAAGATCTCACCCGTGCGAATCAGCTTTGCCGCCGCGACCAGGCGTTCCGGGGTGATGAGGTTCGTCGTACCGCGCTCGTCGTCGGAGCCCCACCGCCCCCAGTTGCGCACCTTCTCGCCGAGTTCACGCATCGCAGGAACGGGCATGGTCTTCCTCCAGGGGTCTGTTCGTGACGTGACAGTCATGTCAACTTCATTGATTCCGATTGTGAGCGACAACACTCGAAGTGTCAATAGGCCGCCGTTCCGGGAGTGCGCCCGGCGACCGCATCCTCGGTAGTCCCCTGGCCAGGTGGCACGAATCCGACTGTTGTGCAGCAGATTCGGAAACCATCCGCTCGGGGTGGCGGGATCCCCTGCAAGACTGCTCGACCCACCACACCGAACCGGCCCCGCCCCGATCCATCTCGGGGGCGGGGCCGGCGACGGCGTTCCCGGCGGGGGCGGACGCGGTGTGATCAGTCCGATGTCAGCAGCGCGGTAACCATCCGCGTCATCACCGACGTCGCCTCGTGAATCGACAGTCGCGACACGTCACGCAGCGACACCCAGGTCGGCCAGGTGACGGCGATGCCCAGCGCCTGCAGCACCTCTCCGCGGCGGGGGACATCGCCTCCGGCGAGTTCACGGGCGAACAACGCCTCGATCTCCGAACTCACGCCACGCAGGTACCGCACCCGGTTGCGCTGCAGTTCGCGGGAGAACGGCGCCCGGAGCTCCGACGACCGGGCGAAGGGGGCGACGAATTCCAGAACCCGGGCACGCTGCCGACAATACGTCTCGATCCGTTCCTCCAGCGACAGGTCCGCGTCGATCGGCTCGATCATCGTGTTCTGGCGACGCAGCACCTCGGCTCCCGTCGCTGCGAACAGGGTCTCGAGGTCGTTGAAATTCCCCCACAGCGATCGCAGCGACACCCCGGCCCGGTCCGCGATCTGCGCCCCCGTCGGCGAGAGTTCACCCGCGCCGATCAGGGAGATGTGCGCCTCGACGATCGCGCGGCGGGTCCGCTCGGCCCGTGCCTGGCGCCCGTCCACGGCGGGCGGCGCGTCGTCCTGCCTGGCGGCACCGTCGACCGGTGCTCCGATTTCGCGCGCCGGAATCACGCGCACGGGCGGCGTACTTCCACTGACAACCCCCATCGAATCCCCCCAAAAGTCTTCGTTCTAGTCGGTCTCGAGCACCGCAGTACGCGCAGTGGCGCGAATGATCGAATCACACAAGGACGCGGTTGCGCGACGGGTTACCGCTGCTCCGCGAACCAGAGAAAATCCGTGGAAAGTGCCGGGCCAGAGGTGCAGTTCCACGCGCACGCCGGCCTGCAGAAGGCGCTGGGCGTATTCGAGCCCTTCGTCGCGCAGCGGATCGAGTTCGTTGACGGTGATGTAGGTGGCCGGCAGTCCCGACAGATCCTGTTGCCGCGCCGGCACCGCCTCCCCGGTCGGCGGCTGCTCGCCCAGATAGTGACGCCAGCTCAGCGCTGCCTTGGTGTTGTCCCACACGGGCGTGTCGGTGCCGCTGCGCATCGAGGCGGTCTGGAGCCGGTCGTCGAGTTCGGGCTCGAGCAGAACCTGCAGCGCGATCGGCGGGCCGTCGAGGTCCCGGGCGCGCAGAGCGACGCTGGCGGCCAGGCCGGCGCCCGCGGAATCGCCGACCAGGACGATCCGGTCCGGGTCGATGTCGAGATGCGTTGCACTCGAAGCGATCCAGGTCAGGGCGGCGTAGCAGTCGTCGACCGCGGCCGGGTACGGATGCTCGGGGGCGAGCCGGTAGTCGACGGAGACGACGACTGCCCCGGTGCGCCGCGCGATCACCGAGTTCAGTGCGTCGCTCTGCGCGGCCGAGCCGAGCACGAAGCCGCCGCCGTGGATTTCGAGCACGACCGCCCGGGATCCGAAGTTCCCGTCCGGACAGGCGTCCGGCACGAACAACCGGACCGGAATCTCCGGACCACCGGGCGCACCGGGGACCAGCCACTCCTCGACGGCGACGCCCGAGGTGTCCGCGGGACCGAGCCCGGACATCAACTCGTCGAAGGTGCGGCGAGCCTCCTCCAGATTCTCGAGGCGCAGGTCGGGTAGCTGCGCCAGGGCCGCGGCGAGATCGGGATCGACCGTCGCCGCGAACGGCATAATCTCACTCATGCCGGATGACACTAACCGATTCGGCAGTCGCAGTGCAGATTTTCTCCGGGGCAGAACTATTCGGCGAGCAGGCCCTTCGCGATGTGGGTCACCTGGATCTCGTTGCTTCCCGCGTAGATCATCAACGACTTGGCATCGCGCGCGAGCTGCTCGACGCGGTACTCGGCCATGTAGCCGTTGCCCCCGAACAACTGCACCGCTTCCATCGCCACCTCGGTCGCGGCACGCGAGGAGTACAGCTTCATCGCCGACGCCTCCGACAGGCTCACCGGCTTGCCGGCCGCGGCGCGTTCGATCGCGCTGAACACCATGTTCTGCACGTTGATGCGCGCGACCTCCATCTCGGCCAGCTTGAGCTGGATGAGCTGGAACTGCGCGATCTCCCTGCCCCACAGCTTCCGGGACTTGGCGTACGCGGTGCACAGCTTCAGGCACTGCTCGATGATGCCGAGCGAGAGATAGGCGATGCCGATCCGTTCGGCCGCGAACGATTCCTTCGCGCTGTCCTTGCCGTCGCTCTTGCCGCCCTCCTCGGTTTCACCGAGCAGCCGGTCGCGGGTGATGCGGACGTTGTCGAAGAACAGTTCGCCGGTGGGCGAGGAGTTCATGCCCATCTTCTTGAACGGGGCGCTCTGCGTCAGCCCCTCCATGCCCTTGTCGAGCACGAACGCGAGGACCTTGCGATCCCGCCGATCGACGGTCGCGTCCCCCTCGTCGAGCTTCGCGTAGACGATGATGACGTCGGCGTAGGGGCCGTTGGTGATGAACGTCTTCTGGCCGTTGAGGATGTAGTCCTCGCCGTCGCGGCGCACGGTCGACTTCATCCCGCCGAATGCGTCGGAGCCGGAGTCCGGTTCGGTGATCGCCCACGCGCCGACCTTCTCCATGGTGACCAGTTCCGGCAGCCAGCGCTTCTTCTGGGCGAGGGTGCCGCGGCTGCGGATGGTGCCGGCGGTCAGGCCGAGGCTCACGCCCATCGACGCGACGAGACCGAGGCTGACACCGGCGATCTCGATGTTGAGCAGCGCCGCCATTCCGGGCGAGCCGCCCATCCCGCCGGACTTGGCGGGCGCGCTCTCCCCTGCTTCCTCGCGGGCCAGGGCTTTCGCCAGCGATTCCCGGGCCATCTCGTCGATACCGAACGCCGCGAACATCTTGCGGATGATGTCGTACGGCGGCAGCGCACCGCTCTCGAGTTCATCGACGTGGGGGCGGATTTCCTTCTCGATGAAGCCGCGAAGAGCGTCGCGGAACATGAGGTCGGTGTCGGACCACTCGTACATGGTCGCAATATAGAACAGGTTCCTGGGGCCGTACAGGACTCGTCCCACTCCCGCCTTCCCCGCGATCGGAGAGATTTGGACCGCACGATTAGTTAGTGCGCTACTTATATGTGTACGCTCGATCTCGACCGATCGTGACGACACACGAGGAAGCGAAACGGCACATGCGCACTCGCCCCGGCCCCGTCCAGTGGACCGCCTACGCCTTCGGACGCCCCCTACCCGCCTCGATGCGCGAATGGGTCCGCAACGACCTGGTCGGCGACCACGCCGTCCTGCGCCACATGATCCGCAGCCAGGTCCCGTTCCTCCCGGTCTACGCGGCCTTCCTACTGCTCCCCGGGCCGATCTGGCTCCGCCTGAGCACGGCGGGACTCGGCATGATGCTGTCGCTGTTCTTCTCCGTCGCCTACATGGCCCACAACCGCACGCGCCGGCTCGAGAAGAACGGACTGCCGGGCGACCTCGAGAACGACCGGGTCAAGCAGCGGCGCGCGGCCGAGCACGCCGCCTACGAGAAGTGGCGCAGCACTCTCACCCCGCAGTAGCGGGGGCGGCACCAGTAGCGGGGGCAGCACCGACCAACTCCGCGACCATCTCGCGCCCCAGTCGCAGCGGCGCGTCGCTGTGCTCGAGCTTCGACCCGGCGAGCGCGCCGTCGTAGATCAATCGGATCCGCAGGGCGAGGGCATCCGGTTCGGTGACGCCGGCCGCCGTGAGGAGCTCGACCAGCGTGCGCCGCAGCCACTCCCGGTGCGCGACCACCGGCGGAAACGATTCCTCCGGGAATTCCGTTGCGGCATTGGAGTATTGACATCCTCGAAAACCCTTCGAGGGCGCCGACGCGAGTGCCAGGTCGAAGAAGGTGAGGATCTTGACGATCGGATCCTGCACACCGGCGACCGCACCTTCCCACCGGGCACGGTCCCGGCCGTCGAGCCGATCCAGATAGGCGAGCACCAGCGCGTCCTTCGATCCGTAGGACGAGTACAGGCTGGCGCGTGCGACCCCCGATTCGGCGAGGATGCGGTCGATGCCGACGGCCCGGATGCCGTGTTCCGAGAAGAGCGCCGTCGCCGTCTCCAGGAGTCTTTCGGCAGGACCGGGCTTGCCGGTGCGGGTGTTCCGGCCGGTGTTCGACTCGGTGTGGGTGGAGACTGTCACGCCGTCGAGCCTAACCGACCCTCGCAATAGACAGATCGGTCTGTCTACATGTACGGTGAGCTTCGTGACCCACCGCCAGCTGACCCGCCGCCTGCACGTGGACCTCGTGCGCGTGGCCGGCGCCGCGTGTTGTCACATTCACCGCTGACCGGCGAAGCCCCGCCCGTTCTCGGGCCCTGACGCACGTCGACCGTGCCCGGGTGCCGGCGCAGCGACACACCCCATCCCCGTTTCACCGGAAGGTGCCCTCATGTCCCTGTACCTGTACGAACTCGTGCCCGCAGACGGCCAGGCCGACGCCGCGATCAAGGCGTTCGACGCCGAGGTCGCCGCGGCCGGCGGCGAACTCATCGAATCGCAGGTCACCACCGGTGGCGCCCGCGTCTTCGCGATCGCCGAGTTCGACGCCTGCCGCGCAGCCCAGCTCGAAGCCGCCCAGCTCGACGTCGCGGAGATCGTGGGCCCCAACGAAGTTCGTCTGGTCGGCGCGGATCTCGACGAAATCAAGGCAGCGCGTCCCGAGGCCGGCTATCTCGTCGAGTGGGACATCCCGGACACGATCGACATGGACACCTACCTGGCCCGCAAGAAGGCCAACTCCCCCAAGTACGCGAACGTTCCCGAGGTGAGCTTCCTGCGTACCTACGTCCGCGAGGACATGGACAAGTGCTTGTGCTTCTACAACGCTCCGGACGAAGCCGCGGTCGTTCGCGCCCGCGAGGCCGTCAGCACTCCGATCGACCGCATCCACTCGCTCGAAGGGTAGGAACCCGATGACCGCGGCCATGGAACGAACCGACGAGCAACAGCGCCGGGCGATCGCAGAATTCGTGCGCGATCGCGCTGCCGCGCTGGATCGCGGGGAAACCGACACCCGGATCGATCTCGCCCGGATCGGCGAATCAGGTCTTCTCACCGGCGGACTCGACGGCGGCGAACTACGGGACATGGTCGCGGTCATCGAGGACGTCGCAGCCGAATCTCTCGCGGTCGGCTTCTCCCTGTGGGCACAGCGCATGGCCCTCGAGTACATCGACCGCGCACCGGCGACGCTGCGCGGGAAGTTCCGCGACGACCTGGGCGCAGGCCGGCGGGTCGGCGTCACCGCCATGGCTGCGGCAATGAAACATCTTGCCGGCCTGGGTGATCTCACGCTCGCTGCGGAACGTACCGACGACGGTCTGGTGGTGTCCGGTCCGATCCACTGGGCATCCAACGTATTCGACGATGCGCTCATCGTCTTCCCGGCGCGCACCGCCGACGGCAGCGGAGTCGTCGCCGCGGTCCGCGCGGACAGCCCCGGCATCCGCATCGATCCGCGACCGGACCTGCTCGCCCTCGGCGCGACCGCATCGACCTCCCTGACGTTCGACCGGGTGCACGTTCCGCACGACCAGATCGTCACCGACGAGCTCCGCTCGTTCTGCGGCGCCGTCCGCCCCACCTTCCTACTGTTGCAGACCTCCTTCTGCGTCGGGATCTCTCGCACCGCGCTCGACGAATCCTGTTCTCGTACCACCGGACTCGGCGCACTGTTCGTCGACGAGTACCACGCGCTGCGGGACCGCTTCGACAACCTCCGCGACCGCCTCTACGAGTACGCCGGCGCTCCGGCGTCCGTGGCCCCGGCCGATCTGCTGCGGCTGCGCCTCGACGGTTCCTTCGTCGCGGTCGAGGCGACGCGGCTCGAGTCGACGTTGCGCGGCGGCGCCGGCTACGCGTCCGCGAGCGCAACCAATCGCCGCTTCCGCGAAGCGGCCTTCCTGCCCATTCAATCGCCGTCGGAAGGACAGCTTCGGTGGGAACTCTCGCAGTACGAGTAGTACAGGGCTACAAGAGTTTTCCCGGCCGGACCGAACCCGTTCTCGACGGGGTCGACCTCGACATCGACACCGGCGAGTTCCTGGTGGTGCTCGGCAGCAGCGGTAGCGGCAAGTCCACGTTGCTGCGCATCGTCGCCGGTCTCGACCGTCTCGACCGAGGCGCGGTCACCTGGCCCGAATCCGACGACGCGGCCCGCCCGCACACCGGTGTGGTGTTCCAGCAGCCGCTCCTGATGCCGTGGCTCACCGTTCGCGAGAACGTCGCATTCGGTGGACGTTTCGCCGCCCATCGCGACCGTTTCGACCCCGCGTACGCCGACGAACTGCTCGACACGTTCGGTCTCGCGGGTCTCGCCGGCTACTACCCGGACCAGCTCTCCGGCGGTCAGGCACAACGGGTCGCGGTGGTCCGGGCCGTCGCGGTGCGGCCGCGGCTGCTGCTGCTCGACGAGCCGTTCAGCGCGCTCGACCCGGCGATCCGCGCGGATCTGCAGGACTGGCTGAGCGGGCTCGCCCGCGACCTGGGCTTCACCACGGTGCTGGTCACCCACGACATCGACGAGGCGCTGAGTCTCGCCGATCGCATCGCCCTGCTGGGGTCCGGCGGCCGGGTGCAACAGCAGTGGCACCTGGACCATGACGGAATCACCGAATCCGAACGGCAGCGGCTGCGCACCGAGATCCTCGCCCGCTACCGCGACACCGCGCTCGAAATCGCATGAGCACGACGATCGGTCGACGGACGCTGCTGCGCGGCGCCGTCGGTCTCGCCGCCGCGGGTGGCGTCGCAGGCCTTCTCGACCTGGGCCGGGCCGCGAGCACGGACCGTACGAACACCAGCGGCCGACTGCGCATCGGCTACCTGCCGATCACCGACGCCGCTCCCCTGCTCGTGGCACATCACGCCGGGCTGTTCGCCCCGGGCGTCGTCGACGACGTCCGCCCCGTGCTGTTCCGCAGCTGGGCCTCGCTCGCGGAAGCGTTCGTCACCCGCCAGGTCGACGTGGTCCATCTGCTCATGCCCATGGCGTTGCAGCTGCGGTATTCGCTGGGTAGCGCGGTGCGGGTCCTGGGCTGGAACCACACCAACGGGTCCGCGCTCACCGTCGCCCCGCACATCACCGAACTGGGGCAGCTCGCGGGCCGACAGGTGGCGATCCCGTTCTGGTGGTCCATCCACAACATCACGGTCCAGCAGATGCTGCGCGCCCACGGCCTGCGCCCGGTGATCCGGCAGTCCGCGTCGCGCTCGGCCGGCACCGTGGAGCTGGTGGTGATGAGCCCGTCCGACATGATTCCGGCGCTCGCGAACGGCTCGATCGCCGCGTTCACCGTCGCGGACCCGTTCAACGCCGCCGCCGACCTGCGCGGCATCGGCCGCATTCATCGGTTCCTCGGCGACGTGTGGCGCGAGCACGCGTGCTGCGCGCTGCTCGTGCACGAGGACCTCATCGAACGCAATCCGACGGTGGTGCAGCAGGTCTCGGATTCCCTTGTGACCGCGCAGCTGCGGATCGGCACCGACCGCCGCGCCGCCGCGGAAGCCCTGACCGCCGGCTATCTGCCGCAGCCACTGCCCGCGGTGACCCGCGCGCTCACCTACCCCGAGCCGCCGGGAACCATCCGGCACCCGCAGTGGCATCCTCAGCGGATCGGCTATCAGCCGTTCCCGTTCCCGAGCTTCACCGAGGCGCTGGCGCTGGCCATGCACGCCACGGTCGTCGACGGCGACACCCGTTTCCTGTCGCGTCTCGATCCCGCGACCGTGCACGCCGACCTGGTCGACGACCGCTTCGTGCGGACCTCCCTGGTCCGGGTGGACGGCACCGCCGCGTTCGGTCTGCCCGCAGATCTCACCCGTATCGAGGAGGTCGATCCATCGTGAGCACCACCGCGCTCGCTTCCCGTGCCCCCGTCAGTCCGCGTCGGGACGCGTGGTGGCCCCCGTTCGCCGCGATCGCCGTCGCCGTGTTCGTGTGGTGGCTGCTCACCACCGTGGTCGCCGGATCCGATTCGCTGGTCCGGGAATTCGCACCGCAGCACGTGGTGCCCGCTCTCGGGGATCTGATCTCCCGCGGGGTGCTGCTGCCGGATATCGCGGCGAGCATGTGGCGGCTGCTGGTGGGGCTGCTGATCGCCGCGGTGGTCGGGATCCCGCTCGGGCTGCTCATCGGACTGAACCCGGTCGTCGAGCGGGCGTCGATGCCGGTGGTGCAGTTCCTGCGGATGATCTCACCGCTGTCGTGGGCTCCGATCGCGGTGGCGCTGTTCGGAATCGGACACCAACCGGTGTTCTTCCTGATCGCCGCTGCGGCGGTGTGGCCGATCGTCATCAATACCGCCGCCGGCGTCCACGGCATCGATCCGGGACATCTGCTCGTCGCCCGGTCGTTCGGCGCCACCCGCCTCGAACAGCTGAGATCGGTGGTGCTGCCCGCGATCCGCGGACAGGTGCAGACCGGTCTGCGCGTCGCCCTCGGCATCGCGTGGGTGGTGCTCGTTCCCGCCGAGATGCTCGGCGTCCGATCCGGACTCGGCTACCAGATCCTCAACGCCCGCGATCAGCTCGCCTACGACCAGGTGATGGCCGTGATCGTCGTGATCGGTGCGCTCGGCTTCTGCCTGGACTGGGCGGCCCGTCACGTGCTGCGCGAGCGCCGGCGACCGGTCCCGGTCGAGGACGGCGACTCCCCCAGGTCGCTCTGATCGACCTTCCCCGGGTTCTCACGCGGCGGGGCGGGGTTCCGGCTATCGCTTCCAGGCGGCGAGCACGGTGCGCACCGCCGTGACGACGGACAGCGGCTGGTCGAACATCGGATGGTGACCGGCCGCGGGCAGTACGGTCATCACCGCGTCGGGACCGAACAGCTCCCGCAACTGGGCGTACAGGGCGTCGTCGACGATGCCGTGCTCGCTGCGGAAGTACACGACCGGGCAACGCGGGGTCATCTCCTCGAGACTGCTCCGCGTCTCCCGACCGATCCGCATGGCGTCGAACTTCCAGGTGTACCCGCCGTCGACGGGCTTCAGCGAGCCGCGGGCGATGTGATCGAACACGTACGGCTCGGCATGCTCCTGCGGCGGAACGAGACGGAAGCGCGCGACCGCATCCTCGACGGTCGGGTACACCTTCGGTGGACCCGCCGGCCGCGCCGCCTTCATGCGCATCTCGAGTTCCTCGGGGGTGAGATCGCGGATCGGCGAGTCGAGGATGACGACACCGGCGAGACGCTCCCCCATCCGGTGCGACGCCGCGAACGACACGATGCCGCCCATGCTGTGCCCGACCAGGACGGGCGGTCCGACGATCCCGCCGGCTTCCGCGGCGGCGAGCACCTCGTCCGTCCAGGTTTCGAGACCGTAGTGGTCGCGGTGGTCGCTGTCGCCGTGTCCGCTCAGGTCCAGCGCGACGACGCGCCGGGACTCGGCGAGCTGCGGCCCGATGTGGTCCCACCAGCCCGAATGGGCCATACCGCCGTGGACGAGGACGATGCCGGCCTGCCCCGGATCACCCCACGCTCGGTAGAAGATCGTCGCGCCCGACACCGTGCATTTGCCCGTTTCCACGGGAGCAGCGAGGGCGTCGACGAACCACTGGGGAGCAGCACCGTTCTCATTGCTCATCACTCGAACTTAAGCGAAGTGTGACGTCCACCAACATCCGGGCCGTCTTTCCGCCTCACGCGTCAGCGGGAATTGCGCGCTCGACGGCGGTCCGCACCAGCTCGGCGGCGCGCTTCTCGTCGAAGATTCCCGGAAGCGTGAGGCGCTCCAGGATCAGCCAGTTCAAGGCGAGGTACAGCAGCACGACGGCGTCCTCGCCTCCGGGCAATCCGGACTCCCGGTAGTTGGCCACGTTGAAGTCGAGATCGGCTCGCACCCGCTCGGTGAGCAGGGCCTGCAGTTCGGGTCGCCGTGTCGCCTCGAGCCGGAGTTCGAGGACGGCGAGATATCCGCTTCGGAAGCCGCTGACCCGTTCGACCACTTCGGTCATCAAGTCGATCATGGACTCGCGGGTCTGTCTCTGCCGCGACTGCGCTACGACGTCCTCCCCGGGAATCAGCCGCTCGTAGTAGCGGTGTCCCACCTGGACGAGCAGCTCGTCGCGATTGGAGAAGTAGTTCGAGGCGGTTCCCGCCGGCACTCCCGCTTCCTTGTCCACCGCGCGGAACGTCAGCCCGCGTGCCCCGTCTCGGGCGAGCACCTCGATCGATGCGTCCAGCAGGGCCTGGCGACGCTCGGGATTCGCGCGAACCACTTGACACCACTCCATCCGTAGTACTACGTTCAAACCACTTCAATCATAGTACTACGGACGAGGTGGTTTCTGTGCGAAAGCTCGTCTACTACGTGGCCGTCTCCCTCGACGGCTACATCGCCGGTCCCAACGGCGAATTCGATTTCTATCCGATGTGCGACGACATGTCGTCCTGGATCGGCGAGACGTATCCGGAATCGATCCCGACCCACGTTCGCGAACTCGTGGGCATGCCGACCGATACGCCGAACCGGACATGGGACACCGTGGTGATGGGTCGCGGCGCCTACGAACCGGCACTCGCAGAGGGGGTGGTCAGCCCGTACGACCACCTGAAGCAGTACGTCTTCTCGCGCACTCTCGCACCGGTGGACCATCCACGAGTCGATATCGTCGACACCGATCCGGTGGAACTGATTCGGAAGCTGAAAGCGCAAGAGGGCCTCGACATCTGGCTCTGCGGCGGCAGCAATCTCGCCGGGCAGCTCATCGGCGAGATCGATCGGCTGATATTCAAAAGTTTTCCCGTCCTCGCGGGAGCCGGTCTCCCGGCACTGTCCGGGTCCTTCGCGCCGACGCAGTTCACGGCCACCCGGCGCCGGGAGTTCGGCAACGGCGCGCAGGTGACGTGGTTCGACCGAGCCTGAATCAGGGCATTCCCAGGCTCTCGGAAACCGTTGGCACGCAGTCAGTTCCCTGGATCGTGGTCGACGTCCCGGCGCGACGCGCCTCCGGTCAGAGCGCGCGCGATCTGCTGGAGCCGCAGATCCTCCTGTTCCGGTTGCGGATGCACGACCGCGGACATCGCCTCTCCGTCGAGCATGTGCACGATCGAGAACACGATCGTGGTGAACACCTGCGGGTCGAATCGGGCGGCAACCGGCAGCGCGGCAGCGAATTCCGCGATCTCGGCGTGGTAGCGCGCGGCCAGCGGTTCGAGCCGTTCGCGCAGCGCCGCATCGGTGCGGGCCGCGCCGAGTAGTTCGTACCAGGCCGCGTTGATCGGGGCACGGCACGCGGCGCGCACCAATTGCAGACTCGCGAGGACCGATTCGTAGCTCCGGTCGATCACGCCGAGCCGCGCGAGGCCCTCCCGGTACTTCTCGAACTGCCGTTTGCGCACCTCGTCGGCGGCCGCGACCATCAGGTCCAGCCGGGTCGGGAAGTGCCGGAAGACCCCACCGGAGGACACCCCGGACCGGCTGCACACCTCGGCGATGGTGGTCGCGGTGTAGCCGACCTCGCCCAGCGCGGCGACCGTCGCGTCCAGGATGCGCCCGATCGTCGCTTCCCGGCGTTCCTGCTGGGTGCGTGGACGGGAAGTCGAGGTCATCCGACCTCGACGCGCTCGGGGACGGCCCCGCGCGCCGGGGCGGGCCCGCGTTCGGTGACGCCGGCGCGCAGGAAACGGCCGGTGCCGACGGTGGTGCCGTAGCCGGGGACGAATTCGCCGTCGCGGAAGACGACCCGTCCGGCGACGACCGTCGCGGTGACGGCGGCGTCGTTGCGGTTCACCATCCGGCGCAGGCCACCGAACTCGGGCATGGGTTCCTCGTGGTAGCGCTCGGTCGCCTCGTCGAGACCGGCGGGATCGACGACGACGAGATCGGCGCGGTCGCCGACGCGCAGGTGCCCGGCGTCGATTCCGTAGAAGTCGCCGAGTTCCCCGGTGAGTTTGTGGACGGCCGCCTCGAGGGGCATCACCGGCTTGCCGCGTTCGGCGAAGTCGTGGATGCGGCGCAGCATGCGGATCCCGTAGTTGTAGAACGCCATGTTGCGCAGGTGCGCACCGGCATCGGAGAACCCGACCGTGACGCCCGGGGTGGTGATCAGGCGGTTCAGCACCTCGGGCCGGTCGTTGGCGATGACGGTGTGCCAGCGGAATTCCCGGCCGTGTTCGACGACGAGATCGAGGAACACGTCGACCGGATGCAGCTTTCGTTCGCGCGCGACGTCGCCGATCGAGCGGCCCACGAGGGACTCGTCGGGGCAGGCCACGATGTCGGTGTCGTCGAAGTCGCGGTGCCACACCCGCGGGGAGAACTTCTTCTCGAAGTCCTGCCGGAACCACCGGCGGTAGGCCTCGTCGCGCAGCAGGTCGTTGCGACCCATCTCCTCCCTGAGATGCAGTGCGGCGCGGCCGGATCCGAATTCCTCGAAGACGACGAGGTCGATTCCGTCCGAGTGCACCTCGAAGGTGGTGGGCAGGTGCTGCCAGCGGAATGCGCCGCGTCCGAACTTGTTGGCGGCCTTCGCGATCGGACCGAAGATGCGGTGCACCCACCGTTCTGCCTTGGTGTCCGCGGCGGCGAGGACCGAGGCCTTCATGGGGCGACGGCCGATGCCGGTGCTCGCGAGCGCGAAGAACGCCACGTCGTACTTGGTGTTGAGGTTGGGCACGGCCTGCAGCACCCGGCCACGACGGCGCAGGATCCGGTGCAGCCTGCGGAATTCCGACCACGACGCGTGGGTGGACGGCAGCGTCCGGGAGCGGTAGCGGTCCCCGTCGATCTTGTCCCACGGGTTCGTCATGGTGGAAACCCCGAGGAAACCCGCGTCGAGCGCTTTGCCGACGGCGGTGTCGATGGCGACGAGTTCTTCGCGGGTGGGCTTGTTGACCGAGTCGGTGGAGCGCCCCAGTCCCATCACGGCGGCGCGCACGTCCGAATGGCCGATGAACGCGGCGACGTTCGGTCCGAGAGGCAGCGCGTCGATCGCCGCGATGTACTCCTTGGGCGACGTCCAGTTCTTCGCGGTCTCGAGCGCGCTGAGCACGTGATCGCGGGGCAGCGCCTCGACGCGGCTGAACAGGTCGGCGGCGTCGACCGGCGGCACGAACACCGTCGACAGCGAGCAGTTGCCCATGAGGACGGTCGTGACGCCGTGCCGCACCGATTCGGACAGGCCCGGCGCGACGAGCACCTCGGCGTCGTAGTGGGTGTGCGCATCGATGAATCCGGGCATCACCCACCGGCCGCGCGCATCGACGACCTCGGTGTCCGGGCCGGCGGTCAGCGGTTCGACGCTCTCCGTCACCACGACTCCACCGCGGATGCCGAGGTCACGGACGACGCCGGGCGTGCCGGTGCCGTCGAACCACAGGCCGCCGCGCACGATCACGTCGAACGGTTCACTCATGAGTCCCCTCCTCCTCGAGTTCGCTCACGATAGCCAGAAAAGAGGTCGCCCACTCTCTAAATCCCGAAAATGGGATTCGGCCGACGGAACCGCCCCGACGGGCCACGCCGATACCTGAGCACCTGTTCATATGAGAAGTTATGATTCGATGATGGATGTCGTAGCAATGCACATGAGCGACGGCCTCATCAACGCCCCGACGTCCCTCCTGTTCGGTGCCGTGGCGGTCGCCGGACTCGCGATCGCGCTGTGGCGGGCACGGACCGAACTCGACGAGCGGACCGCTCCCATGGCGGGTTTGGTGGCCGCGTTCGCGTTCGCCCTGCAGATGGTGAACTTCCCGATCCTTCCCGGCGTGAGCGGACACGTCCTCGGTGGCGCGCTCGCCGCGATCCTCGTCGGCCCGTACACCGGCGCGCTGTGCCTCGCGATCGTGCTGATCGTCCAGGCCCTGTTGTTCGCGGACGGTGGCCTGAGCGCCCTCGGCGCGAACATCACCAACATGGCGCTGATCGGCGTCGCGACCGGCTACGGCATCGCGGTCGCGCTGCGGTCCCTCCTCCGCGGACGCACCCGTGGTCGGGGCCTGGCGGTCGTGTCGTTCACAGCGGCACTGGCCGCCGTGGTCGCGGCGTCCGCCGGATTCCTGCTCGAGTACGCGATCGGCGGCGCCTCCACCACCTCGCTCGGGACCGTGGCCGCCTACCTGCTCGGCACCCACGTATTGGTCGGCGCCGGGGAGGGAATCGTCACCGCCGCGACGGTGGCCGCGGTCGCCAGGGCCCGGCCCGATCTGGTGTATCTCCTGCGCACCGCACCCCGACCCGCACCCGCACCCGCGTCGGACGTGACGGCATGAGCCGGCGCCGGGTACTGCTCACCCTCGCCGCGGTCGCCCTGCTGATCGCCGGGGCGCTCTCCTACCTCGCCAGTTCCAGCCCCGACGGCCTCGACTCGACGACCCTGCGCGGGTGCGAGGTCGTCGAGGTCGACGGGACCGAACGCGTGACCGGCGAGTGCATGGCAACCACCGCCACCGATCACAGGCTGTCCGGCAGCCCGCTGGCCGACTACGCGGTCGGCGGCCGGGAGTTCTCGACCGGGCTCGCGGGCATCGCCGGCGTGGTCGTCGTCGCGGTCGCCGCCGGCGGCCTGTTCCGATTCCTCGGTCGCCGCCGCGCACCCGGGGAATCGGCGAAACCGTGAGCGGCGAGACCGCGGCGACGCGGCTCCACCTGCCGGGCACCTCGCCGGTGCACCGGCTGCCCGCGGAGGTGAAGATCGTCGCGGCGGTGACGTTCGTGTTCGTCGTCGTCGCCACCCCACGCGAGGCGATGTGGGCGTTCGGTGCGTACCTGGCGGTGCTCGCCGCCGTGTGGACGGTCGCGGGGATCCGGCTCTCGTGGCTGGCTCCGCGGATGCTCATCGAACTTCCGTTCGTGGTGCTGGCGGTGCTGCTGCCGTTCGCCGAGGCCGGTGAACGTGTCGTGGTGGCCGGGGTTTCGCTGTCGGTTCCCGGCCTGTATGCCGCGTGGGGGATCCTCGCCAAGGGGACCCTCGGCGTGCTCGTGTCGCTGACCCTCGCCGCCACCACGGCGGTGCGGGAGCTACCGGGAGCCCTTGCACGCCTTCACGTACCGGGATCGATCACCACCATCGTCGTGCTGATGATCCGGTACGCGGACCTGCTCGCCGACGAGGCGCACCGGATGCACATCGCACGGCTGTCCCGCGGCGACGACCCGCGCACGCTGCGTCGGATCGGTGCGACCGCGCGCGGGATCGGGGGCCTGTTCCTGCGTGCCTACGAGCGCGGCGAACGGGTGCACCTGGCCATGCTCTCGCGTGGATTCACGGGTACCGTCCCGGCTTTCGGTGAGCCCGCACGTCCCGCGGACTGGATCTCGGCACTGGCGCCGACCGCAGGTGCCGTGCTCGTGTGCGCGACGGCGTGGGTCACGACGTGACCGGCACACCCGCGGTCCACCTGGCCGGCGTCGGCTACTCCTATCCCGACGGCCGGCGTGCCCTGCACGGCATCGACCTGACCGTCGCGGCGGGCGAGCGCGTCGCGGTGCTCGGCCCCAACGGGGCGGGCAAGACGACGCTCATGCTTCATCTCAACGGCGTGCTCACCCCCACCGAGGGAACGGTCACGATCGGCGGGCGGACGATCGGCCGCGACACCCTCCGCGACGTGCGGCGCGCCGTCGGCCTGGTGTTCCAGGATCCCGACGACCAGCTGTTCATGCCCACCGTCGCCCAGGACGTCGCGTTCGGCCCGGCGAATTTCGGGGTCCGCCCGCCGGAGCTCGACGAGCGGGTCCGGGAGGCTCTCGCCGCGGTCGACATGACCGAGCACGCGGACCGCGACACCGCGCACCTGTCGGGCGGGCAGCGGCGGCGTGTCGCCCTGGCGACCGTGCTGTCCTGCAGGCCCGAGGTTCTGGTGCTCGACGAACCGTCCGCAAATCTCGATCCGGTGGCCCGTCGCGAACTCGCGGAGGTCCTCACCCGGCTCGACGCGACGCTGCTGCTGGTCACGCACGACCTTCCGTATGCCGCGCAATTGTGTACCCGCGCGGTGATTCTGGACGGCGGCCGGCTCGTCGCGGACGGACCGATCGACGAGATCCTCACCGACGACACGCTGCTCGCGGCGCACCGGCTCGAACTGCCGTGGGGCTTCTCCGTGCCGCAGCGCCGCGGCTGAGCATCATGCGGCGAGCCGGCGGTTGGTGTGCCCGAGCTGCCGGACGGTCCACGACTCCAGCCGGTCGGTCTCCTCCGCAGTGAGCCTGTCGCACACGAAATCCCAGTGCAGCGCCACCCGGTCCCCCACGCGCAGGTCGGGCACGAACACGCCGGAGTCGGTCCGCCGGCCGACGCGCCGAGCCGTCTCGGCTCCGAGAGTCAGCCGGCCACCGCCGAATTCGAGTCGCCGTACGTTCACGAGGGCGTCGTCGTCGGACACCTCCAGCACGGTCCCCCACCCGATCCGGCACGAATCGAGGATCCGGAGCGGCTCGGGCATCCCGGTTCCCAGCAGCCGCGACCACGGATACACCCCGAACACGTGGAACGCGTGGGTCGCGGTCACCTCGGGCAGCAGGTCCTCCGTCAGGTGCGACCAGTAGTGACCGGCTCGCGCGCCGAACCGGCTCAGCAGTTCACCACCGAACCGCTCCGTGTCAATGCGATCGGTGAGGACGTTTCCGGTCCAATAGGACCGCACCACCCGCTCGTCGAGCGGATCGGCGATCCCGCACTGTTCGGCGATCAGTTGCTGATACGGCCAGGCCCCGCTGAACTGCCGGGCCGCGGCGGCCACCACCGCCGGATCCCCGCCACCGCAGGCAGCAGTCTCGAGCGCGGCGGCACTCGCCGGGCCGCAGTAACCGAGTTCGTTGGGCGCGTGCGCATACCGCGCGAACAACCGATATCCCTGGGCCACCGCGCTTTCCGCCACGGTCACCCCTTCCCGCGCTGCCCCACCAGTGCCGCCGTCTCGCGATGGAGACGACCGAAGTTGTAGTAAGCGGCGCATGCCCCTTCGGGTGAGACCATGCAGGTGCCGATCGGCGTCTCGGGTGTGCATGCGGTCCCGAACACCTTGCACTCCCACGGTTTGATCACGCCTTTGAGCACCTCACCGCACTGGCATGCCTTCGGATCTGCCACCCGCACACCCGGCATCGAGAAGCGCTGCTCGGCGTCGAACTCGGCGTAGTCGGGGTGAATTCCCAGTGCGCTCTGCGAGATGAATCCGAGCCCGCGCCACTCGAAGTGGGGTCGCAGCGCGAACGTCTGCGCGAGCAGCGCCAGGGCCTGCCCGTTTCCCTCGCTGCGCACGACCCGGCTGTACTGGTTCTCCACCTCGCACCGCCCGTCCCGGATCTGCCGCAGCAGCATGTGCACCGACGCGAGAATGTCGAGGGGCTCGAAACCCGCCACCACGATCGGTTTTCCGTACTTCTCCGGCACGAACCGGTACGGGCGCAGGCCCACCACGGTCGACACGTGGCCCGGCCCGAGGAACCCGGACAGGCGCAGATCCGGCGATTCGAGGATCGCCTTGATCGGGGGAACGATGGTGACGTGATTGCAGAACACCGAAAAGTTCGTCAGCCCCAGCTGTTTCGCACGCACGAGGGTCACCGCGGTGGACGGTGCCGTGGTCTCGAACCCGACCGCGAAGAACACCACCTGCTTGTCCGGGTCGTCGACCGCGATCTTGAGCGCGTCGAGCGGCGAATACACGAACCGCACATCGGCGCCGCGCGCCTTCGCTTCGAGCAGGTTGCCGCGCGATCCGGGCACCCGCATCATGTCCCCGAACGTCGTGAACACCACGCCGTCCTGCTCGGCCAGCCACATCGCGTCGTCGATGCGGCCCATCGGGATGACACAGACGGGACAGCCCGGTCCGTGCACCAGCTCCACCGACGGCGGCAGCAGATGTTCGATGCCGTGCCGGTAGATGGTGTGGGTGTGCCCACCGCACACTTCCATGAACTTGAACTCGTCCTCGGCGGCGAGATCGGTGATCGCAGCGACCAGGGCCCGGGCCGCAGCCGGGTCCCGGAACTCGTCGACGAATTTCATGGTGCCAACCCGCTTTCCCTCGTCGCCGTCATCTCGGCGTCGTGTCGATCTCCGAATTGGTGAACGCCTCGATCTCGTTGACGTAGTCGGCCCCCATCCGGCGCACCTGGTCGAGCGTCATCCGTGCTTCCGCCTCGTCGATGCGGGACATCGCGAATCCGACGTGCACCAGCACCCAGTCGCCGACCTGCAGGCCGGTGCCGGCGAGCAACCGGATGCTGATGGCCCGCTGCACCCCGTTGACGTCGACCTTCGCGAGATCCTGATCGGCGTCGAGGATGTCCACGATCCGTCCCGGAATTCCCAGACACACAACAGTTCTCCTCACGGTCAACAGATGCGTGGCAGCGGATCACCGACGAGCATGTCGACGATCCGGCTGCCCCCGAATGCGGTGCGCAGCGCGACGATGCCCTCCGGTTCCGCGAGGATCTCGCCGACGACCGCCGCGGCTTCGCCCCCGGCCTGCCCGCGCAGCGTGGCGAGCGCCGCGTCGGTCTCGTCCTCGGCGACCACCGCCACGAACTTGCCCTCGTTCGCCACGTACAGCGGGTCGATGCCGAGCAGGTCGCACGCACCGAGAACCTGCGGCCGGACCGGCAGTGCCTCCTCGTCGAGCACCACTGCGAATCCGGTGGCCTGCGCGAGTTCGTTGCACACGGTGCCGACGCCGCCGCGGGTCGCGTCGCGCATCCACCGGGTCGACGGGGCCGCCGCGAGCAGCGCCTCCACCATCCGGTGCACGGGAGCGGTGTCGGACGCGATGTCCGCCTCGAGCGCGAGTTCGCCGCGCGCGAGCAGCACCGCCATGCCGTGGTCGCCGATCGTGCCGGAGACGACGACCCGGTCGCCGGGCCGAACCAGGTCCGCGCCCAGACGACGGCCGTCGGGCACCACGCCCACGCCCGCGGTGCTGATGTAGAGCCCGTCGGCGGAACCCTTGCCGACGACCTTGGTGTCCCCGGTGACGATGTCGACTCCCGCGCCGGACGCCGCGGTCGCCATGTCGGCGACGATCTCCCGCAGCCGGGCGATCTCGAAGCCCTCCTCGATCACGAACGCCGCCGACAACCAGCGCGGCCGCGCGCCGGACACGGCGAGGTCGTTGACGGTGCCGTGCACCGCGAGGTGCCCGATCGATCCGCCCGGGAACTGCAGTGGCTTGACGACGTACGAATCGGTGGAGAACGCCAGGCGCTCCCCCACGCCGATCGACCCGACGGCAGCGTCGCCGAGCTGTTCGAGTTCGGCGTTGCGGAACGCGTCCACGAACACCGCATCGACCAGCGCCGCGGACGCCTTGCCCCCGGCCCCGTGGGAGAGGGTGACGACCGTGTCGAGCAGACGCGGGCGGCGGCGCCGGAACGCCTCGATCCGTTCCAGTACCCGGTCCTCGCGACCCGCGTCGGTGCTCACGTTCCGCCTCCGCCCGTCGACGTCTCGCGCGCGAGACGATCCTGCGCGATCTCCCACAGGCGGTATCCGAGCAGCGCGTGGCTCTCCTGGATGCGGTGGATGCTCTGCGAGCGGATCGTGAAGCAGTAGTCGAGGTCGTCGGAGACGGCCATCCGCCCGCCGTCGTGCCCGGCGAATCCGATCGTGAGCAGGCCGCGGAATCGCGCCTCGGCGAGGGCCGTCATGAGATCGTCCGAGTTGCCGGACGTGGACAGGGCGATCGCGATGTCGATCGGCCGGGAGTGGGCGATGATCTGCCGCGAGAAGATCAGGTCGAAGCCGACGTCGTTGCCGAGGGCGGTGACCACGGCCTGGTCCGCGGCCAGGGACCAGGCGGGCACCGGCCGTCCGCGGGCGGGCCGGCTGAACAGGGACGCGAGGGTCGCGGCGTCGGTGGAGCTGCCGCCGTTGCCGAACGTGTAGAGCCGGCCACCGCGTGCGAAGGACCGGGCCATCCGCTCCCCCGCGGATTCGAGTGCCGGTCCCCATTCGTCGATCGACGCCTGCTGCAACCGTGCGCTCTCCGCTGCCTTGCTGCGAGCGGACGCGGCGAGGTCGCGTAACAGCGGCGCGGCGTCGCGTTCGTCCGCCTCGATGAACGGATACAGGAAACTCGTCTGTTCCGGTTCGCTCACGGTGTCACCTCTCCCCCGGATCGGCAGTAGCGTCGAGCCGGGTTAGCGCCACGCCCCCGTGTACGACGAGAAGATCGTGCACGGCAACGGATTCCAGGATCGACACGTCGACGTGCTCCTCCCCGTCCGCGGTCCGCACGAGAGCGGTGGCGGTGTCGGCGCCGGGTGGGGCGACGACCTCCGCGAGCCTGCCCTCGTCGCTGCACGTCACGCACACCGCGTCGGTGTGGTCTTCTTCGAGCAGTCCGGGATGCTCGAAGACGACGTGGGTCAATTCCCACAGCAGGTGGTACATCAGCACGAATCGGCCGGTGGCCCACACCATCGGATCGTTCGAATCCACCCACAGCACGTGCGTGGCGGCCCCGGCGGGCGGGCGCGGTCCGGCACCGATCCAGATGGTGTCGGCTCCCCACGCCGCGGCGCGACGCACGATGTCGAGGACGTCGGGTTCGTCCGCGGGCGCGACGGCGAGGATCACGTCGCCCGGCCGCACCGCGACCCGGCACTGGGCCACCGGGTCCGGCTCGACCAGCGACACCGCCGGCAGCGCCCGCTTGCCCATGATCACCGGATGCACGAATTCCACGGCCACGTGGTGGGCGTGCGGTTCCCATTGCGGCGAGACCACCCACAGCGTCGCGCCCGCATGGAATCGTCGCGCCAGCCCGAGCGCCGCGGTCGCCAGGTCCGCGGCGAGGTCCTCCCCGATCGGGTTCTCACCGATCGGCGGGTTCGATTGCTGTGTCGTCGATGTCATCGCCCACGTCCCGTCTGCGCCGGATCCGCTTCCCGCCGTATCGAATCGGCGGCTCGCCGCTGCTCCGAACCGGCGGCTCGCCGCTGCTCCGAAGTGGCGGCCCGCCGCCGTGCAGAACTCGCGGCTCGCCGCCGTGCCAGGGTGGCGCCGATCGCGGCCTGTCCCAGCGACAGCCCACCGTCGTTCGACGGCACCCGACTGTGCGTCAGGACATCGAACCCACTGTCTTGCAGGATAGTTCGAACACCTTCGGTGAGCAGTCGATTCTGGAAGACACCTCCGGTCAACCCGATCGTCGTGATTCCGGCGTCGGTGGCGATCCGCGCGGCGAGCCGAGCGGTCGCGACCGCGAGCGCCTGGTGGAATCCCAGCGCCAGATCCGCGGCCGGAACCCCGAGCCGCAGTCCCCCGACCAGGCAGCGCAGCGTCCCGGTCCAGTCCAGTTCGGTGCCGTGCACCGTCATCCGCACCGGCGCCGGCTCGGCGGCGGTACGCGCGAGCGCCTCGAGTTCCACGGCCGCCTGCCCCTCGTACGTGATGCGATGACGCACCCCGAGCAGGGACGCCACTCCGTCGTACAGCCGCCCGACGCTCGTGGTGCATACGCAGCCGATGCCGGACGTCAGCTGGCCGGACACCAGGTCCCGTTCCACGTCGGTCAGGGCCCCGGCGCACGGCAGGTCGTCCAGGTGCGGTGACGTGGGATCGCCGAGACCGGCGTCGCGCAGCAACACCAGCGCGACCCGCGCCGGGGTCCGCACGGCGACGTCGCCGCCGGGCAGCAGGAAGGACCGCAGGTGCCCGGCCCGGCGCATGTCCAGCAGGTCCGGTCCGACGAGCAGCAGTTCCCCACCCCACACCGTGCGGTCGCAGCCGTAGCCGGTGCCGTCGAACGCGATGCCGAGTGCCGGCGAACCGATCCTGCCGTGTTCGGTGAGCAGCGACGCGACGTGAGCGTGATGGTGCTGGACGGTGTGCAGCGCGATGTCGTGCTCCTCGGCGTAGCGCTCGGCCCATTGCCGCGTCGCGTATCCGGGGTGGGCGTCGGCCACCACGAGTTCCGGGGTGACCCGGTGCAGCGCGGTCAGCCGCTCCACGGACGTTTCGAACGCCCGCCTGCTTTCCAGCGACCCCATGTCCCCGAGGTGTGCCGAACAGAATGCGTACTCCTGCCGGGTCAGGCAGAAGGTGTTCTTCAGTTCCGCGCCGACCGCCAGGACCGGCGGCGACGGCCGGTCGAGCAGGACCGGCATCGGCGCGTAGCCGCGCGAGCGCCGGATCGGCGACTCCCGGTCGCCGTGGACGACCGCGACCACCGAATCCTCGCAAGGCACCGCGATCGGCCGGTCGTGCACGAGAAACAGGTCGGCGATGCCGCCGAGCCGGGTGCGGGCGTCGTCGTCGTCGGTGCACAGCGGTTCGCCCGAGACGTTCCCGGAGGTCATCACGAGCAGGCGCGGCACCGGATTCGGGTGCCCGGGCACCGGCATGAACAGCAGGTGGTGCAACGGGGTGTACGCGAGCATCACCCCGAGCTCGCCGAGGCCCGGCGCGACCTCGTCCGCCACCGCGGTATCGGCCCGCTTCTCCAGCAGCACGATCGGGCGCGCCGGCCGGGTCAGTGCCTCGATCTCCTGCCGGAACAGGACACACTGCGATGCGACCGTCGCGACGTCCGGTGCCATCACCGCGAACGGCTTGTCCGGTCGCCGCTTGCGTTCGCGCAACCGCCGGACCGCGTCGGGGTCGGTGGCGTCGCACATCAGGTGGTAGCCGCCGAGCCCCTTGACGGCCACGAGCTGCCCGGCCGCGAGGGCACGCTGCACCGCTGCCAGCACCGCGTCGTCCCCGTCGATGCGGTCGCCGCCGCGTTCGGTGTGGATCCGCGGTCCGCAGTCCGGGCAGCAGATCGGCTGGGCGTGGTACCGCCGGTCGGCCGGATCTGCGTATTCGCGGGCGCAGCGCGGGCACATCGGGAACGCCGCCATCGTCGTGGCGGGGCGGTCGTAGGGCAGGTCGGTGATCACCGTGTACCGGGGGCCGCAGTGGGTGCAGTTGACGAACGGATGCCGGTACCGGCGGTCGGCGGGATCGTTCAGTTCCCGCAGACAGTCCTCGCACGTGGCGACGTCGGGCGGGATCAGCGTGCGCAGTCCCGGGGTGCGGCGGCTGTCCACGATGCGGAAGTCGCGGTCGCCGCGGGGCGTGCGCGGGACCGACGTCAGATCGAGAACGTCGGCGAGCGGCGGGGCTTCGGCCCGCAGCCGTCGCTCGAACTCGTCGAGTGTGCTTGTGGCCCCTTCGATCTCGACGAACACGCCGGTGTCGTCGTTCCCGCAGTGCCCGGCGAGGCGCAGTTCGGCGGCCAGGCCCGCCACGAACGGCCGGAACCCGACTCCCTGCACCACCCCCCGGACGGTCACGCGGCGGCGCTCGACGGCGCTCGTCACGGTGGATCCTCCCGGTCCGGGCCCCGGCCCATCAGTTCCAGTCCGGCCAGGGCACGTTCGGCGCCGGCTTCGTCGACCCGTTCCATCGCGAAACCCATGTGGATGATCACCCAGTCGCCGGGTTCGACGCCTGCGTCGTCGAGCAACCCGATGTTGATCTGCCGGCTCTCACCCACGACGTCGACGAGCGCCAACTGGCCGCCGTAGCCCTCGAGCAGCCGGATCACCCGGCCGGGAATTCCCAGGCACATACGTCAACCTCCGGGCCTCGGCCGGGCGGCCCGATCGGGTCGCCGGAGATTCTGCACGGCTCGGCGCACCGCCGCGGCGGCCGGTTCGACCGCGGCCGCGACGGCGGGTGAGAGCCCGATGCCCTCGTCGACGCACTGCGCCTGACATCCCACCACGATCGTGCGGGGCCGGCTCCCGCCCAGCGCCGCGAGGGTCGCGAACACCGAGGCCGGGTCCATGCCGTGTGCATCGACCCCGACCGTGGTGGGTGCGGTGTCGCCGGCTTCGAAGACCCGCACCGCCCCGGGCTCCCCGGCGTCGGGAACCGCGTCGACCAGGACCAGGCCGTCCCACCCGTCGAGCAGGTCGTATGCCAGGTGCATGCCGCGGATCCCGTAGTCCACCAACCGGACTCCTTCCGGTTGCGGGCTCCGGGCGAGGCAGCGCACGACCTCGGGTCCGAACCCGTCGTCCCCGAGGAAGATGTTGCCCACGCCCGCGACCAGAATCCGCACCCCACTCCTCACATGTTCCGGATCCGGAAGTAGCGCTTGAGATCCGGCAACGACTTCACTGCGACCAATGCTGCACCGACCGCGACGGCGGCGGCGACCGCCGTGGTCAGCATTCCGACGATTCTCATGACTCCTCGTTCCTCGACGGTTGCACCGGGACGTCCGGCACCGGTTCGATCTCGTCCGGCGCGAAATAGAGGTAGCGGCCGAACCATTCGTGGAGGTCGGCAGCGGGGTCGTCGGTGAGGACGACCCCGACGTGGGTCCCGCCGTCCACATCGGCGTGGACCGTCGCGACGCGCGCGAGCCGGTCGCGGAAGAACAGGTCCTGCGCGTCGGCCCGCCGGGACGGGTGCAGCCGGACCAGGCTTCCCTGTCCCACGGGCACCCCCTGCACGAGCACGGTGTCGAGTTCCGGTCGCACGCTGGTGTCCGCTTCCTCGGTCCACCAGTCGACACCGTCGGGCACCTCGGGTATCGGACCGGCGCCCATCGGATCGGCGCCGCGGCCGGGGTCGCGCAGGACGCCGTGCAGTGCCTGGAGCTCCTCGGGGGTCATCGCCTCGCAGCGGTCCACGATGTCCGCGGCCCGCGCGTCGGTGGCGCGGGCCTGCGCCTTCTCCTCGTCCGTGAGGGTCAGTACCCGCAGGGTGAGGATCTCGTCGATCTCCGTGGCGTCGAACAGGTCTCCGCCGCTCTGCTCGGCGACGCGCGGGTGGTCGTAGAGGATGATCGGCGACACCAGCACGACGGGTGCTTCCCCCGGCACGGCCGGGTCCGGGTCCCCGGCGAGCACGGGGAAACAACGCTCGTGGGTGCAGGTGCCGACGAGTGCGGCCGCGTCGGCGGGCGGTTCGAGGAGCGATACGAAACGCGCCTCGGTGGCAGCGAGGATCAGGTGCGCACCGATCAGCGACCGCCCGATCGCGTCGTCCGCGTCGACGGGCGCGTCACCGGTGTTCGTGACGGTGGCGGACACGCGGACGAGATCGCCGTCGATCGGTCCGGCCTCGACGGTCACGGTCGCGTGCACGGCGCGGCGGGTGCGCAGCAGACGTCCGGCGACCGTGCCGTCCGGTTCGGTCAGCAGTTCGGTGTCCTCCCCCGCCGGCACCGCGACCTCCGCTGCCCCGTGCGCGTTTTCGGTAGCCACCGCTACCGAAAACGCGCACGAGCGCTCGACGGCCTCGTCCCACCCGACCCACGACTGTCCGGCGACGACCAGCTCGGGCACGGTCTCGAACCCGTTGCCGGTGCGGCGCTGCACCGTACGACGCTGAAGCTGGAGAAACCGCAGGGTCACCTCGATCACCGGCTCGGCTCCCAGCATGCGCAGCACGGTCTGTGCCGCCAGTCCCGGCGGCTCGCCGAGCCCGGACGCGGCGGCTCCGGGCGGCCCGAGAACTCCGAACTGCCAGCGCGAGTGGTTCTTCCGGGCGTTCGCGCGGTACGGGTACAGCAGGTAACCCTCGTAGAGGATCGCGTCGGCGACCGCACGCACCCGGTCCGTGTCGTCGTGTTGCTGCTGCCGGTCCACCGTCACGACGCCTCCGCATCCGTTCCGGCACCGGCTGCGTCGAGCAGTGCGGTGATCGTGGCGTCCAGATCGGTCAGTCCCCGTTCGGCCTTGAACCGTGCCAGTGCGGCCAGCGTCGCGTGGGTCAGGCGCGCGTATCCGCTGTCGGGGAAGTGCGCCCGCATCAGGTCACGCCATACCTGTACCGGAAGGTCGTATCGGGCCTCGCGGTCCCACGGCACCTGCTCGACCGCGAATCCCGTGGTGCCGCGGGTGAAGACGGTACCGCTGAACAGGGCCAGCAGCGGCACCGCACCGTCACAGAGCGCGTGCAGGTAGCGCGAGGCCGCGACCTCGAAGTCGTACGTGCAGGCCAGTGGCAGCGTGGTCTCGCACGCGCCCTCGAATCCCGGCACCACCGTCGACGCGTGCAGCCACGGGAAGGGCGCAAGGGTCGTGCCCCACCGGTCACGCGTGCCGAACAGGTCGGTCAGCGCGGCTTCCTCCTCGGGACCGTAACTGCGGCGGCGCGGTTCGATGCGGAGCTGACACCGCAGCGCCAGTGCGTGCACGGTCGCGCCCGTGCCTTCCCGTATCCCGAGTTTCGCCAGCAGGGTCGGCGCGGCCGCGTACGGTTCGGGCGCGATGTCGACGATGCCGAACTCGAGCGCGGTCACGACGGTGCCCCCGCGTCGACCGGTCGGCTCCGCCGGGCGAGTGTGTCGAAGAATCCGTCGAGTGCGGCACGCGCGTCCTGTCCGCCGTCGAAGCCGCGCCACACCCGCCGCAGCCTGCCCACCAGTTCGTAGCACGCGTCGATCGGCACGAGGTGGCACGTGGGTTCACCGCGGTCCGGTACCCGCACGATCAGCGCCTCCACGTCGGGCAGCGGTGCGGTCAGCGCCGGGTTATCGGCGAGGACCGCGTCCCACATGCCCAGCGGCAGCTCCGATTCCGTGGCACCGGCAGGTCCCGGATAGAACGCGACGGTGCGGCCGAGCGTCGAATTGTGGAAGAAGAACGCCAGCGCCACCGGGATCTCGAGGTCCTCCCACCGGCCCGGCGCGAGTGTGAAGGACGGGAACGACAGGTACCGGTCGGGAACGGAGCGGAACCGAAGGTCCGCGCCCTGATCGGTGAAAAGGAGGTAGCAGGGCCGGCATACGCACATCAGACGCCGGGATTCGAGATCGACGACGTGCCGGTGCGCCTCGTCGAGTCCGATCGCACACATCTGGCACCGCTCCGTCGCGGGAACCGGTGTCGCCGCGGCGATGCGGCCGAGAACTTCGGAGACGGTGGCCATCACGCCACTCCCGTGGGGCGAGCGGAGCGACGGGGTGTGTCACTGGGGCGAGCGGAGCGACGGGGTGTGTCACTGGGGCGAGCGGAGCGACGGGATATGTCACTGGGGCGGGTGTCGGGTACGGCGAGCGACAGGGTTCCGTCGCGAACCAGCACCGGCAGGGGCTCGAGATGTTCGGCGGCACCGTCGTCCACCCGGGCTCCGGCCCTGCGGACGTCGAAGTGTGCTCGGCACCCCGGGCAGCGCAGTACCGCCCCCGCGTCGCCTCCCGCTCGTCGGTGCAGCACCGCACCGGCAAACGATCCGCCGCACACGGGGCAACGGTCGCGGTAGGCGAGATACCGACCGTCGAGGCGGCATGCCAGCACCGGCAGACCGGCAATCGTGAATCCGCCGACCTCCCCTTCCGCGAGCTCCTCGAACTCCGTTACTGCACACCATTTCCCGCTCACATCGGAATGGACGTGCGCGAACAGGGTTTCCGGACGGA
The DNA here is from genome assembly GCF_053589115.1 of Rhodococcus sp. NPDC003383. Taxonomy (NCBI): domain Bacteria; kingdom Bacillati; phylum Actinomycetota; class Actinomycetes; order Mycobacteriales; family Nocardiaceae; genus Rhodococcus; species Rhodococcus sp. NPDC003383. Next base: position 11,633 of record NZ_JBSFRG010000012.1, on the reverse strand, counting down.
TGAGGCCGTGATCGTCGGGTTCGGTTTCCACGTCGAGCTCGGTGATCTCCGGCGCCGCCGCCCGCACGGCGTCGCGCACTGTCAGTTCGAGCGTGGCCGCCGACGACGGGCATCCCCGGCAGTTGCCGAGCAGCCGCAGGCGCACCACCGATCCGTGGATGTCGAGCAGGTCGACGTCGCCGCCGTGCGACTCCAGGTACGGGCGGACCGAGTCGAGCGCGGTGCGCACCCGCGTCGTCACGTCGTGCGGGTGGAGGCCGTGGACGAGCAGCAGGCTCGCGACCAGGTCGTCGCGTGCGACCGCGTCCACGGCTCCGGGATACACGGCGATCGCGTCGAGGATCCGGGTCAGGCCGGCCCCGTACAGATCCAGTACCTCGCGCACGAGGTCCTCCGCGCGGTCGCGGGCTGCCGGCCCGGCTACGGAACAGGCATCGAGCAGCGCTTCGATACGGTCACCGGATTCTCGCCACCGCTCCATCCGTCACTCTCCGGTGACCGACTGGGTCGGCGAATGCACCTTCTCGAGCGTCTTCCCATCGCCCAGGTACATGTGCACGCCGCACGGTAGGCACGGATCGAAACTGCGCACGGTGCGCATGATGTCGATGCCCTTGAAATGCTCGCGGTCGTTCTCCTCGAAGATCGGCTGACCCTGCACCGCGTCCTCGTAGGGCCCGGGTGTCCCGTAGCTGTCGCGGGGGCTGGCATTCCACGGCGTCGGCGGATACGGGTGGTAGTTGGCGATCTTGCCGTCCCGGATCACCAGGTGATGGGAGAGCACGCCGCGCACCGCCTCGGTGAATCCGCAGCCGATGCCCTCGTCCGGCACCTCGAACGTCTCCCACGTCTTGGTGCGGCCGGCACGGATCTCCTCGAGCGCCTTCTCCGCGAAGTGGAGCGCGCACGCCGCCGCGTAGGCCTGGAAATAGGTGCGGGCGCGGTTGCGTTCGAGGGTGTTGCTGCCGTGCTTCGGAATCTTCCACTCGAGCGTCACCGGCGGCTTCAACGCGGTCTTCGGCAGGTTGATCTTGACACTCGACCCGGTCGACTCGACGTAGCCGATGTTCACGAGACCGGCCAGCGCGGTCGACCACAGCCGGGCCAGCGGTCCGCCGCCGGTGTCGAGGGCCAGGTGATCGGTGCCGTCGAACCAGCGCGGCGACATCACCCAGCTGTACTTGTCCTCGAGGTCGCGCTTCTGCGGGTGCGGATTGGTGTGCTGGTTCCACGGGTGGCGGCGGTCGACCGGATTGCCCAGCGGGTCCGTCTTGACGAACATCTCCTGGTCGGTCCAGTCCTCGTAGTACGACGAGCCGAGCAGGATCCGCAGACCCAGGTTGATGTCGACGAGCGAGGTCGTCACGAGTTTGCCGTCGACGACCACCCCCGGCGTGACGAACATCTTCCGGCCCCAGTTCTCCATGTCCCGGTAGGAGAAGTTGCAGACCTCCGGATCCTGGAACGCGCCCCAGCACCCCAGCAGGGTGCGCCGCAGGCCGACCTTCTCGTAACCCGGCAGCGCTTCGTAGAAGAAGTCGAACAGGTCGTCGTGCATCGGCACGACCTTCTTCATGAATTCGACGTAGCGCATGAGCCGGCTCATGTAGTCGGTCATCAACTGCACCGTGGCCACGGTGCCCACGCCGCCGGGGTAGAGCGTCGAGGGATGTACGTGACGGCCTTCCATGAGACAGAACATCTCTCGGGTGGACCGGCTGACGTGCAGTGCCTCTCGGTAGAACTCGCCGCTGAACGGATTCAGGGACCGCATGATGTCGGCGATGGTGCGGTAGCCGTGCTGGTCCTCGTGCGGTGCGCGGGTCTTCTCGGCCCGTGCCAGGACGGACGGGTTCGTCTCGGAGACCATCTTCTCGCAGTAGTCGACGCCGACGAGGTTCTCCTGGAAGATGTTGTGGTCGAACATGTATTCGGCCGCTTCGCCGAGATTGACGATCCACTCCCCGAGATGCGGTGGCTGCACGCCGTACGCCATGTTCTGCGCGTAGCACGAGCAGGTGGCGTGGTTGTCGCCGCAGATCCCGCAGATGCGGCTGGTGATGAAGTGCGCGTCGCGCGGGTCCTTGCCCTTCATGAACAGGGAGTACCCGCGGAAGATCGACGAGGTGCTGTGGCATTCGGCGACAGTGTTGTTCGCGAAGTCGATCTTCGTGTAGATGCCCAGGCTACCGACGATTCGGGTGATGGGATCCCAGGCCATCTCGACGAGCGAGTTCGTGGAGCTGGAATCGGGAGTGGTGGCTGTCATCGAGCTGGCCTCTCTCGGAACGTCGGCTGCACACCTACCAGGTGCGGGTGGCTCCGGTCGTCAACTTCGTGCCGGGTGTGCGCCACGACGGCTCGTGGTCCAGGGTTCGTCTCGTGATCTTGCGCAGGTTCCGGATGACGGAGCCGTACATGCCGATTGCGGTGCTCGACACCAGACCACCCGGAGGTTCGTCCATGAACGGCATGAACTTGTCGGGGAATCCCGGCATCGTGCATCCGATGCAGATACCGCCGACGTTGGGGCAGCCGCCGATACCGTTGATCCAACCGCGTTTGGGGACATTGCATCTGACGACCGGACCCCAGCAGCCCAGCTTGACGATGCACTCCGGCGAGCCGTATTCGGTCGCGAAATCACCCTGCTCGTAGTATCCGCCGCGGTCGCAGCCCTCGTGGACGGTCTTTCCGAACAACCACTGGGGACGCAGCGCCTCGTCCAGCGGGATCATCGGCGCCTGATCCGTCGCCATGTACAGCAGGTAGGTGAGCGTCTCGGACAGATTGTCCGGCTGGATCGGGCATCCGGGCACACAGACGATCGGGATGCCCGCCTTGGACTTCCAATCCCAGCCCAGATAGTCGGGGACCCCCATCGCGCCGGTGGGGTTGCCCGCCATCGCGTGGATGCCACCGTATGTCGCGCAGGTCCCGGCGGCGACGATCGCCGTGGCCTTGGGGGCCAGCCGGTCGAGCCACTCGCTGGTGGTGATCGGCTGCCCGGTCTCCTCGTTGTTGCCGAAGCCGCACCAGTAGCCGTCGTCGTGGAGTTTCTCGTTGGGAATCGACCCCTCGACGACCAGCACGAACGGTTCGAGTTCGCCGCGGTCGGCCTTGCGGAACCATTCGAGGAAGTCGTCGGCGCCACCCTCGGGTCCGCACTCGAAGTCGATCAGCGGCCAGTGCACCGCGACCTTCGGCAGACCCGGCAGCGCTCCGAGCGCGATCTCCTCGATGGTGGGTTGCGTCGCAGCGGTGAGCGCAACCGAATCGCCGTCGCAGCTGAGACCGGCATTGATCCACAGGACGTGGATCAATGTGTCCTCGGCCGCCTGCGCTTGTGGTGTAGGCATGCTGAGCCACCTTCCGGAGTGCCGGTTCACCCCTACGCTGCCGGAGTCGACCGTCGGCCCACTTGCACAGCGCTTCTCCTATTAGGGACCCGATCGCGACGGATTGTCAACGAAGGTCCGGTTTACGATCTCGAATAACGTTCGGGCCGACGATGATCGGCGATCCAGTCGTACCACGCGGCGAGGTTCTCCCCCGTCGTCGCGGACACCGCGATCGCCTCGATTCCGGGGTTGATCGATTTCGCATGCCGCACACAGGTTTCGATGTCGAAGTCGACGTAGGGCAGCAGATCGATCTTGTTGACCAGAACCAGGTCTGCGACGGCGAAGATGTGCGGATATTTGAGCGGTTTGTCGGTTCCTTCGGGGGTGGAGATGAGGACCACCCGGCCCTGCTCTCCGAGGTCGAACAGGGCCGGGCACACCAGATTCCCGACGTTCTCGACGAACAGCAGGGTCCCCGCCTTGGGGTCGAGTGCCGTGAGCGCGTCGTGCATCATCTGCGCGTCCAGGTGGCAGCCCGCCCCGGTATTGACCTGCACCGCAGAGCAACCCGTCCGGCGGATCCGTTCCGCGTCGAGCAGGGTCTCCTGATCGCCTTCGATCACCGCGATCGGACCGGATCCGGAGAGGTCCCTGATCGTCCGTTCGAGCAACGTGGTCTTTCCGGCACCGGGCGAACTCATCACGTTGAACGCGGTGACGCCACGACCGGCGAGCCAACCCCGATTGCGTTCGGCCAGAACGTCGTTCTTCGCCAGTACCCGTTGCTCGAGCGTGACGGTTTCGGTGGAGCCGGACCCGGCGGTGTCCTCGCCGTGTCCGTGTCCGTGTCCGTGTCCGTGACCGTGACCGTGCTCGTGCTCGTGCTCGTGCTCGTGCTCGTGCTCGTGCTCGTGGGGCACCGTGATACGCGGGCCGGCATCGTCACCGCATCCACACGTGGCGCACATGCGATCAGCTCACTTCCATCGACACGATCGTCAACTCCCGACCCGAACGGACCTCGACGTCCACACTTCCGCACGGACACAACAGGATCGGGTCCGTCAATACAAAATCCGCATCGCACTCCCGGCAGTGTCCGACGCCGTCCGGCGTCTCCAGATCCAGCCGCGCGCCCTCCGCGGCGGTGCCGGTCGCCGCCAATTCGAAGCAGAAGTACATCGAGTCCGGAACCACCGCACACAGAGCCCCGACGACCATGCGCACGCTACGGACGCGCCGACCGCCGGCGCGTTCGCACACCGTCTCGACCACATCCTGCGCGATCGACAGTTCGTGCATACGACCTCGTTCCGCCTGCTTCACAGGCTCGTATCCACGATAAGCCGCGCTCGCCGGCCCCGATGGCGGAATCAGTCGTTCTCGTGGGAGTGCGCGGCGTGCTGGTGCGTCGCACCGATCGAATGCAGCATCTCGTGCACCGTGTCGTCGACGAGCCGATACCGCACGGCCCGGCCGTCCCGTGTCGCCGAGACCCATCCGCGGTCGCGCAGCAACCGCAGCGCGTGCGAAACGGCGGTGCCGGTCATACCAAGCGCAGTCGCGAGATCGGTGACGCGGATACCGGGCGCGTGGTGCAGGCACAGCAGCATCCGCAGACGATTGACGTCGGAGAGCAGTTCGAACCGTTGCGCCCACCGCTCGATGTCCGGGGTCCGCAGTGCCGCTTCTGCACGTCGGACGTCATCGGGGTCGAACACGGGCCGGCTTTCCACGGGCCGAGTGTACGGTGCGCGCATGACCTTGTTCGATGCCGTCACCGCCACCCCGACGCTCCTCGTCGACCGCGACGTACTCGACCGCAACATCGAACGGATGGCCGAATCCGCACGGACCCGGGGCGTGACGCTGCGCCCGCACGCGAAGACCCACAAGAGCCCCGACATCGCGCGACTCCAGATCGCCGCCGGCGCGGCCGGATTGACGGTCGCGACGGTGTCCGAGGCGGAAGTGTTCGCCGATCACGGCTTCGACGATCTGTTCGTCGCGTATCCGCTGTGGGTCGATGCCGCCCGCGGCGCACGGCTCGCGGCGCTCGCGGACCGTACGCGTGTCGCGGTCGGAGTCGATTCGGTGGAGGGGACGCGGGCACTCGCGACGCACGCGGGCACCGCGATCGAGGTTCTCGTGGAGGTCGACAGCGGCCACCACCGCACCGGCGTGGCACCCGGGCACGCCGGTGCGGTGGCGGCTGCGGCGACCGCGGCGGGACTGACCGTCGCGGGGGTCTTCACCTTTCCCGGTCACTCGTACGGACCGGGCCGGCCCGGCGCCGCAGCGGCCGAGGAGTCCGCGGCCCTGCGAACAGCCGCGGACTCGCTGCGCGGCGCCGGGATCGAACCGGGAATCGTCAGCGGGGGCTCGACTCCCACCGCCTACCTGGACACGGCCGCGACCGAATTGCGGCCCGGCGTGTACGTCTTCGGCGACGCCCAGCAGCTCGAGCTCGGCACGGTCACCGAGGAAGAGGTCGCGCTCACCGTCCTCGCGACCGTCGTCTCCGCCCGTGACGGTGTCGTCGTGCTCGACGCGGGGAGCAAGTCGCTCGGCGCAGATCGGGCGCCGTGGGCCACCGGGTACGGCCGGATCCTCGGGGTTCCGGACGCACGGATCACCGCCCTGTCGGAACACCATGCGACGGTCGAGTGGCCGGCCGGCCCCGATGTGCCGCGCCCCGATCTCGGGGCGCGGCTGCGGGTGATCCCGAATCACGTGTGCAACGCCGTGAACCTGGCGGACGAACTCGTCGTCACCCGCGGCCGCGAGGTCGTCGACCGCTGGCCGGTCAGCGCCCGCGGCTGCACCGTCTGATCGGGCTCACTCGACGAGAACGGCGACCGTCTCGGCGATCAGCGCCGGCTTGTCGCCACCCTCGACCTCGACGGTGTAGGACAGGACCAGGTTCGCGCCCTTGGGGGTGCGGTCGACGGACTTGACCGTGGCACCGGCGCGGACCTTCGAGCCCACCGGCACCGGCGCGGGGAAGCGCACCTTGTTGGACCCGTAGTTGACACGCATCTTCAGGCCTTCGACGGTGAAGATCTGCGAGCCGAGGACCGGCAGAAGCGACAGCGTGAGGTAGCCGTGGGCGATCGTCGTCCCGTACGGGCCGGACGCGGCACGCTCGGGATCGACGTGGATCCACTGGTGGTCGCCGGTGGCGTCGGCGAACGTGTTCACGCGCTCCTGCGTGATCTCGAGCCAATCACTGTAGCCGAGGTGCTCGCCGACAGCGGCTTCGATCTCGGCGATGCCCTGGAATACGCGCATGTTCTGGACTCCTGTGTGGTCGGGGCCGGCGGTCGTCAGTGCTCGGCTCGTGTGAGGGTGACTCGATAGGTGTAGTGCTCGGGCAGAAAGTAGCTGACCGACAGTTCGGTCGGCGTGCCCTCCGTGTCGGAGTAGAGGCGATCCACCCGCAACATCGGATGGCCCACCTCGCAGCCCAGCTCCGAAGCGACCTCGGCGGTCGCCGGGGCCACGGTGATCGACTGTGCGGCCCGGACGATCGGATGCGGCAGGTGCGGCTCGAGCAGACCGATGAGTGTGACCTTGCTCGACGCACCCGCCGCCAGTTCCGGCGCGTCCTGCACGTACGCGGCGATCGGACCCGGCAGCCAGATGGTGGTGTGGACGAACGGCACGCCGTCGTGCAGACGGCGGAACGTCACCGAATGGAGCAGGTCCGTGTCGAGGCGCAACCGGCTGGCCGCCTCGATGTCGACCTTGCGGTGCAGCGGGGTGACGATCTCCATCGTCGTGTCCGCGGACAGCGCGAGCAGGTCCTCGATCGAACCGTGCGGACGCCCGTACCGGCGCCCGGGTTCGTTGGCGAACGTGCCGCGTCCGGGAACCCGGTACACGACGCCGTCGGCCACGAGGTCCTGGAAGGCCCGGCGCACCGTCTGCCGGCTCACGCCGTGCTGCTGCGCGAGTTCGGCTTCTGTGGGCAGCCGGACCCCGTCCCGGTACCGACCGGATTCGACGGCCTCGCGCAACTGCCGTGACAGCTGCGCGTACGCCGGCTCCGATTCTCGTTCCCTACCGCTCATGACGCGGGGATCCTACCGATCCGGGATCGTGTCAGATTCCGCCGCGGGCCACGAGCTGGCTCGCGATGACGTTGCGCTGGATCTCGTTGGTGCCTTCACCGACGATCATCAGCGGCGCGTCGCGGAAGTAGCGTTCGACGTCGTACTCGGTGGAGTAGCCGTAGCCGCCGTGGATGCGGACCGCGTTCAGGGCGATCTCCATGGCGACCTCCGAGCAGTACAGCTTCGCCATGCCCGCTTCCATGTCGCACCGCTCGCCGCTGTCGTACCGCTCGGCGGCGTAGCGGGCCAGCTGCCGCGCGGCGGTCAGCTTGGTGGCCATCTCGGCGAGGTAGTTGCCGATGGACTGGTGCTTCCAGATGGGCTGGCCGAAGCTCTCGCGCTGCTGCGCGTACGCCAGCGAATCCTCGAGCGCCGCGGTGGCGACACCGAGGGCGCGCGACGCGACCTGCAGGCGACCGGTCTCGAGGCCCTTCATCATGTGGGCGAAGCCCTTGCCGGGCTCGCCACCGAGGATGGCGTCGGCGGAGATCCGGTAGTTGTCGAAGCTCAGCTCGCAGCTCTCGACACCCTTGTAACCGAGCTTCGGCAGGTCACGCGAGACGGTCAGGCCCGGTCCGTGCTCGACGAGCACCACGGAGATGCCCTTGTGGCGCGGCGTGGCCGCCGGGTCGGTCTTGCACAGCAGCGCGATCAGGCCGGAGCGGCGGGCGTTGGTGATCCACGTCTTCGCGCCGTTGATGACCAGGTCGTCGCCGTCGCGCTTGGCGGTGGTGGTCATGGCCTGCAGGTCGGAGCCGCCGCCGGGCTCGGTCAGCGCCATCGTCGCCCGGATCTCACCGGTGGCCAGCTTCGGCAGGTACTTGCGCTTCTGCTCCTCGGTGCCGAACAGGGTCAGCAGCTTGGCGACGACCGTGTGGCCGCCCATGGCACCCGACAGGGACATCCAGCCGCGGGCGAGTTCCTCGGTGACCTGCACGTAGCAGGGCATCGACACCGGCGAGCCGCCGTATTCCTCCGGGACCGCCAGACCGTAGATCCCGATCTGCTTCATCTGCTCGATCCACTTCTCGGGGTACTCGTTGGCGTGCTCGACCTCCTGCACCGTCGGCTTGACCTCGCGGTCGATGAAGTCGCGGACGGTCTTGACCAGGAAGGCCTCTTCGTCGTTCAGGTTGTAGCTCACGCAGGTGACCCTTCGGTTTCGGAGCGGGCCACGCGGACCCGAAACTTTGTACGGCCATTTTGTGTAGTACGGCATGCCATTGTCAATGGAGGTTTCGACGAGCATCCACTTTGTTTCGAGAGTTTTCGGTGATAGGACCCGCTGCGCCTACCTATGGGGTGGCGCAACCCCACACAATGGCCGTACATTTAGCGCCGTTCCTGCCGCTCCGACTCTCCATGAGGTTCTCCGTGACTCCCGAGCAACACGTCCGCAGGCGAGCGGTGCTCGTCGCACCCGGTTCCGACGAACGCAAGGCGTCCAAGGCTCTCGCCTCCGCCGCCGACGAAGTCGTCCTCGACCTCGAGGACGCCGTCACCCCCGCGCAGAAGGACGCCGCCCGCGACCTCGTCGCCCCCCTGGTCCGCGAGCACGGCAGCCGGCGCACGGTGTCGGTGCGCATCAACGGACGCGGCACCCCCTGGTTCGAGGACGACCTGCGGGCGTGCGCCGAACTCGGCGATGCCCTCGCCTCGATCGTGATCCCCAAGGTGGAGAGCGCGGCGGACCTCGCCGAGGCCGATCGCATCCTCGGCTCGTCGAACGCCGTCGTACAGGCGCTCATCGAGACACCCGCGGGTGTGCAGCGCATCGACGAGATCGTCTGTGGTGCGCGCGTGGCGGGTGTCATCATCGGATACGCCGATCTCGGTGCCGCCCTGGGCCGTTCCCGCACCGCCGCCCCCGAGCACTGGATCTACGTGCAGGATCGGGTGCTGCACGCCGCCCGCGCCGCGGGTGTGCAGGCCGTCGACGGACCGTTCCTCGGCATCGCCGACGACGAGGCGTTCCGCCACAGCGCCCGGTGGATCTCCGACCTCGGCTTCGACGGCAAGTGGGTCATCCACCCCGCCCAGATCGACTCCGCTGCCGCAGCATTCACCCCCACGGATGAACAGGCCGAGGCCGCGCGACAGGTCCTGGCCGCGCTCGAGGAGGCCGAGGCTCGCGGCGCCGGGGCCGCCCAGCTCGACGGACAGATGCTCGACGAAGCCGTCGCCGTCGCCGCCCGCCGCACCCTGTCGAAGATCGGATCCTGAGATGACCACTCCCGCAACCGAAGCCATCGCCGTCGGCGGACCCTACCTCGACGACCTGACGGTCGGCCAGGTCTTCGACACGGCACCCGCCGTCACGCTCACCGACGGTCTCGCCGCGGCCCACCAGGCGATCCTCGGTGATCGCTTGCGCCTGGCGCTCGACACGCACCTGTCCACCGCGGTCGCGGCCGGGCCGATCGCGCACGCCGGCCTGGTCACCGATCTCGCGATCGGTCAGTCCACGCTCGCGACCCACCATGTCAAGGCCAACCTGTTCTACCGGGGCCTGCGCTTCCACCGGTTCCCGCGCATCGGCGACACCCTCTACACCACGACCGAGGTCGTCGGCCTCAAGAGCAACTCCGTCAAACCCGGCCGCGCCGCGACCGGCCTGGCCGCGCTGCGGATGAACACGGTCGACCAGCAGGGCCGCACCGTGCTCGACTTCTACCGCTGTGCGATGCTCCCGCTGAACCCGGCGACCGACCCCGCGACCGTGATCCGCACCGACGACCTGTCGTCCATCGGCCCGCAGGACGAACCGGACTGGGCGGCTCCCGTGGACTGGAATCTCGCCGAGTACCGCGAACGCGTTCCCGGCACACATTTCGACCCGTCCGTCGCGGGTGCGGTGTTGCGATCGAGCGGCGACGTCGTCTCCAGCGCACCGGAACTCGCACGATTGACGCTCAACATCGCCGCGACACACCACGACGAGCGGGTGGGCGCCGCGGGCCGCCTCGTCTACGGTGGCCACACGATCGGTCTCGCACTGTCGCAGGCGACGCGCGCGCTGCCCAACCTCGTGACCGTGCTCGGCTGGCAGTCCTGCGACCACACCGGTCCGGTGCACGAGGGCGACACTCTCACCAGCGACCTGCACATCGAGTCCGCCACCGCGCTCCCCGGCGGTGGCGGCGTCCTGAAGCTGCGTTCGCTCGTCTTCGCGCACCGCGCGGGTGCCGAGCCGGCACCGGTGCTGGACTGGAAGTTCACCGCACTCATGGCGTGAACGCCTCACCTCTCGAATCCTGTTCGGCGGCAACGCCGGAAAGAAAGGAACACTCTTGTCCTCGAATGGACGCCTTGCGGGGAAGACCGCACTCGTCACCGGCTCCGGCTCCGGCCTCGGCCGCGCATCCGCCCTGCGTTTCGCGGAGGAAGGCGCCGCGGTCGCGGTCGTCGACCTCGATCTCGCCGCGGCCACCGCGGTGTGCGACGAGATCGCGGCGGCGGGTGGCCGGGCGCTGCCCGTCACAGCGAACGTCACCTCCGATGCCGATTCCCGGCGCATGATCGACGAGACGCTCGCCGAATTCGGGCAGCTCGACGTCGTGTTCGCCAACGCCGGCGTGAACGGCGCCGGGGACGCGGCGGACACGACGGAAGCCGAGTGGGACAAGGTGGTCGGCGTCAACCTCAAGGGCGTGTGGCTGACGTCGAAGTACGCGCTTCCGCACATGATCGAGCGGCGGACCGGATCGATCATCAATCAGGCCAGCATGGGTGGCCTGATCGGCCTGCCGGGTATCTTCCCGTACACGGCGGCCAAGGGCGGCGTCATCGCGATGACCAAGCAGATGGCGGTCACGTACGGCCCGGACAACATCCGCGTGAACGCGATCTGTCCCGGGACCATCCCCACGCCGCTGGTGTACCGCTCACGCGTGGACCGCGGTGCGGCCACCGACGACGCCGATCAGGTGGCCATCGACGCGGAGGTCGCGAACCGCTTCCCGTTGCGGCGGCTGGGTACGCCGAACGATGTCGCGTCGCTGGCGTTGTTCCTGGCGAGCGACGAGGCGGACTGGGTGACCGGCGGTATCCACACGGTCGACGGCGGGCGCAGCGCATTCTGACGCCCTTCCTGCCGTGGGGCGTGTAGTGTGCCGCGGGGTCCTCGAAAAAGCCCCCGGGGGGGTGAAAAGGGGGGGGGGGCGGGGGGGGTTTG